>JAJDDA010000043.1 GCA_029260535.1 Phycisphaerales bacterium | reverse complement strand
TCGTGCTCACGGAGCAGACCCAGGAGCAGGTGCTCGGTGCCGACGTAGTTGTGGTTGAGCGAGCGTGCCTCTTCGATGGCGAACTCGATGACCTTCTTGGCGCGAGGGGTCTGCGGCAGCTTGCCCATCGTGACCATCTCGGGTCCGCTCTTGACGAGCTTCTCGACTTCGAGGCGGACCTTTCGGAGGTCCACGTCGAGGTTCTTGAGGACGTTGGCGCCGACGCCGGATCCCTCTTTGACGAGCCCGAGCAGGATGTGCTCGGTCCCGATGTACTCGTGGTTAAAGCGCTGGGCTTCCTGGTTGGCCAGGGCCATGACTTTGCGTGCTCGGTCTGTGAAGCGTTCAAACATTCGTTGCTCCGATCCTCTCGTATTCTCGATCATCCCCGGATGGGGTGCGATGCTATTTCCGAGCGGTAGGTTGCACCGGGCTCGTCCCGGTGCTGGGAATCCTAGGCGTGAGGCTGGATATTCTCGGTACGTCCGCTCCTCACGGTGTGTTCTGCGAACCCGGCGCCAACCGGGCTCTCTCCTCATCGGTCCGATTCGGGGCCGTAATGCAGCGTTTGGCGCGGTTTATCGCATGGAAACCGCGATACGCCCGCCACATCGGCTGACGGCCTGCCAAGATGGCTTATTCGGACTTGGAGCCGGGGTCGTTCATGATCATGCTAGAATCCACCTGAAACGCCCATCCGGCCCTCTCTCAATCACGCCAAGGAGCGAAGATGCGGAAATTCTCATGCCTGCTCGTGCTCGCCTTGCTCATGGTTCTGGTGGTCGTCCCGACGGTCAGCGGTGAGCATGAGCCGATCCAACTGGACCGCCCGCTGCGGATCACCCTCAAGGTCGAGGGCCGGAACACGCCTCTTCGTGGGGAGATCACATCCTGGTCCTTCGGCGACTTCTGGGTGCAGCGCGAGGGCAAGGCGACGTCGATGCGGGTCCCTTGGTTGAAGCTCCAGCCGAGGAAGGTCTACGAGACATCAAGGCGGCTGATTGATCGCGATGATGCGGATGGGTATCTACGGCTTGGGATTGAGATGCTCATCCTGGATGAGGCGACACTCGCGCAGCGTGCATTTTCGATTGCAAAGAAGAGCGACTCGAAGACCGCTTCGATCGTTGCGAAGGCAATCGAGCTCTACGAATCCGGTGGCAACCCGAGGGATGCAACCGAGAAGAACGAAGATGACCAAGAGGACCCTCGCGATTCACCTGAGCAACGCCCTTCGCAGATCGATGATTCGCAGGCGGAGTCCGGCGCGACTCCCTGGCCTGAGATGACGGACGAAGAGCGTGCGGCGGCGACTGCTCGGCTCAGGCGGTTTGCAGCAGAAACGGAGGTATCGCGAGCCGGGCCTCTCGAGATTTATGAGACCGAGCACTATCTGCTGGTGACGGACCTGACCGAGCGTGAGATGCGCCTCTGGGGCGGTCAACTCGAAGCGATGTACGACACCCTGCTCACCACGATGAGCATGCCTCGCGGGATCAATCTCTTCGCGGGTAAATGCGTGATCTATATCTTTGCGCAGCGTGACGCGTTCCTGCAATTCGAGGAGGAGGTGATGAACAACCCGGACGCTGGTTGGGCGGCAGGCTTTTGCCACCAGCGAGGGGGCGATGTATTCGTCGCCTTCTACAGGCAGGCGAACACCGCAGAATTCGCCGGGATACTGATCCATGAATCGGTGCACGGTTTTATGTACCGGTACCGATCACCGGCACGGTTGCCGACCTGGGCGAACGAAGGGCTGGCCGATTATGTCGCCGGGCATCTTTCGACGAAGTCAATACGACCGATGCGCCATTGGGTGCACGCCAAGCAGTTCATCGAGATCGGTGGCGATCCGCTCCGGGTCATGAAGCTGTCATACAGGGACGGGTCGTGGCCGACGGACGAGGCCTACCCGGTCAGCCACATGCTCGTGCAGTTCCTGCTCCGGTACAAAGCACCGGAGTTCAAGCTCTGGATCGATGACATCAAGAACGGTGCAGACTGGGAGACATCGATGAAGGAGCGTTTCGGAGTTGACGCCGAGACGCTGGCGAAAGGGTTCGCCGATGAGATTAAAAGCGAGAAGCGGTACACCGCGCTGCCGTGATGTGATTCCTGCACCGGTCAGCCCGGCGGATCATTCCTCAGCGGCGCTATCGGCGCGGCGCGCCAGCGAGAAATCGTTGTCCGTGATCCCGCCAGCATCATGTGTGGTCAGTGTCAGCGTGACCTTGTTGTACCGGATGAGGATGTCCGGGTGATGCTGCGCCGCTTCGGCGGCGTCGGCGACCTTGTTCAAAAACGCGATCGCCTGCACGAAATCGTCGAACTGGTACGTCCGCTGGATCGAACCCCCGGCATCGGACCACTCCGGCGCTTCAGCGTCGAGGCGGGTCTGGACTTGGTCTTCGGTCAGGGTCTGCATCGGGGAGTGCTCCGGGGACAATTGTCGCGTTGCCCGATCCATCGGGCGGCGCAGGTCGCTATCTTCGGTTTCTTCGTGATCCCGTCAACCCCGAACAACTCGAACGAGACCGAATCGTCGATTCAGGCCGATCAGGACGGGATTCAACCGTGTCCCTGCACCCGGCTGGCGCCCTCGCCGACCGGCGCGCTGCACCTGGGCAACGCTCGAACCTTCCTGATCAACTGGGCGATGGCTCGCAAGAACGGCTGGAAGGTCGTCTTCCGCATCGAGGATCTGGACACGCCGAGGGTGAAGCCGGAGACGGTGCAGGGGACGATCGATCTGCTGCGGTGGCTCGGGTTCGACTGGGACGAGGGGCCGATCATTCAGAGCCGGGACATCGGTCGGCACACCGACGCGATGCGCGCGCTCGCCAGCGGCGCCCTGGTCTTCCCCAGTGACCTGACGCGCCGGCAGATCGCCGCAGCCGCGTCGGCGCCGCACGCGGAGACCGCTCGGAACGAGAGCCGATTCAGTCCGGAGATGCGACCGGTGATCGAGCCTCGCGAGTTCGACGACACGAACACCAACTGGCGGTTTGTAACAGCCGATGCACCGGTCGATTTCACGGATCAATTCGCCGGGGCGCAGTCGTTCAACCCTGCGGACAGCGTGGGGGATTTCGTGGTGTGGACGAAGATCGGCATCCCGGCGTACCAGCTCGCGGTGGTTGTCGATGACGCGGCGCAGGGCGTCACCGAGATCGTCCGGGGCGATGACCTGCTCGATTCCACCGCGCGGCAGATCCTGCTCTATCGTGCGCTCGGGTTGGCGCCGGCGCCCCGGTACTGGCACCTGCCGTTGGTGTTGGGGCCTGATGGTCGGCGCCTGGCCAAGCGGCACGGCGACACGAGGCTCGACCGGTACCGCGCCGAAGGGGTGACCCCGGAGCGGGTCATCGGGTTGATCGCGTCGTGGTGCGGGTTTGCCGATCGGGCGCCGATGACTGCGGCAGAGTTCGCTGCGGGGTTCGATCTTGATAGGCTCTCGAAGGCGCCGATCAGGTTTGCCGAAGGAGACGAGGCGTGGCTGACGAGAAATTGAACCTGTTCCAGCGTTCGCTGGTTGTCGCGTGCGCGGCGCTCACCTTGCTGGGGTTTGCCTCGTGCGAGGATGTGCCGAAGGCGCGCGAGGGGTTGATCACCGTGCAGATGGCCGGCGCGACGTTCTATCTTGAGCCAGCGCTCGATGACAGCAAACGCATCCCCGGGCTTGGGAATCGGGAGCACATCGACGCCGATGGCGGGATGATCTTCGCGTTCACGAACCGTGCCGAGCGCAGCTTTATTATGCGGCACTGTCCGATCGCGATCGATATCGCGTATGTCAGCGATACCGGACGCATCGTGACGATGTACGCGATGACGCCGGAAAAACCGCAGGCGGAAGGCGAGAGGGACTGGGATTACGAGACGAGGCTCAAGCGGTACCCGAGCCGGTTCCCGGTCCGGTTCGTTCTGGAGTTCGCCGGGGGACGGTTAGAGGAACTGGGCGTCTCGCAAGGGGACCAGGTTCTCTTTGATATGGACGATCTCAAGCGCCGAGCCAAGTAAGCCGATTCTCGAGAGATACGCCCTGATGGCGGCGCTGCGCGATTCCCTGGCCTGTCGCCAGAGGATCGGGAGTATGAGCAGCGACGGTCACATCAGGGTCTGGGGATCCCATGATTAACACCACCGTCACGCTGATCGCCGAGGATCGACTCGAACAAGCGACATCGCGCTGGTGGCTGCCCATCGCCGAGGCGTGGACCACACACGGCGACACCCCGTCGTTGCAGACGCTGACCTTCGGCGGCGCGATCGACAAACCCGGGAGCGTCACCGGCTCCGCGATCCTGCTGGTGATCGCCGGGGATGGATCAACTTCCGATCTGGCCAAGCTGGTTGACCGCCTCAGCGCGAGGCAGTTGCCGTTGGTGATCCTCGCGCCGGCGCATCCCAAATACGAGGCGTACAAATCTGATGGTGTGATTGTCGAGACCCACGAGGCGCACCCCGAGGCGATCGCCTCGATGCTCTACGCAGGAGTGGCGCGGCAGCCGGTGATCGAATCGATCCGCTCGGAGTTGCACGCGCTGCGGCGCGCCCAGACCGGGCTCACCGACCACATCGATCGGATGCACAGCGAGTTGCAATTGGCGGCGCTGATCCAGCAGGACTTCCTCCCCAGTTCACTCCCGGTGATCGATGGGCTCGACTTCTGCGTGCTCTACAGGCCCTGCGGGTATGTCAGCGGCGACATCTACGATGTCGTCCGGCTCGACGAGAACCGGACCGGATTCTTCGTCGCCGACGCGACCGGGCACGGCGTCCCTGCGGCGCTGATGACGATGGTGCTCAGCCGGGCGCTGCCCAAGACCGACGTTGATGATCACGGCAAGACGAGGATCGTCCCTCCAGGGGAGGCGATGGCGAGATTGAACAACGCGATCGTCAGGCAGGCCGCCTCGACACACCGGTTCGCGACGGGGGTCTACGGGATCATCGATCGTTCGACGAACATCGCGAAGATCGCGGTCGCCGGGCATCCGCCACCGCTGTGCGTCAGCGCGCGAGGCGCGATGGAAACCGTCGATGGGGGAGGCCCCATGCTCGGCGTCTTCCCGGATGCGGAGTACGAAGAAATCGAGGTCACCCTCGGCGACGATGAGATGCTCATCATCTACTCCGATGGGTTCGAGACGACATTCCCGGAAGCGAACGCGGACGACCACGAGCGACGGCTCCCATCTGCGCGGTACCTCGAACGGTTCACGCAATTCGGTGAGAAATCAGGATCGATCGGGATCGAGCAGGCCCTCGATGACCTTGCCGTGGAGATCGATACGCAGTGCGGCTCGCTGCACCAGCTCGACGATCTGACCGCGATGGTCATCGGTGGGCGCCGGTTCGCCGAAATCCGCGACTCGCTCGATCGGGGACAGGCGCCGGTTCCGGTCCGCTCCAAAGCGGCCTGATTCTGCCTGTCAAGGGTGATCGGCGTACACTTGCCGTGATGCCCAACGCGACTGCAAATTCATCGTCGATCCATGCGTCTGCAACGATCGATCCCAGCGCCACGATTGGCGAGGGGGTCGTGATCGAGGCGGATGCCTACGTCGGTCCTGATTGCACGATCGGCGACGGCTGCCGATTGCGGATGCGGTCGATGGTGATGCACAACACGACGCTCGGTGAGTCGTGCGATGTCCATCCATACGCGGTGCTCGGCGGCGAACCTCAGGATTTCAAGTACGACCCGGCGGTCCCCGGATCGCTGGTCATCGGTGATCGCTGTGTGTTTCGCGAGGGTGTCACGATCCATCGCTCTGTCGGTGATGGGCAGTCGACCACCGTCGGTTCGGACTGCTACTTCATGGCGTACAGCCACGCGGGGCACAACACGATCGTTGGGAACAACGTCACGCTCGTCAACGGGGTGCTCCTCGCGGGGCATGTCCGTGTCGGGGATCGGTGCTTCTTCGGCGGCAACTCCGGAGTGCACCAGTTCTGCGATATCGGCGAAGGGGTGATGTTCCAGGGGGTCGCGATCGCGACGATGCACGCGCTGCCTTTCACCATCGTCAGCGGTGTCAACGTGTGCGCCGGGATCAACGTGGTCGGGCTCCGCAGGACCGAGGGTGTCGGACGCGCGGATATCGCGCAGGTCAGAAACATGCACCGGACGCTCTTCCGTGAAGGGCGGATGCTCGGCTCCGCGATCGATACGCTCACCGAGCAGCGGTGGGGGCCCTGGTCGCAGCGGATGCTCGACTTTGCGAACCACGTCAGGGCGTACGAACCGCCTCGCGCCAGGGGCATCATGTCACCGAGAGATTGAGCGTTTATTGATGTGGTTGTTGCGGCGAACCGGACGCACGATGCGCACGAACAGGTTGTCCAGATGAGCACGCAGCAACCCGACCCCTACGGCATGGATGGCCCGATCGAATCGATCGGTGTTACGAAACCGACCGGGAATTCGCCGGCGCCTGAACCTGGTCACACAACAACCGAATCAACGAGGCTGGACGCCAAGGCGGTCGAGCCTGGTCGGAAATGCATCGCCTGCGGCTATGACCTGGTGGGTTTGTACGTCGGGGGCAACTGCCCGGAGTGCGGCGACAAGATCCTGAGCATCGCGCCGCGCGCCGAGATCGATGCGTTCAAGCGGCTGCCGCACTGGTACCTGCGGCTTCTGTCGATTGCATTGGGCTTGATGGCGGTGCTGATTGTCGCCGCGTTCGCGTACCCGATCTTCGGGGTGCTGAACGGATTTAACAGCACGCCATCACTGAAGACCGTGTTCGCGCTGTACGAGCCGATGCCGTTCGTGTGGCTCGCTTGTGTCGTGTTCGTTTGTGTGCCGCCTCCTGAGCGGGAACCGGCGCTCGGCATCGGTCGTTCACGCCGGGAAGTCTGGGTCTCGGCGCTCGCGATCCTCTCGCAGTCGGGGTTCGCGATCAGCATGCTATATCCGATTTACGTCGGGTTGACCAACGGGGCGCTGCGCATGTTCTGGCTCGTCACTCCCGGAGTGATCAGCTTTGTCCTGGTGTCGGTGGTCGCGCTACAGATCGCCAACATCGCGTCGAGGTTCAACGACGAGGATCGCGCACGCCGGCTTCGGTTTGCGGCGGTCGCGATTCTGATCGGCGATGTGACGATGCTGATGCTGCCGCAGCCGTTGAGTCTGGTGATTTTGGGATGGGGGTACATCTACCTGATCTGGTCGCTGTTGTCGCTGAGCAGCGAAGCGGGCTGGGCGGTCCGCAATTCCGTGCGAAAGCAGGAACGGATCGATCGGCTCAAGCAGCGGGCGAGCGAGGAGTTCGAGCAGGCGCAGCGCGAACGAGAAGCCGATGCGCCGTTTGGCGGTCCAATACCCTGATTTAGCGTCCGGGAATCACGATCGGACTTGTCCCGATCGCTGCGAACCATTGATTTCGGGCGCCAGCAGGCAGACACTCTGCCACATGCCCAACACCACAAAAACTACCGCCGGCCTTGCGCCGGGATCCCCCGTCGAGGTCACCCCCAAAACCCTCCGTTGCGGCGTCATCGGCGTCGGCCGGATGGGGCGGCACCACGCGCGGGTCTACTCCGAGATCCCAGGATGCGAGCTCGTCGGCGTTGTCGACGCCAACGACGAGCAACGCAACGACATCGCGAAGCAGCGCGGCTGCAAGGGCTACGCGACCGAGCAGGAATTGCTCGCCGCGGGTGTGGATCTTGTGAGCATCGCGGTCCCGACAACGGCGCACCTCAAGGTGGCGCGACCCTTCCTCGAAGCGGGCATCTCGTGCCTGATCGAGAAGCCGCTCGCGCCGAACGCGGAAGAGTCAAAGGAATTGGCGCGGCTCGCGAAAGAGAACGGCGCTTGTTTGCAGGTCGGGCACATCGAGCGGTTCAACCCGGTCGTTCGCGCCCTCCGCGCCGAGCAGGCGCGGGACGACGCCGATGGCGTCGCGCAGAGCGTCGCGCCGCGATTCATGGAGATCCATCGCGTCAGCCCCATGACGTTCCGGAGCCTCGATGTCAGCGTCGTCTTCGACATGATGATCCACGACCTCGACCTGGTGTTGATGCTGATGGGCGGCGTCGAACCGACCGAGGTGCAGGCGTCGGGTGTCGCGGTGCTGACCGAGCACGCGGACATCTGCAACGCGAGGCTGGTCTTCGATCGCCCAGAGGGGCGGTGCGTCGCGACGATTACCGCGTCGCGTCTGGCGATGAAAACCGAGCGCAAGGCAAGGCTGATCGCCCCCGACGCGTACGTCAGCATCGACTACGCGAAGAAAGCCGGCGTGCTGATCCGCAAGAGGGCGAACGCCCAGACGCTCGATGAGGTCCGCGATCGGCTCAGCGAGGGCGCCGACCTGACCGCGCTGAACTACATGGATCTGGTCGCCGTCGAGCAACTCAAGATCGACGACGCCGAGCCGCTGAAGATGCAACTGGAGAGTTTCGTCCGGGCAATCCGGACCGGCGAGAAGCCCGAGGTGGACGCCGACGCCGGGTTCGCCGCGGTGCGGACAGCGGAAAGGATCATCGAGGCGATCGAGGTGGTGGGCTGAGGCTCACATTTGCGGTTTGGATGGCTACACTGTCCACCCGCTCCGGGTTCCTCCCGGGGTGAACCGGACCGATCAGGAGCGACGACCCCATGGCCAAAAAATCCTTCAACTGCACCGTCATCACGCCTCAGGAGCGTCTGCTCGATGAGGAAGTGACCTACGTCAACCTCCCGCTGCACGACGGGTTGATGGGCATCCTGCCAGGCCGGGCGCCGATCCTCGCCAAGCTGGGCCTGGGTGAACTCAAGATCACCAGCGCCGTCGGCGGCGATCGCTCGTACATGCTCGAGGACGGCTTCGCGCAGATGGTCGGCTCCTCGCTGACGCTGCTCGCCAAAAATGCGATCCCGGTCGAGAGCCTCTCGGAAGAGGAAGCCACCGCGGAGCTTGCCGAGGCGAACGCGAGGAACGCCACCGAGGGCGACGAGATGCGGAAGATCACCCGCGACCGCGACCGCGCCAGGCTGAAGATGCGTCTGGCCAAGACGTTCCGCAGCTCCGGCGCCATCTGAATCCGAGATTTCGAGAGTTTATGAACGCCACCCGGTTGGGTGGCGTTTTTCGTGCGCCGTTGGAATCTGACCAATCGCAAGAGCCTGTGCCGATGGTCAGGGTATGACCACGATCAACCCCACCGGCGCCGGCAATGGACCGCTCATTAGCCGGGACACCCAGACCCTCGGAACGACGCTCAACCGCATCGGCAAGGCGCTGACGATTCGCGGCGGCAAGGGCGCCGCCGACAGCGTGCAGATCAGTGCATCGGCGAGCAACGCGGCCGGGGCGGCTGGCAATGCCAACCTGCGTGCCCTGCTCGCCGATCTGGAATCGATCGTTGCCGAGGCGGCTCGGGACAACGCGGGTGCGGATGTCCGAGCGGAGGCGCAAAGGCAGATCGATGAAGCGGCTGGGGTGATTTCGGAGGTGGCGGGTCTGCGATCCTCGGAGGGCGATCGGGCGCTCAACGGGGGAGGCCAGTATGCGATCTCGAATCAACACGGCGGAGTGTCAGAACTGGCCATCCAGGCGGATCTCGGTTTCCGTGAGCGTCTTGATGTAGACCTGCTCCTCACGCAGTCGGCGCAACGAGGCGGGTTGTTTCTCTCGCTCGGTGGTGCTGCGATCGATTTGGGGACTGGGTCATCATTCATCTTTGAGGTCGGAGGAGCGGCGGGTGCTCGCACGCTCTCGTTTGCATCCGGAACCACGATCACCGACGTTGCCGCAGCGATCAATACGTTTAGTGACGTGACAGGCACTGAGGCGACGGTTTCGGGAACAGGTATTCGCATTGATTCAGTTGCAGATGGCAGTGACCAATTCGTATCGCTTTCAATCATTGACGCTGGGTCGATCGTCCATGCGGATGGGATTCATCGATTGACCACCACCGATACAAGCACTGCCCTGGTTGTGATTGACCAGACTTACAATCTTACGAATCCGGTCACAGATTACGGCCAGGACGTCGAAGGGGACATCAACGGCGAAGCGTTTATCGGTAATGGATCGCACGTCAGCGCTTCGTTTCTCGGTGGTCGTGTCGTGATCAACGATATGGTTCTGAATACAAATATGCATTCGAGACCCGATATCGGAGTAGGGGTTCCGACGCGAGCCTTCACGATCATCGGTAGCGCCCAAACCGGCGTTGACGGCCCGATCGATGATGTCCCCTTAGGCGGCTCTTCCCCGCTCTCGCCATTCGCCTCATCCGGTCAACAATCAGGCGACTTCATCGCAGCCCTCGACGCGATCCGATTGCTTCAGGACCAGTTGGGCGCACCGATCACCGACGACTTTCTCGCGGACATCAGGCGCGAACTTCTCGAGAGTGTCGGGAAATCGCTCGGTGTCGATCCGACCTCGCCGCAGCAGCGGACGCTTGATCTGCTCGGTGGATCGACGGCGTAATCAGTCCAGCGCGACCATCGTCTTGAACTCTTCGAGACGCCCCATCAATTCGCTCTCGGTCAGCGCCGCGAGGCGTTCGAGGCTGAAGGCCTCGACGGTGAAACTCGCGATGATCGTGCCGAAGGCGAGGCCCTGGCGGATCATGTTGAACGTGACCGGTTCCGACCCAAAGTGCTCGGCGCTGTGGGTCCGTGCGATGTGCCCCATCATGCCGCCGCCGAAGCTGTCGCCGGCGCCTGTGGGATCGTTGACGGTCTCGGTGGGATACGCCGGGAGCGCGGCCATGCCGTCTCGGTGGACCAGCAGGCAGCCGTGCTCGCCCTTTTTGATCACCGCGAAGGTCGGCCCGAGTTCGAGGATCGCCTTGCCCGCGGTGAGCGGGTTCTGATGCCCGGTCAGTTGCGCGGCTTCCTGATCGTTGAGGACAACACCGTCGACTTCCGCGAGCAGCGCGAGCAGTTCGGTCTTTGCGGTGTCGATCCAGAGGTCCATCGTGTCGGCGACGGCGATGGCTCGGTCGGGGAATCCCTTGAGCAGGTCGAGCTGCACCGAGGGGTGCGAGTTGGCGAGGAAGACGTACTTCGAGTCGCGGTACTCCTCGGGGGTCAGCGGCGGCGCCTCGGCGAGCACGCCCAGCTCGGTGAAAATCGTTTCTCTGGTGTTCCAGTTGTTGAGGTACTTGCCGCCCCAGGCGAACGTTTTGCTGTCAGACCTGGTTTCGAGACCCACGACGCAGACGTTAGGGAACCGCGCGAGGGTTGATCTGGTGTGATCGTCGAAGTCACCACCCACGGCGGCGACCATGCGGACCGGGGCGAAGAAACTGGCGGCGGCGGCGAAGTAGGTGCACGACCCGCCGAGCACCTGATCGGCCTTGCCGAAGGGGGTCTCGATGGTGTCGATCCCGATGGTCCCGGTGACGATCAGCGGCATGAATCTGGGCTCCGAAAACTGGTGACAAGGAGTAAGAACGCAGAGGAGTGTATCGCGTCCACGCCGCCTAGTGCGGGGGTTGGTTCACGGTGCTAGGCTTTGCCCATGAGCGAGACTTCGAAGAAAACGATCATCACCCGATTCGCCCCCAGCCCCACAGGGCGCCTGCACGTGGGGGGCGCCCGGACGGCGCTCTTCTGCTGGGCGCTCGCGAGGCAGGCCGGGGAGGCCGGTTCGTTCATCATCCGCATCGAGGACACCGACCGGGCAAGGTCGAGCGATGCTTCGACGCGGCGGATCCTCGACGACCTCGCCTGGCTCGGGATCAACTGGGACGAGGGGCCATCGCTCAAGCGCCGCTCGGGCCTCGATTGCGGCGGTGATTCTCGGGAGGTCGGACCGTTCGAGCAGTCCGCCCGGTTCGAGCGCGGCGACTACAACGCGGCGATCAACAAGCTGATCGATGAGGGCAACGCGTACCACGCCTTCGAGACCCCGGAAGAGCTCAACGTGATGCGTCAGGTCTCGCTCAAAGCGAAGAAACAGTACCGGTACAACCGCGCGGCGCTGGACATCCCGGAGGCCGAGCGCCGGGCGCGCGCCGAAGCAGGCGAGCGGCACGTTGTCCGGTTCAAAATGTCCGACGGGGCGATCGAGTTCGACGACGAGATCCGCGGGCACGTGACGATCCAGCCGACGGAGCTGGACGACCTGATCATCCGCAAAGCGGACGGCTGGCCGACCTACCACATGGCGGTGGTTGTTGATGACGAGGCGATGGGCGTCACGCACGTCATCCGCGGTGAGGAGCACCTGGCCAACACGCCCCGGCATGTCGCGCTACAAAAAGCACTCGGCTACCGCGTGCCGACCTTCGCGCACCTGTCGCTGATCTTCAATCTCGACGGCTCGAAGATGTC
>JAJDDA010000042.1 GCA_029260535.1 Phycisphaerales bacterium | reverse complement strand
TATTCCTCCCGGCGCCAATCCGAGCGCGAACCGGCTTTGGAAGTTCACATCCGCCGTGCTCTCATCGTTTGTCTCGAAGCCGATATCCGCGAAGAGGTCGTCCTCGATTTCCGCCGCCGGCGCATCAGATTGCGCCAGTTTCGCGTTGGGCCATCTGGTGTAGCCCTCGCGTCCTGTTGCAAGCCATGCGCCTGATGCCGAGACGACGATGAAACCGCTGATGACATGGATCATGGTTGATCGCTTCATGGATCAATCCTCCTCGCCTCAATATTCGCCTGGAACGGTGTCGCGGTCAGATTCATGAACGACAACCCGAGGAATCCTGTGTGGTCCTCCATGCTCATCTCGCCGTTGATTTGCAGCAGCGTGGAGTCATCCTCGATCGGTTCATCATCAAACGGGATCGACAGCGGGAGATCCGCTTCACCCTGTGCAGGGAGTCCCAACTGGCCAGTCCACGTCTCCGATGCGAGCGGGAACCCCATCTCGCCGTGATTGAGTTCGTAACTGATGGAGGTCACGGTCAGGTCTCGGCCTCCTGGGTTGACTATGTGGAGCGTGACATCCGCGCTGGAGTCGCTCATCGATGCGGACGCGATCGAGACCACCGGGTTCGAGCTGTTGGCGACGCAGCCGGTGAGCATCGAGAGCGCGACGATCAGGCCGAAACAGCGCCGAACGGCGATGGCCCGGACAGCGGGTGCTGCTTGGTAATCCATTTCGTATTCCTTGTCAGCGGCACACTCGTTGCGGCTGTTGTGCGATGCGTGTGAATAAATCGATCAGGTCGGACGAGCAGCAGGCTGCCCTCGCCGAACCGGCGTTGGAGCTGCCTGTCAGGATCGGTGAAGTCCAGATTCTCGACGAGCGCGGTGTCATCCGATGAGCACCTTGAGCCATGCAGATCCCCCGGCGATCCTGCTGTCCCGAGCGCGATCCATGTCATCCGGGATCCGAGTAGTTGATCAAACCGGACCCGCCGGTTTCCTCCGACGGTGACCCAGGGTTGCGGGAGGTACTGACCGGCCAAGCCGCCATGTTCAAGGAAACCATCGTGGAGAATCGGGCGGATGCCAGGACCCCGGAGCTGTACATGGCGGCGGATCGGCCCGAGCATCATCATCGCCCGGATCATCGACTGCGTGAAGAATGCTTGAACGCGCGATCTCGGCGACATCACGCCGCCGAGCCGCAGCGCCAGCCGGATCATCCGTTCCTGATGCGGACGCCGCTCGATCTCATAAGTATCGAATACCTCTTCCGAGAGCCAGCCGTGGCGCACTCCGGCGATCTTGAACGCCAGATTCGACGCATCGCGCAGACCGGTCGCCAATCCCTGCCCTGCAAACGGGGGTGTCTGATGCGCCGCATCTCCCGCGAGGAAGACCCGTCCGCAGCGCCACCGTTCCGCAATCCTCGCGTTGAACCGGAGGATGGTTTTCGAGAGGATCGGTGCTTCGCTTGCCCCAGCCCAAGCACTTTTCAACCGACGACGAACCATAGTTTCATCTCCGAGCCAGGCGCCGTCATCGTCGTAAGCAAGCATGCGCTCGATCCGGCGCACGCCGTGGGGCATCGGCACCGTAACCGAAGGCCGCGACGGGTCACAATGGATCTGAACGCTTTCGCGCCTCCGATTATCTTCAAGTTCAGCGATCAGCCATTTGTTCGGCAGCGTGATTCCTGGCATCGCGATCCCGAGCAATCCCCGCGTGACGCTATTACTCCCATCGCACGCGACAGCCCAGGAACCGCAGACCGTGTGAACCGAATCATTATCGCTGCGGCACAGAACGCGGACACCGTGCTCATCCTGATCAACACCGATCACCTGATTGCCCGCGAGGAAATCGATCGATTGGTTGTGCTCGGCCTGCTCGCGGAGTTTCTCTGTAATCCCGGCGAGATGAACGGCCACGGCGTGCGGGTACCCCAGGTCGCTGTCCTGCTGGGTCAGCCGGAGGAACGGCTTTCCTTTGGCGTCCAGATACTCACACATCACGCCGCCGTGCTGACCGCCGTCCCAGTCCTTTTCGATGTCCCGCTCCAAACCGCAGGCCTGCCAGATCCGGAGGCACTCGTCGTCGAGTGACACCGCGCTCGGCGCGTGCGCCGGGACGCGATCCTTTTCGATGACGGCGACCCGGACACCCTGCCGCGCCAGGAGCAGCGCGAGGGTCAGCCCGACCGGGCCACCACCGATGACCAGAACCTCGTGCCTCATTTTGAGCCGCCTTCGTGATCCGGAACCACCGCGACCTGCTGCGCCACGGCGCCGAACCAGTAGTCATACTCCAGGACATCCAGGTATCCGAGTTCTCGGAAAATCTCGATGAGCGCTACCTGATCGGGGAAGTAGCGGTTCGATTCCGGCAGGTACCGGAACGAGTTGAACTCGCCGCGATGGAAGATCACCTTGCCGAGCACCGGCGCGATGTGCTTGAACTGCACGTTGTAGATCACATTGAAGAGCGAGTTCTTCGGCTTGCCCTGATCGATGTTGCAGACGAAGCCTCCTGGCTTGACCACGCGCTGGAGTTCCGTGAGCCCGGCTTCCAGGCTCGCGAGGTTGCGGAGACCGAAACTGATCACGGCGCCATCAAAATGGTCGTCCGGGTAATCCAGCGCCAGCGCATCACCCTGCTCGAACGTGATCCGATCGAGCAGGCCATCCGCCTTCCTGCGAGCGACCTCCAGCATGTTGCCCGATGCGTCCACCGCGGTGATTCGAGATTCGGGATAATGCCGAGCGATCTCGATCGCGATATCACCGCTGCCGGTGCACAGATCGAGCACGTGCGCATTCACATTGATCGGAAGCCGAGCCACCGCCCTGCGGTCGAATCGGGATTTGGTGCCCAGCGAGTGCAGCTCGTTGGTCGCGTCGTATTTCTCGGCTAATCCGTCGAAGAACTGCCGGTTGTACTCGGCCCACTTCCCCGGCTTGAAGTACCGATCGAACCCGACATTCTCGATCAGATCGAGCTTCGCTTGATCGTTGTGGAGCTTTGTTGTCATGACTGGGATTCCTGTTCGTTGATCGAGAGCAGCGCCTGATGCGCGACGAAGCCCGGCCCGAAGCTCATCAGCAGCGCCGGCCCCGGCTTGGGATCGCTTTTGATTAGTGATTCGAGGATGAAGAGAACGGTGGCGCTGGACATGTTCCCGTAGCGCCGCATGATGTCGCGCGACCGACCGACATCGCCGCCGAACCGATCGAGCAGCGACTGGATCCGATCGAGGATCTTCACACCACCCGGGTGGATAACGAAGTGCTCGATATCGTGGAGCGTCAAGCCGTTGCGCGAGAGCATTGATTCCGTCGCCGCCTCGAAGTGCTCGGCGATCACATCGGGCAGCGCCTCATCCAGGTTCATGCGCAGCCCGGTGTCGGTCAGCTGGTACCCGAGGATCTCCGTTGTCCGCGGGACCTGATGCATCTGAATATCTTCAATGGAGACACGACCGGCTTGATCGCCCTCTTTGAGGATGGTGCACGCGATCCCGTCGGAAAAGAGCGCGGTCCCGACGATGCTGTCCATCGAGTAGTCGGTGAACTGCAGCGTGTTGGTCGGAAACTCGATGTTGACAATCGCCGCGATCCCGCCGGGTTTGGACGCGAGCATCTGCGATGCGTAAATCAACGCCGATGCGCCGGCGGCGCACCCCATCTCGGTCACCGGGAGCCGAACCAGATCGCTGCGCATCCCGAGCCTGTCCGCGATGTAGGCGTCGACCGACGGGATCATGTACCCGGTGCACGAAGTGGTGATCAGGAAATCGACCTCGTCGGCGCGGACCCTGGCGAGCTCCAGCCCCTCGTGCAGCGCTTGCGTTCCCAGCTCGATCGCGGCCTCGCGATAGCGGCGGGTCGATTCGGATAATCCGCAGTCAGAAAATATCTCGTCCATTGTCAGAAACGAATGGCGACCATCAACATCGGCGCTGCGCAGGATGCGGCGCGCCTTGAGCTGTGTCGCCTTGTCCTGGCCCGACAGCCAATGCATGAATGCGTATTCGACCTCATTGGCTTCGTGCCTAATCGGCGGCAGCAACGTGTTAACAGATCGGATGTGCAGATTCATTCGCTTGCTCAACTCCCTGTGATCTCGGTCAGACCACACACCGCGTCCGAGACCGGCTCAGGAACACGTTGTCCCTCGATCTGATTCGCACCCGCAAACTTTGCAGCGCCTCTGGGGAGGCAGAGGTAAACCGCAACACTACCGAGCAGGACCACAAACCCTGCCATCAGTGAGCTCGCATGAAAACCATGCAGAAACGCTTCCTGCACCGGGAGCCGCACAGCCTGGGCCGCGACCGGACCGGCAGCCGCTTCCACACGCTCGATCACACCGATCGCAACGCCAACGGAATCCCGGATCCCTTCTCTGGCGATCTCCGGGAGCGGCGCAATGGCAAACGCCTCGGTGACATCCCCTCGGTACATAACGTTGAACAGGCTCCCCATGATCGCGACACCGAACATGCCGCCGATCTCGCGCGCGGTGTCATTGATTGATGACCCGACTCCCGCCTTCCCCGCCGGCAGCGACGCCATGATCGAATCGGTCGCCGAAGCGCTGACCAGACCGAGACCGACGCCGAGCAATCCCATCTGGTCCACGAGAATCAGGTAAGGCGTCTGCACCGTGTCGCGCGTCACCCACAGGAATCCGATCCCCATCAACGCCAACCCTGCTGAAGCCAGAGCCCGGACACCGAGCCGTTCGCCGAACCTCGCCGCGATCATTGAGCCGAGGACGATGAACCCGGCAAACGGGAGCGTGCGCACTCCGGCGCCCAACGCGTCGTAGCCCTGGAGGAACTGAAAATACTGCGTCACCATAAACACAAAGCCAAAGAGACCGAAGAACGCCGTCGTGATCGCGAGGCAGCCGCCGGTGAATGATCTGCTCCGGAACAGCCGCAGGTCGAGCATCGGGCTGACGCACCGTGACTCCCAGCGGATGAACCCGCCGATCAACACTAATGCGAAAGCGAGAGCAACTAGGATCTCCCCAGACAACCACCCCCACACCGGCCCCTCGATCAGCGCCCAGACCAGCGCCAGCAACCCAAGGATGCCGAGCGCATTGCCGACAGGATCGAACGCGGTCCGCTCCGGATCGCGCGACTCGTGCACGCACAACAGAGCGCCGACAATCACGATCACGATCAGCGGGACATTGATGAAGAAGATCCAACCCCAGTGGTATTGCGTCAGCAGCCAACCACCCGCGACCGGGCCGATCGCGACACCCAGCCCCGAACACCCGGCCCACACACCGATCGCCACACGCCTTAACGCCGGCTCCGGGAAGGCGTCGGTCAGGATCGCGAGTGTCGCCGGGAAGATCATCGCTGCTCCGACACCCATCGCGGCGCGCCAGGCGATCAGCCAACTCGCCGATTCAGAAAACGCCGCACCGACGGAGCTGGCCGCGAAGACGATCAGCCCGATCGTCAGCAGCTTTCGCCTTCCGAACCGGTCGGCAGAACTGCCGGCGGTCAGCAGGAAGACCGCGAATGAGAGCAGGTAGGCGTCAACGATCCACTGAAGCTGGCTGTTGGAGGTCCCGCCGAGCGCCTCGACCAGTGTCGGCAGCGCGACGTTAACAATCGAACCGTCCATGACGATCACTGTCACCGCGAGGCACACTGTCACCAGAGCACCCCATCGGCGCCGGCCGTTTCGGTTTTTCTGTATCGGGATGTCATAATTGACAGCGAACGAGTTCATACTGGTATAATCGAACCAGAGGCCGTTTGTGTTCCATTGTGAATCCTGCAATGTTTGCAGCGGCGAAGCGAAAACTTGAACGCATCCCCGACAAACCCGAGATGGCTGCAAATATTGCATCCTCACTGTGCCGCGTGCGATCGTGCGCGGGAGCCCGAATGAGCATCCAGACGAAACTGCTGATCTCGATGATTCTGATTGTGCTGCTGCCTCTGAGCGTCACTGTTGTGACGTGGCAGGGCCTGCTGCGGATGGACGAGGAGATCGAGCATGTCATCGAAGAGTTTTCTGAGTCGCGCCAGCTCCAGCCGGTGGACAACGACCTGAGTGTCGCGCTGCTGGCTCTCGAGCAAAGCGAGCCGAGCCTTGACGATCTGGCGATGGAACGACTCCGCAGCGCTGAGGCGGTGCTGCTCAGCTTCCTCGCCGAGCAGTACGATTCGAGCGCGAGCGAGGAGCATCAGGCGGAAGAGGCGCTGCACGCGTCCGACGCTCTGGCCCAACTGAGCGAACTCATCAGTCAGGAATGGTCGGAGCGATCCGCGGACGATCGAATCGAGCTGGTGCAGCGCATCCGAATCGACATCCGTGATCTCTATAGCGATGCCGAATCCGGCGTCCTGGAGGCGCCGCGATCGGCGCAGAGCACCCAGCGGCGCACGCTGGCTCTGGTGCTGATCGTCAGCCTGATCTCCGCCTTGTGCTGCGTGCTGCTCTCGGTCTGGTCCACGCGCGGCGTGAATCACCGGCTCCGCGAGCTGCACCGGAACCTGCTCACACGATCCGAAACACCATCCCAGCGCCAGCCAAAGGATGTTGCCGGTGTCATGACGCAGCTCGAAGAGCTGAACGAACGCATGATGATCAAGATTGAAGAGAACAACCGCGAGCTGCTCCGACGCGAGCGCATGGCGGGGATCGGTCTGCTCGCCGCGGATGTGGCGCACGAGATCAATAACCCGATGAACGCGATGCTCGGGCTCAGCGAGCTCTCGCTCCGCACCACCGGTCAAGGCCCGATCGATGAACAGGAGCGCAACGAACTGCACGAATCGCTTACCGTGATCCGGAGGGAGGTCCTCCGGTGCCGAGGGATCATCGAGCGGTTGATGGCGATGGTGCGCGGCTCCAGCGAACCACAGATGTTCGATGCTTCGCGACTGCTCGTCGAGACGGTCGATGTCGCTAAGGCGGCGCGTCCGGACAAGGCCTCGTGCTTCCACACGCTCAGCGCCGAGCGACCGATCCGGATCTGTGCTCCGCCGCAGGAAGTCCGACAGATCATGCTCACGCTGCTGATCAACGCGGCTGACGCGATCCCCGATGACGGACGCATCGAAGTCGATGCGACACGCTCCGAAAACGAGGTCTGGCTCCGCGTCCGCGACAACGGCCGCGGCTTCACACCACAGATGCAGGAAGGGTTATTCGTGCCGTTCACAACCAACCGCGCCAAGGAGGGCGGCGCCGGGCTGGGACTCTCCATCGCTAACTCCCTCAGCCTCGATATCGGCGCCGAGCTCCGACCGTTCAGCGATGGCCCCGACCAGGGCAGCCTCTTCCTCCTCGCTATCCCGATCGGGGAGGGCGAGCAATGAGCAAACCAACCCGAAGCGTGCTGGTCGTCGAAGATGAATCCGCGCAACGGCTGATGTACTCCCGCGCGCTCGAACAGATGGAGTACGAGCCGGTCTGCGTCGGAACCGGCGACGAAGCGCGAGCTGCGCTTGCGGCAGGCCCGTTTGCAATCGCGCTGCTCGATCTCAACCTCTCCGGCGAGCACGGCATGGACCTGTTCGAGGAGTTCCGAGAGCGATTCCCGGCGGTCTCTGTCGTGATCGCCACCGGGTACGGCACCTTCGACCTCGCCAAACAGGCGATCCGGATGGACGCGGTGGATTTCCTGTCAAAGCCGGTCGGGTTGGCGGATCTTGAATCCGCGCTCGATCGAGCCTGGTCACGACATGTCCTGGTGCAGACCCCTGTCGCGCAGCTCCTTCCACCGATCACCGATGACGAAGAAGGGGTCTTCGAAAAACCCGATCCGGCTATCGCGATGCGCACAAGCCTCAATATCGAATTGATGGAGCGTGATCTAATCATGGAGGCGCTGCACCGGAGCGAAGACAACCGCAAAGCTGCCGCCAGAATGCTCGGCATCAGCGAGCGCAAGCTGTATTACAAACTCACGCAATACCGAGTGCGGTGAGCGGCGGTGGCAGAGACCCAATGAAAAACGGCCCCATTATGGGCCGTCTTCATCAAACGGATGAGGCGATTCGAACAGAAATCCTAGCGATGATTCAAGCCTCGACGTGACCAAGCCCTTTTCACTCAGCATGCGACTAATCAAGATGCGTGGATACCTGGTCAGTCCCGCTCGTCGATTGACTCGACAACCACGCTTGTCGACAAATGATCCTTCACCATCTCGTGGTGGGCGTCCCCGTCCGGCGTCTCCGCTTTCTTGAGTGCCTTCCGGATCGAATCAACCCCATCGTCTGGGATCGCGAGGTGCGCAACCGGGCTGCCCGGGGCCACCGCCGGCTGCGTCGTGATCCCGAGCAGCACACCAGCCTCGGGGCTCTCGATCACACTCAATGGGCGTCCGAGCAGGTCCGTGTTCGTCGCAAGGGGCTGTCCCTGATCCACCACATCGCCAGGCCCAGCGTGGAACCGGAGCACGCCCCCATTGGCAGCGCGCACCCATTTGGATTTGTTGATTATCACTTGATAAGGCGGCGCCTCTGGCTCCCCCGACGCCATGCCCAGATGAATCAGCGCATTGCGTACTCCCCGGGCGCCTGTTTCTTCAACCGATGGCTCGATTTTGGATACTTCACCCGCCTCCAGGATGATCGTCGGAACACCCGCCGCGCACGCCGCCTGCCGGAACGAGCCCTCAGGCCCCTTCCCATTGATTATCAGTTCACACCCGAATGCCTCGGCAAGTTTTGCCGCCTCTTCATTCTGCAGATCAACACGGATGTTCGGATAGTTCGTCCGCTGAGACGCCGCGCTGTGCAGATCGATGCAGCAATCGCACCGGAGCACCATCTCTTTGAACACCGCGTGCGCGTACCTCGCCGTCAATGACCCTTCGCTGGCCCCCGGGAATGCCCGATTCAGATCGCGTCGGTCGGGCATGTACCGGCTGTTGCGTTCGAATCCCAGCACGTTGACCACGGGAACGAGAACCAGCGTCCCCGATTCAAGCGACAGTGTCGGGGTGTCGATCAACCGGCGCACGACGCCCGCGCCGTTGATCTCGTCGCCGTGCACCGTCCCGGTCACCAGCAGCGTAGGCCCCGGCGCCTCGGCTCGCCACACATGCGCTGGCGCATAGACCGGCGCCCCGCTGGAGCGCTGTGAGACGAGCACGTTCACGTCGCGTCGCTCGCCGGGCTTGATCCGTTCGCCGCCGAATGTAAATGTTTTTATAACCCCGGATTTTTTCTTCTTAGCCATCGGCGTCTGTGCTCATCGCGATGGGCCTTCTCGTGCGCTTCCGCTTGCCCGGTTTTCGGGGCGGGATCAGATCCCGCATCTCTTTCTGACTGCCGAAGCACAGGAGCCGATCCTCGGACTCGATCATCTGGTCGCCGTGCGGGTTGGGGATCACCTCGTCGCCGCGCTCCAGGCTCAGCACCATGATGTCGCGATCGCGCAGCTGGCTCTCGGCAAGGGTTTTGCCCACGATATCGCTGTCCTCGGGGATGAACAACTCGCTAACGCCGTACCCGACTGCGACACTCAGCCGCTGGCGGATGTCCAGCTCGGGGAACATCACCTGGTCCTCGATCAACTCGATGATCGAGCCGGCAACATCCACACCCGTCGCGCCCTCGATGCCTTCCAGCCCCGGTGACGAGTTCACCTCCATCACCTTCGGGCCGTCGGCGCCCTCGAGCATATCGACGCCAGCGACGCGGAGCCCAAGCAGGTGCGCCGAGCGGATCGCGGTCTTCCGGTACTCCGGACTCAGCTCGACTTCCTCTGCGCTGCCTCCGCGGTGCACATTGGAACGAAACTCCTGTCCCTGTGCGGTTCGGCGCATCGCCGCAACAACGCGGTTGCCGACCACGAAGGCGCGGATGTCTTTGCCCCGGCTCTCGGCGACAAACTTCTGCAGGAGCACATTCTGCTTGGCGCTGTGCAGCGTTTCGATGATCGCCTCAGCGACTTTCTGGGTCTCGGCAAGGATCACACCCACACCCTGCGTGCCCTCAAGCAGCTTGATCACAACCGGCGCCCCGCCGACCCGCTCGATCGCCGGAAGGATGTCCTTCCGATCCCTTACAAACGCGGTGTCCGCGATGCCGATCTCCTGTCGCGACAGGCTCTGGAGCGCTCGCAGCTTGTCGCGTGAGTTCAGCACGCCTTGCGAAGACGCAACACAGAACGTGTCCATTTGCTCAAACTGACGAAGCACGGCGCTCCCGAAGTACGTCACCGAAGTCCCGATCCGAGGGATCACCGCGTCGAACTGCTCCAGCTCTTTCCCTCGGTAATACAACTCCGGCTCGTTCTCCATGAGTTCGATGGAAAATCGCAGCGTGTCAAGAAACTTGACCTCGTGCCCCTTCGCCTCCGCCGCTTCGCGCAGCCGATTCGAGCTGTAGCACTTTGGTGATCTGGACAGGATTCCGATTTTCATGACTCGTCCTTTTTCTGCGTCGTGATTTGACGCATTTGTTTCTCCGGTTCGCCGAGCAGGTAGGCCCGAGACGGGTCGACCAGGAACTCTCCGGCCAGCGCCAGCCGCCCGAGCAGGATCCGGCGGAGCATCCGCTTGCGGCAGACCAGACTGAACTCAACCTCCATAGAACGATCTCCGATCACCGCGATCGTCCGGACGATGTGCCGCTCCTGCACAACGCCGTGGCTCGGCTTGATCCGTGCGATCCGGACCACATCGGCTTCGATCACCCGTGATCGGCTCGCATCCCTGTTCAGCGCAACGTCAAAACGCACCCGGCCATCGGGCAACTCCTCGACCGTATCCACGTGGATCGCGCTGACGTTCGCACCGGTGTCCAGCTTGGCGGCCATCCGCGTGATGCCCCATTCGGGCAGCGCCACGCGCTCTTTCCAGCCAGCCGTCGTGAGTTTGTTCATGTTCATGCGAATCTTCAGTACCCCGCTTGCGAATCGCGGGGGGTAGTATGCACAGTCAGGAAACTCATCGCGCGATCACCATGCGATGGAAAGACCGCCCCGTCACTCGCTCGACCCGTCGCGTTACTCCAACGTCGATCTTAGGCGCCCGCTGTCTCCATGCCCGCCCCTCAAGATTCATGACCACTCGAAGGTCTCCAGGTGCTGACGCAGCCGGCCGACCGTCGGGAACGCCCGCTTGATCAGATCGTGCCGAAGCCCCCGGCAGATCGCCCGCACCTCCGGGGGCATGCCCGCGTAGCGCTCCCGCCCGCCGATCGTGTTGTAGAAGACCCGGATCAGGTTGAGCAGGTCGGCGTTCCGCTCATCGGCGGTGGCCCTGCCCCAGTGATGGAAGTCGATCAACTTCACGTCGAAGAACACTCCCCGCGGCTGCACGAATATGTTCTCCTCGTGGTAATCCCCGTGGTATTCGCCGCGCGTGTGGATCGCCTCCAGGCCGACCGCCAAATCGTACAGCAGCCGCATCGCCTCAAATGCGGGCAGCCGCTGACCACGCCTGCCGTTGACGTAATCCGACAGGAGTTGCCCCTCGACAAACTCGCTGATCAGGCAGGTCACCGGCGTCCGACGGATTGTGATCGTCTCGCAATGGTGGTACTGCACCACAATCGAACAATCACGGAGCCGGTTCAGTTTGGTCGCGTATGCCCGGACCACCCGGTCGCGCCCGTTTCGGTGCGGAAAAAAGAGTTTCGCGGCCCGGGGGATCCCCGTCCGCATCTCATCCACCCGGTACACCTCGCCCTCCCAGCCCCGACCCAGCAGCTCGCGCGTGACATACTTCCCCCCGATCACCCGTCCGGGCTGGAGGTCGAGCGAGTCACCGAGTTGAGAGCGAACCATGAGCATGCCAACCACTATCATCCCAATACGCAGGGGTCGAGTCCATACCCAGCATGAGAATAATGCGCACGAGGTACACGGTCTCTATGGTGAACCGCTGGCTGCCAGTCACCCGAGGCGTCGGCTTGTTCCGAGACCCAAGCCACCGATCCGGGACGGCTAGAATCAACCTATGGCGAAACCTGTCCAAATCCTCTGGCTCCTGACCTTGGCTGCGCTCTGGTGCTCATGGGCCACAGCGCAGGTCTTGCCCGGCGCCGCCGGCATGGCGGACGACCTATCGGTCGCATCAGTGGAAGCGCGGATCGCCGATCTGGAATCCACACCGGGGATCGATGATTCGACGAGATCCGCGGCTACCGATCTTTACCGAAGCACGATCGAACAGATCCAGCGCGCTCAGCGCTTCGCGGATCAGACCGTGGAGTTCAGACGCCTGGCCGATGAGGCGCCAATGCTGCTCGAGGCCATCCGTGCGGAACTTGCGAGCCCACCCGCGGAGCCATCGCTGACCCCACCTGAAGGGGCCACGCTCCAGCAGCTTGATCAATCGCTGTCACTGGCCGAGGCCGACCTTCAGGCAGGACGCCAGAACGCTTCCGAACTCCAGTCGGAGTCCACACGACGCAACGAGCGACGAGTCGCGATCACCGAGCAGACCGCTCGGGTTCGCCAACAGCTGGCAGACGCGGATGATCCCGCAACTGTCCAGCCTCGCGAGTCCGAGGCCGGGATTCTCACCGGCGCCCGGCGAACATTGCAGCGTGCTGTGCGATTGGCTCTCGTCCGTGAGATCGAATCGCTCGAAGCTGAGGCCGGGAGTTATGACGCCCGCCGGGACCTGCTGCCGGCGCGTCGTGATCGTGCACAACGGCGCGCTACGGACACGGAGAAACTTGTCACGGCATGGCAGGCGATCGTCACCAGGCAGCGGCAGACGGATGCTGAGCAGGCAACTCGGGATGCCCAGCGGCTCCGCCGCGAGGCAGCGAGGCAGCACCCCGTGCTTAAGGGCTTCGCCGACGAGACCGCGCTGAAAGCGCAAGCTCGTACCGGCGATCAGAGTGTCGCAGGGAGGATCGACACTATCTCGCGCGAAGCCACCGAGGCCCAATCCCAACTCGCGTCTTTGCGCATCAAGTTCGCATCCATCCAGCGCCGTCTGGACGTGTCGGGGCTCAACCGCGCGACCGGCTTATTGCTTCGCCGTGAATACGAGATGCTTCCTGACGAGGCGAGCCTGAGGAGCAGGGTTCGATCAACCCAGCACGAGCTCGAAGACGCCGAGTATGCGCTCATCGAGCTTCAAGAAGAACGCCTCGGCGCGGGAGATATCGACCGCGTCGCGCAGGAACTGCTCAACCGAATCATCGCGACCGGCGCGGAGAACGGGCAGCCGGAGTTTGAGCAAGCCGCCCGCGAACTCGCGACGGCACGGCGCGATCTGCTCGATCAACTCATCGCAGACGCAACGACCTATTTCAACAGGCTGATTGAACTGAATATCGCTTTGCGTGATTCACTCGACGCGACCGAGTCATACCGAGCATTCATCGAAGAACGCATCCTTTGGGTGCGAAGCATTGCCGGTGATCGATGGCCACGGATGGATGACTTGCGCGATGCCTCCGCGTGGTTGTTTGATCCGCCGAGTTGGGGCCGTGCAAAGTCTGCGATCCTGACCTACGTTTCGGCGCGATGGGTCTGGGTCCTCATTGGCGCGATGCTGCTATCGGGGTTGTGGGTGGCAGGTTTCCATTGCCGAAAACGGCTCCATGCAATCGGTGATCTGGTCACCCGCTACCACACCGATGCGTTTGTCCACACGCTGGTTGCGCTGTTCCTGACCATTGCACTGACCGCCCCGATCCCGCTCGCGATCTATGCTGCCGGATGGATTCTCGAAAACGCGGATGACCAGGTTGTTGTCGCGATCTCGGTCGGCGCCGGGATGCGGACTGCAGCGGTCTTCCTGTTCACACTCCTCTTTCTGCGCCAGATGCTGCGGCCGAGTGGTTTAGCCGAGGCACATTTCCGGTGGCCAAAGACCACCATCCGTCCGATCCGGCGCCATCTCCGCTGGTTCACCCCGGTCGTGGTCCCTGTCGCGCTGCTGGTGACCGCCCTGGACCAAGGCGGCGATGAAGCCGCGAACGCTTCACTCGGCCGGGTGCTCTTTACCGTCGGGCTCCTCGCGCTGTCGGTATTTCTGCTCCGTGTCTTGCGTCCAACCGGCCCGGTGCTCCGGAAGTACCTGGAAGAGAACAAGGGCGGGTGGGTGTATCGGCTTCGGGGTCTCTGGCGCCCGATTCTCGTCTTAGCGCCCCTCGTGTTCGCGGTGCTGAGTTGGCTTGGGTTCCATTACACCGCGTTGCAACTCGAAGCGCGTCTCGAAGAGTCACTCGTTCTCGCCCTGACGCTCGTGCTTGTGCACGGTGTGCTGTTGCGATGGCTCCTTGTCGCCAGACGACGCGTGGCGGTCGACGATGCCAAGCGCCGGCGCGAGCTAGCGGCCGCAGACGCCGAAGCAAAGCGCGACGCGGGTGAATCGGTGAAGGACACGGTCCCGGTGCTTGACGAGGAAAAAGTGGATCTCCCAGCGCTGAGCAGCCAGACACGACAGCTCTTCCGCGCTGCGATCACCGCGACGGTCGTGGTCGGCCTCTACATCATCTGGGCCCAGGCGCTCCCCGCGCTGCGGATGCTCGATCGTGTGCAGGTGTGGCCTTCCATCCAGGTGATCGATGCGACAGTCAATACAGAAAGCAGTTTTAACTCAACCGGCGATCAGAAGGCGATCAGTGAACCGGAGAACTCAAACGGCGGCGCAGCGCTCCCGATGACGCCGGCGGCTTCGCTGCCCAGCGCCCAGAGCGACAAATCACAGAATCCAGCCTCGCATCAGTCCATCACGATTGCCGATATCGGCTTTGCGTTCATCGTGCTGATCGTGACGTGGATCGCGTTCCGAAACATCCCCGGCCTCGTCGAGATTGTTGTGCTGCAGCGTCTTCCGCTCGATTCCGGGAGCCGGTATGCGTTGAGCACAATCCTCCGCTATTGCATCACGATCATCGGTGTCGTGATCGCCTTCAATGCCATTGGGGTCTCGTGGGGCAAGGTGCAGTGGCTGGCCGCCGCCCTGACGTTCGGTTTGGCCTTTGGTCTTCAGGAAATATTTGCCAACTTCATCTCAGGGTTGATCATCCTCGTCGAACGCCCCATCCGCCTGGGTGACACGGTCACCGTCGGCTCCATCACCGGGACCGTGACGCGGATCCGGATGCGGGCGACGACCATCGCGGACTGGGACCGGAAAGAGCTGGTGATCCCCAACAAGTCATTCATCACCGGAGAGGTCGTCAACTGGTCGCTCTCTGACCCGGTGCTGCGCGTCATCATCCCCGTCGGCGTGAGTTACGAATCCGATGTTGATCTTGTTGAGCGATTGCTGCTGAAAGTTGCTGTCAAAGACCAGATCGTACTCGATGATCCGAAGCCGATGGTCCTCTTCAAGAACTTCGGCGACAGCACGCTGGATTTCGAGCTGCGCATCTTCATCCCGCACATCGATCATTACCAGACAATCCGCCACGGACTGCACGTTGCGATCATCAAAGCATTCCGCAAGTCTGGCGTAGAAATCGCATTCCCGCAACGAGATCTGCATGTCCGCTCGATCGGCGGCCTCGATCAGGTCCTGCAAAAACGAGAAGACCTGCCGGCGTCCGAGATCCCAGGTGAGGCGCACTGAACAAGGCCTACAGGCGTTCGGACGCATTGCACCGGATCACTTCCGATCGCGACCCCGATCTGAGCCACCCAGCCAGCCCAGTTTCCAGAACATCCCGAGCAGCCCGAACACGATCGTCACCGCAGCGACCCAGAAGAACATGTAGCCGTACCGCCAGCCCAGTTCCGGCAGGTTGCCTGGCTTCGACGTATCGAAGTTCATCCCGTAAACGCCGGCGAGAAAGCCGAGCGGGATGAAGATCGTCGCAATAATGGTCAGCACCCGCATGACCTCGTTGGTCCGGTTGCTCACGCTCGACAGGTACACATCGATCAGGCTCGACGCCAACTCACGATACGATTCGAGCACGTCCACCACCTGGATGATGTGATCCCGCACGTCATGCAGATAGGGCTGTGTTGATGGCGATAGGATCTCGGTTTGATCCGTCATGGATCGCGACAGCGCATCGCGCAACGGCCACGCCGCACGGCGGAACAAACCCAACTCGCGCTTGATCCGGTAGATATCCGAGAGCAGCGCCGAACGCGGGCTGTTCAGCACCTCCGTCTCAATCGTCTCTAACTTGTCGCCGAAGTTTTCGATTACCGGGAAATATCCGTCAACAATCGCGTCCAGGAGCAGCACACCAAGCAGATCGGACTTGTTGCCCCGGATCAGCGAGTTGCCCTTGCGGATCCGTTCCCGGATCGGCTCGAAGCAGTCTTCGGTGGTCTCCTGAAAAGTCAGTAAAAACCCCTCGCCCACGGCCATGCTGACCTGTTCCCAGCACAGGCCATGCGTGTCGTCCATCGTGACCATCCGTGCGATGATCAGCAGCGCATTTTCCAGGTCCTCGCACTTGGGTCGCTGCCCGACATTGACCAGGTCGGCGATGGTCAGCGACGACAACCCAAAGGCGGTTCCGATGTCCTTGATTGAGTCGGTATCCGCCAATCCCCGCACGTCGATCCAGAGCGTGTGCCCCTCTTCAACGAGCGAACGGAAATCCTCACACGGCTCGGCGTCTCGCTCCTCGAACCCTGCGGCGTCAAACCGAATGAGCCGAATGCGCGTCGGGATCGCATCTTCGCGAGCCGCGATGGCGCCGGGTTGTGCTCCGACTTTCGTTCGTTGCCGACGGAACAGTTGATTGCTGGTGATATGGACCATGCCGGGATTCTATCAGCAACTGTTGCGGACTCCATATTGGCTCAACGATGACATGCTCTGATGCACCGCATGGCGATGTGCATGCACTGCACCGCGTTGTCGAGGTTCATCTGATTCTCACAGTCTTCAAGAAGCCGGAGCATGCTCTCCGGATCATCGGCGAGGGCATCTAGGCGTGGGTCATGCTCGCGCTGCGACTTATAAACCAGCCCATGGCAAGCACGACACTTGAATCGTCCGCCCCCAGGCTGGAGATACAACTTCCCGCGCCGGCTTGAGCAGCCAGGGCAGCAATACCACCAGCGTGTTCCACAGCGTCCCCGTGCAGTCTGGGTCAGCCCAATCCGCTCGATCCGACGGCGACCTGACCCCGAGCCGCCTAGGGCGATCAGGCCACGATCGATCTCGCACGCATGGCCACTGGAGTCGTACACCCAACGCCCGGCCCAAGGCGATCCGCCCCCCATGTCCTTGACATCGATCGCGATACATTCCTCGACGAGGCATGACATCGGATTCTTCCGCGGCCGTCCGCTCCCAAACCCACCCATCTGCGCGCTCCGTTTTTTCCGAAATCATCACCCACACGACACAGGAGCAGTGTACGGCGTCGCCTCTGCAAGCGAACACTTCCTCAAGAGGCGGTCCTTCCTTCGGAAAGATTGTCGCACAGCCTCGCATGCCCTCGCCGTATGATGCGGCGTTATGAATCGCGATGAAATCGGTCAACTTGTCGTTCAATCGATCCGGGCAGAATTCAGGCCGTGGGATGATGCAGCCCGCCGAATGCCCCTCGCTTTACAGACCGGAAATGTCCTCCATGATTCCACCGAAGAACATGCCACTGAAACCGTGTTCAGCGGCTTGTTGGGTCATCTTTGGGATCTCGTTGATCGGTATCGATCGAGAGAGTCTCATACGACACTTAGCATGAACGTGAATGATGCTCGCGAGGTGTTGCTCGTTCACGCGCTCTGCGCTATCCCGGACTTCCCCGGCGATGACCTACGTCTCAGTACAAAATGGGGCACGAGCGGCAAGCTGGATGTCGAAAATAGAGCATGGGTCTTTTCAGGATTGTGCAGCACCGCCCAAGGCAAAACGCCGCTGAACGACTGGGACCGCTGATACGAGCCCTCGCGATGAGGGCGATCCAGACCCGCAGCGTTACCCGCAGCAGTTGGGGCGCGAATTGCAGCGATCTGATGCGGTTGAATGCAAGGAACATCGCCCGGCAAGGGACAACGCCGATGACGCAACCCCAATGAAAAACGGCCCTTGCGGGCCGTCTTCATCAAAGCGGGTGAGGCGATTCGAACGCCCGACATTCACGTTGGCAACGTGACGCTCTACCACTGAGCTACACCCGCGTAGGTTGTCTCCCGGAACACATCGGTCCCGGGACGGGAAAAATACGCCACAAATCCTAAGCCGTCAACGTGCCGATGGCGAGGATCGTCATTCTGTTCCGTCTGGACGGGTTGTGGAGTTCTTGGACACCCCGCCGCACAGGTTATGAGCCACCCCTGGCGGATTCGATCGCCGCCAGCACCTGATCGCTCGTGTAGGCGTTGCTGATCCACGGGGAATCGAGCCCGGGGCCGAAGATCGCGAGCGTCGGGATGCCGGTTTGACCGAGATCACCCAGTTTTTCCCAGCCCGGCGCCTTGGTGCTCGTGACGTCCGCCAATAGCGGAGTGACCCCTGCGGACCGCAGTTCGTCCATCACGCCCTTGCGGTCGAGCACCGCCGCCTTGAGCGCCTTGCAGTTCAGGCACCACTCCGCGGTGAAATCGAGCACCACTACGTTGCCCGAATCGCTCGCCTCGGCGAACAGAACCTCTGTAAAATCGATCCAGATGTCGTGCTTCGCCTTGTTCGTCTCCTTGGCGGCGTAGGCGACCGAGACGCCGATGATGAACAGGCCGACCACCGAGAAGACCACCCGACGACCTGCCTTGGGAGTGATCTTGAAGGTGCGGACAATCAGCCACACGCCGGCGCCACCGGCGAAGAGCCCGACCACCCACCAGTGCGCGATCTTCGACCACCAGGGCAGGCTCGACAGGAGATCGGGGCGCTCGGAGATAAACCCGCGCACGCCGGCGCCGAGGAAGTACGCGCCGCCGGCGAGCAGCAGCAGCCCCATCACCTGTTTCACGAGTTCACTCGCGGGGCCGGTCCTCGGGACGTGATCGAGCAATTTCGGTTTGAACGCGAGCACCACGTAAGGCAGCGCCATCCCGACGCCCATCGAGCCGAAGACGGTGAACGTCCACGCGGCGCCCTGCGTCGCCGCGACCGGCAGCAACGCGCCGGCAACAAACCCGAAGCAGGGCAGACCAAGCACCGCGGTCATCACGCCGAAGATGAACGAACCGGAAGCCGTGTCCGCCTTGGGATCAACCATGTAGACCGCTTTGGGGAGCTTGAACGTGAAGAGCCCCATCAGCCCCAGCGCCAGCACGCCGATGAGCAGACCGATCCCAGCGGTCAGCCACCAGATGCCGAAGATCCTCGATGGATCGGCGAACGTCGACACCAGCGCGACCGGCACGCCGATCCCGACCCAGAACGCGACGACGCCTAGCGCCATCCACATCGAGAGCGCAAACGCCTTGCCAGGAGAGTCTGCGTGCTGGCTGAGCGTCAGCACCTTGATCGGTAAGAGCGGGAGCACACAGGGCGTCAGGTTCAGGATGAATCCGCCGATACCGCTGAGCAGCGCCAGGAGCAGGAACCCGCCGATGCCGGTCATCCCGCCGAGCGAGTAGCCGAAGAACTTCGCACCCCCACCGCCACCGTTCGTCCCGGGCGCAACGGCGATCGTTCCCTCGGCCATCTTCGAGAAGACGGTGGGGTCAAAGCCTGTGAAGATCGACTGATCCGCTGCCGCGCCGTCACCCGCCTGCTCCAGCGGTGCGATCGCGATTGAGACGACGCGTTTGATCAGTCGTGGCGCCATGCACACGGTTTCATCGCACGCCTGGAACTCAACCGCGACAGTCAACTCGCCATCGCCCAGCGCTGCATCGCTCGAAACGATCACCGGCAGGTACGCGATCGCCTTGCCTTGATAGGTCGGCACTTCAACCGATACCTGCTCGCCGGTTGGGTCGGCGACCCTCGCCAACCCGGGCTCTGGCCATTGCACCGGTCCGACGCTCGTGATCCAATCCGGAACCTCGGTGAGCGAAGCCCCGGTGCGGATCGCGAACTCGGCGATCTCGCCGGTGAGCACGTCCTGCGTCACGCTCGGCCAGGTGTGCCAGTGCTCCGCGTGATCGAGGACGATCGCCAGGACGATCTGATCGCCAGGCGCCACGACCGCATCGGACGCGATCACGGAGACGACGACCGGCTCATCAGGCGCCGATTCACCAAAGAGCTGCGCCGAGGCCCCCCAGGCGAAGAGCAGCGAGAGCACCAAGCCGAGCAAGGCGGCGAGCGTAGAACGTGACGATGGTGTGTTGTTGGATTGCATAGACATCATTGAATGAACCGGTTCACCCGCGGAGTTGTTCCCACAGATAGTCATACCGACGATCGTGCCTTCCGATCCTGCCGCGTGAATCGATTCCCGAGCGATTCGATTGCAGATCGGGCCAGCAGAGGACCGATAAGCAACGATACGACGCTGACGCCGATCGGTCATCGGATGCCCGATGCGGCTGTGTCGTGACAGCGAATCGCCCCCGTTCCCCGCCTGTTGCATCAGGAATCCGTCTCACCTATGAACGATGTGCTCGACCAATCCGCGATTGACGCCCTGCTCAACGCGGTGGATGACGATGTGGTCGAGACCCCCAGCGACGGCGTCAAGGTGTTCAGCAGGCGCCGGCTCGATATGGACACGATCGAGATCAGGGCGTACGACTTCAAACGGCCCGAACGCGTCTCCAAGGACCAGATGAGGGCCCTCCAGACGCTCCACGAGGGGTTTGCACGGAATTTCGGCGCCTCGCTCTCCGCATTCCTGCGGATGATCGTCGAGGTCAAAATCGCCGGCTGCGAGCAGATGACCTACGGCGAATTCGTCGCGGGGCTCCCCATCCCGACCTCGTTCAACCTGATCGACCTCGAGCCGCTCGAAGGGCAGATCTGCCTCGATCTCAGCCCCCTGATCATCTACCCGATCATCGACCGCCTCCTCGGAGGCAACAACGAGGAACTCTTCATCCCCCAGAGGCCCCAGACCGCGATCGAGATGCGGCTCATCGGGCAGGTCATCAACCGGGCTCTGGAGATGCTCTCCGAGGCCTGGAGCGACGTTGCGGAGGTCAAATTCTCCCTTGCCGAGACCGAATCCAACCCCCAACTGGTCCAGATCGTCCCCCCAAACGAGGTGGTCATCGTCGTCGGGTTCGAGCTCAAAATGGCAAACCGAGCCGGGACGATGAGCCTCTGCATCCCCTACAACGTCATCGAGCCGTTGATGGAAGCGGTTTCTGCGCAGACCTGGTTCAGCGCCAAGGGGCTCAAGCGGACCCCCGAGTACGAGCAGCGGGTCGAGGCAACCCTGCATTCAGCGGAGCTCGATATCTCAGCGGTGCTCGCCAACACCAGCATCACGCTGTCAGACCTCGCCCACCTGAGCGTCGGCGATCTGATCGTGACCGAGAAACCCGCCGCCGCCCCGATGACGCTGTGCGTAGGCGGGAAGCGAAAATTCCTCGCCCGGGTCGGCCAGATCGATGGCGCTCGAGCGATGCGGATCGAACGCACGATCACGGCAGAAGATCGGGTCTGAATCGGGAGTGAGCCGGCCTCCAGAGCGGCTCCCGGTTGCCGTTGACCGCCCGCCTGCGTAGGCTTATCGCGTTAGAAACAGCGGTGTTGGGCGTCGGGGCGTAGGTCGCTTCGAGGCTTGGCGTCGTTGTTGTAGAAAGGACGTTCGAGTGATGTATGTGATCCGCAACCATGCGGTGTGAATTCGATCGATCGCGATTCGGCCTTGCTATGCCCTCGTTTTTGGGCGGCACAGGGTTCGGCATGCGACGCGGGAGCGGCGTGATGACCTGAGCGTAAGCCACAGGTTGAACGCGGCTCGTGCGGGTGTTGAGGTCATTCTCTCAACCCTTCGGCGAGTCCGCCTGATGCGGACCACGCGCGTTGCTCGACGACGCACGTGGTTTTTCGTGCGCCGACTGTCCTCAGACCCTGTCCCCCACCGCGGCCCGACGCGCGGAGCAGTTTCGATTTCGTACAACCCGACCGGCGGCTGATGCCGTCACAACAACCTGATACAGACGAGAACTACCAGCAATGACGGCGATGAACCCCCAGGAAATGATGCGCATCCTCGACTCGATCGCTCGCGATCGCAATGTCGATCGTGACCTGCTGATCGAGGACCTCGAGACCGCGATGGTCTCCGCTGCGCGCAAGTTTTACAACACCCTCGATACCGAGGAGTTCACCTGCACGCTCGACAAGCTGACCGGCGAGATGACCCTCTACAGGTTCGGTGAACCGGTCGAGATGCCCCCCGCCGCCTTTGGTCGCATCGCGGCCCAGACCTTCAAGCAGGTCATGATCCAGAAATTCCGCGAGGACGAGCGCGACAGCCTCTTCTCCGAGTTCTCCAACCGTGTCGGCGAAATCGTCACCGGCACCTCCCAGCGCTACGAGGGCGGCTCGCTCGTCGTCACCATCGACCGTGCCGAGGGCTTCATGCCCCGCTCGGAGCAGATCCCGGGTGAGCAGTTCCAGCCTGGTGATCGCATCCGTTGCATGATCCTCGACGTCCGCGACGCCGGGAACCAGGTCAAGATCGTCCTCTCGCGCGGGAACCCCGAGTTCATCCGCCGCCTCTTCGAGGTCGAGGTCCCCGAGGTCCAGGAGCGCGTGATCGAGATCAAGGCGATGGCCCGCGAAGCCGGCCACCGCACGAAGGTCGCCGTTACCTCGATCGACTCCAAGGTCGATGCGGTCGGCGCGTGCGTCGGTGTCCGCGGCTCGCGGATCAAGAACATCGTCGATGAGCTCAACGGCGAAAAGATCGACATCGTCCGCTGGAACGAGTCCAGCCAGGTGCTCATCCAGAACGCGCTCAAGCCGGCCGAGGTCGCCGAGATCTCGCTCTGCTTCGAGCTGGGTCGCGCAACGGTCGTCGTCAACGAAGATCAACTCTCGCTCGCGATCGGCAAGCGCGGGCAGAACGTCCGCCTCGCGGCTCGGCTCACCGGCTGGGACGTGGACATCCTGACCCCTGTTGAATTCAACAAGGGCCTCGAAACCATGGCGCAGACCCTCGAAGCCATCGAGGGCGTCGACGACGTGATGCTCGACCGCCTCGCGGCTCTGGGTGTCGTCAGTGTCTTCGATGTCGAAGAAGTCGGCGTCGAGGTGCTCAAGGCCGAACTCGAAGCCGAGGAATCGATCGCCCAGCTGATCGTTGACACCTCGTCACTCAAGGCGAAGGAAGTCGCGATCGAGCAGGCCAAGGAGAAGGAAGAGGCCGCCAAGCGCAGGTCCGAAGAGGCGGACGCCACCAAGCGTCTGCTCGAGAGCGGCTCGCTCGGCGAGGACGTCTCCCCGGAGATGGCTGCAGCCGCGATCCTCGGCGCCGGCGCAATGGGTGGCCAACCCACCGTCACGCCGGTCGATCCCGAACAACTCGAAGCGATCGCGGCCAACGCCGACGCCAACGCCGAAGCGATCCTCTCCGGTGGCGAGGTCCCAAGGGACTGGCCAAACGCCGCCGACGCGGCGCCAGATCACACCGGTGAGGAGCCCGCTGACAACGACGACAACGAGGCTGCAGCAAACGACGACCACGCGGTCGTGGAAGAGATCATCAACTCGGAGATGGACAGCGATTCGGTCTCCACCGACGAGATCACGACGATCCCGCAGGCCGAGCCCAAAAGCACCGAGCAGGCTTGAAGGCGGCGAACCAGGATTCATGGCGGTCGGGCCACAAACCCAATCGCAACGACAGCGGTCAGTGTTTCAGCGGCGAAAAGTAGTACGGACGGTTCAGGCCGGGATCATCGCCAGGGCGAAGCAGCGCCACGATGATTGAGGCGAGATAAAGGCGAAGACAGTTGGCGAAAGCGAAACGGGTATTTGAAATCGCGAAGGAACTTGGGGTCAAGTCCAAAGCCGTTCTGGAGAAATGCCAGGCGGAAGGCATCCCCATGAACAACCACATGTCGAGCGTCTCGGTGGGCCTGGAGGCCACGATCCGAGAGTGGTTCGGTGGTTCCAGCCATTCCGCCGTCGAGACCACCGAGAAGGTGGACGTCGAAAAGGCGCGCGCCAAGGTCAAGAAGAAGACCGCGACGAAGTCAACCGCCGCATCCGCGGACGAAGCCGATCAGGCCGATTCGGAAGACGATGGCGCTGTCGCAACGATGGTCGCACCGCCGGCTCCTGCGCCGACGAGCAAATCTGTTGCGCCCCCGGCGCCGACGCAGGTGACTGCCCCCGCCGCTGCAGAGCCCACCGTCGAGGAACCGCCGGCAACCGTGCAGCCCCCCGCTGCCGCTGCGGCCAGTGCTCCTGATGATGGCGATACAACACAGAACAGCGATGCCCCTCTGGCAGCGCCAGCCGCACCGAAACCGGGCAAGCCTTCATCACCGAAGATGAACGTCCCGACCAGGCCCAAGGTCATCTCACCCGCTGGTGAGAAACTTGAGAAGCAGACCCCCGCGAAGCTCTCCGGCCCCAAGGTGGTCCGGATCGAGGCGCCCGAACGCATCGACCCGCCGCGAGGTCCGCGGTACGGCGGTGGTGGTGGCGGAGGCGGCGGCGGTGGTGGCGGCAGAGGCCCCGAGATCCCAACATCGCGCGGCCCCCAGGGTGGCGGCGGTGTGGTCCGACGAGGCGGCGCGCCGGGTGGCGCTGGCGCCGGGGCCGGCGGCGATCGCGGGCAGGCAGGACGCAACACCAGACGCACCGGCGCTGGCAGCGGCGGCGGCAAGCGCGGCGGCGGCGGCGGTGGTCGTGGCTGGAGCCAGAAGGATCTGGCCGATCGCGAGGCACGCCTGTCACGCTCCGGCGGCTTCCTCAAGACCAGACGCCGAGCGATGAAGAGCAACCCCGACGGTTCCGGCGCACGTGCGCAGACCGCGGCGGAAACCGGCGGCAAGGTGCAGATCTCTGAGCCGTTCACCATCAAGGACCTTTCCAGCGCCACCGGCGTCAAGGCCTCCGACATCATCAAGCACCTCTTCATGGAGGGCGTGATGGCGACGGTCAACTCGGGCATCGACACCGAGAAGGCCCAGGAAATCATGATGAACTGGGAGATCGAGCTCGATGTCGAAGAGGCGCAGACCGCCGAATCGCAGGTCGCCGAAAAGTTCGGCGATCGCACCATGCTCGATGAACGCCCGCGCAGCCCCATCGTCGCGATCCTCGGTCACGTCGATCACGGCAAAACTTCGCTGCTCGACAAGATCCGCAACGCCACCGTCGCTTCAGGCGAAGCCGGCGGCATCACGCAGGCGACGAGCGCCTTCCGCGTTCCCGTGCACGTCGGTGATGACGACAAGCAGGTCGTCTTCCTCGATACACCCGGCCACGAAGCGTTCACTTCGATGCGCGCCAGAGGCGCCAACGTCACCGACATCGTCGTGCTCGTGGTCGCCGCAGATGACGGCGTCATGCCGCAGACGATCGAGTCGATCAATCACGCCAAGGCGGCGGAGACCCCGATCATCGTTGCGCTCAACAAGATCGACGTCCCCAAGGCGACCGACGCCAACATCCAGCGGATTCTCGGTCAGCTCGCCGAGCACGGGCTCAACCCCACCGACTGGGGAGGCGAAACCGAGGTGGTCCGTGTCAGCGCCATCACCGGCGAGGGCATCGAGAACCTCCTCGTGACGCTCGATCTCCAAGCGCAGCTCATGGAGCTGACCGGCGATTACGAGGGCCCCGCCCGAGGGTCCGTCGTTGAATCCGCGATGGTCGAAGGCCGGGGCGCCACCGCGAACATCCTCGTGCAGGACGGCGAGCTCAAGGTCGGCGACTTCATTGTCGCCGGTCGTGCGTTCGGTCGCGTCCGCGATATCGCGGACGACAAGGGGGCGAAACTCAAGAAGATCCTTCCGGTCGCACCGGTGCAGATCTCCGGTCTCTCGGCGCTCCCCGATGCAGGCGACAAGTTCTACATCGTTGATTCGCTCAAGAAGGCGCAGGAGGCCGCGGAAGACCGCATCTCCCGCGAGCGCGAGGTCGAGTTGGCGACGCCCAAGGTCACGCTCGACAACCTCTTCTCGACGATGGCCGACGCGGAGCTCAAGGAGCTGCTCGTGGTCGTCAAGGCGGATGTGCAAGGCTCCGTCGAGGTCCTCAAGAACTCCATCGAAGAGATCCAGACCGACGAGGTGCGCACGCGGGTGCTGCACGCGGTTGTCGGCGGCATCTCCGAATCGGACGTGCTGCTCGCCCACGCATCGGGCGCGATCATCGTCGGGTTCAATGTCATCGCCTCGGCGAAAGCGAGGCAACTCGCCGACATCAAGGGTGTCGAGATCCGCCTGTACCAGGTCATCTACGACATCGTTGACGACATCAAGAAGGGTGTCGAGGGCATGCTCACCCCGGAGATCCGCCAGGAGGTCCTGGGTCACGCCGAGGTCCGTGCGGTCTTCAAGGTGTCCAAGGTCGGCGCGATCGCCGGCTGCATGGTCTCCGACGGCAAGATCGAGCGCAACGCCCTCATCCGCGTCACCAGGGACGACATCATCATCGAAGACAACCGGACCCTCGAACAACTCAAGCACTTCAAGGACGACGCCAAGGAGGTCCGTTCGGGCAAGGAGTGCGGCATGAAGATCGCCGGGTACGACGACATCAAGGAAGGCGACATCCTCGAATGCTACAAGCAGATCGAAGTCCGCCGGACGATCTGATAGGAACGAACGGACCAAGTCGCATGTTTGTCGGGCTGCTCCAATTCGAATTGCACATCCCGCACTCGACGAGTCTCAAGGACAAGCGTCGCGTGGTGCGGTCTGTGCGCGATCGCCTCCACCGCGAGCACCTCGTCGCGGTCGCCGAGACCGAAGCGCTCAACCGCCAGCGGACCGCCGTGCTGGGGCTCGCCCTCGTCTCCAACTCCGCCTCGCACATCGCGACGACGCTCGATGCGATCGAACGCAAACTCGACCGTCTCCCCGAAGCAAGGCTTGCCAGCGTCAGCCGGGACATCATCCGGGGCGATGCGCCGCCGGTCGGCCGGTCGATCGAGCCCGACGAAGACCTCTGGGACGAGCGAGACCGCAGAGAAACCGATCCGACCAGCAGAGAGGACGCGGCATGAGCAAGCGACGGAACCAACTCAACGCGTCCATACAGCGCGCCGTGCAGCAGGTCATCGGCAAGGGGCTCAACGATCCCCGGATCCGGGGGCTCATCACCGTCACCGCGGTCGATCTCCAGGAAGACCTCCGCAACGCGAAGATCAGCATCTCCGTGCTCCCCGAGGAGCGCGAGAGCCTCACTATGCACGGGCTCACCGCCAGCGCCAAGCACATCCGGCACGAGATCTCCGACCAGATCAACATGCCCAAGGCCCCCAATCTGACATTCCGCCTCGACCGCAGCCTCAAGGTGCAGGCCGGCGTGATCAAAGCGATCAATCAGGGGCTGGACCAGATCGGCCCTGCAGAAGAAGCATCCACCGACACCGACTCAACGCCAAGCGAGGGATCATCAGCGTGAGCGCAGCGATCAACCATGCCGAGCAGTTCGCGAAACTGCTCAAAAAAATCGGCGGCAAACCCGAGACCGACCAGACCATCGAATTCGATCCGATCGATCAGTTCGTCTACTCGTCGTTGCTCTGGGACTCGACCCATACCAAAGCAGCCGGCGCATTCAAACGCATCAAGACGACGACCGTCGATTACAACGACTTCCGCGTCGGCTCCTACGAAGAGATCATCGACATCCTCGGCGAACGCTACCCGAGGGTCAGCCACCGCGCCGAAAGGCTCCGCGAATCGCTCAACGATATCTACGGACGCGAGCACGCCGTTTCCCTCGATTCGCTCAAGCAGCTGGGCAAGCGCGAGGCGAGGGCGTATCTCGATTCGCTCTGCGGCGCCATCCCCTTTGTCACGGCGAGGGTGATGCTGGTCAGCTTCGATGCGCACGCGGTGCCCATCGATGACCGCACGCACGGGCTGCTCATCAGCGAAGGCGTGATCGAAGAGGGGCTCGATGTCCCCAAGGCTGCCGGGATCCTCGAGCGGGCGATCAAGGCCGCCGAGGGCTCCGCCGCGCACGCCAGGCTCCAGGCCTGGTCAGAAAAGGGCGGCAAGGGGAAATCGCAGCCAGCCAAGGCCGCGACCAAGAAGAAGGCCAGCGGTAAGAAAACTGCCACGAAGAAGGCAACCAAACGCGCCAAGGCCTCCCCCTAACCAACGAATACACGACACGCGATGACCAACACCACCAGCCAACCACGCATTCGTACAACCCGGATCGCGCTGGTGATCCTCGCGATCGCCTCCGCTTCACTCCTCGCCTCGTGCGCCTCGACCGGCAGCGCGGGAGCGACGAGCAAGCTCCAATCACTGGCGCAGCGGCAGACCCGCCGCCCATCGGCTTTGGCGATCAACGCCCCGGCGCCATCGGGGCTCCGCTTGCCCCCGATCGACGCGGCAACCGATCCTGACGCGTTCGAGCCGCTCGAAGCCGCCATCGCGCACTTCACCGAGCAACCACTCCCGTTCGGATGGATCGACAGCGCCGATGCCAAGGGCGAGAACCCGATCTCTGAAGAGGCGAAGACCGAATCGCTCAAGGCGTACATCGCCGGACGCTCGGCGCTCGTTGGCGGGGACATCCCCGAGGCGATCCGCCAGCTCGATGCCGCCTCCGCGCTGGACCCCACCGCCCCGGCGATCTGGCACACGCTCGCCGATGCGCACTGGACCGCCGGCGACAGGCTCGCCGCGACCGCGTCATACCTCCGTGCAATCCAGCTCGACCCCAACGACACCGTGAGCCTGATGCGTGTCGGGCTGTCCGAGATGGATCGGCGGAACTTCACGACCGCGGCATCGCTGCTTGCAAGGGCCTACCGCTCGATCCCGGATTCGAAATCGAAGGACGCCGCGATCCCGTACATCGTCGGCGTCGCGCTGGGACGCACGCTGCACCAGCAGGGCTGGATGCGCGCCGGGAACGAGTCGATCTACGAATCGCTCGGCGAATTGACCTCGTTCACACAACCGACCTCGTTCCGCCGCGAACTGGGCGCGACCATCCGTGCCGCCGGTGACGCCTGGCGCGACACCGGTGACGCGAGCATCAGGCTCGGGCAGCTCCCCCAGGCTCAGGATGCCTACGAGCGCGCCGCGGCGATGCCGACATTCGATGAAGCCGCTTTGCTCACGAGGCGCGTCTACGCGAGCATGCGTCTCGGGCAACCCGCAGCTGCCGCGATGCTGCTCCTCGATCGCATCACGATCCAGCGGGGGCTCGTCGACGACCGCACGCTGCAACTGATCCGGTACCTGTCGACCACGAGCGGCGTTGGTATTGCGCTTGCCGACTCGCTCGGATCGTTCGAACAGAGCCTCTCATCCGACGAACGCCGGACCGCTGCCAGCCAGCTCGCAAGAGCCAGAGCCGCGGCGCTCCCCGATGAGAAAGCGGTGATGGCCCTGATCGATCGGCTCATAGTTTCGCCCTCCGACGCCTCCGCGGTCTCGGACCTGCTCAACCGCCGCTCACCGGAAGATGCGTCTGGTCTCGTCGCGCTGACCTCCCAACTCATCGAGGCCAACACGATCGAGCTGGAGCGCTACACCGATGCGCTGATGCGGTACACCGCGGGGGCCGAAGCCCTGCTCGATGAGGCGATGCAGGCCGAACCCTCGGTCGGCTCAAACCTGCTCGTTGCAGAGCTCGCTCGCGAACTGGGCAATGCTGAACTCGCCGAATCAATGCTCGAGAAGGCCGCAGCGTTACGACCCGATGATCCCGGTGTCCGCCTGGCGCAAGCAACACTCGCGATCGCGTCGGGGCGCTACGCGGATGCATACGAACGGCTCAGCACGATTGACAGCGGCTCGACCAGCAGCGGCGCCATCGCCGTCGCAAGGGCGTACCGCAGGCTCGGCGACAACCAGCGTGCCCTGAACATCCTCGAGGACCGCGTCTGGGGCGGCGCCGCCACCGCAGAAGAGGCCCTGGTCGCCGGCGAAACAAGCGTGGCGCTCGGCGCCCCGATCGACGCGGAGCAGCTCTTCAAACTCGCGATCGAGCTCGACCCCTCGCAAGAGGAAGCATACGCCGGGCTGATCACGCTCTACCAGAACAACGGGACGCTGGCGAACCAGGCCAGCCTCGCCGATACGCTCCGCGCCCTGCGCCAGGCGATCCCCTCGAGCCAGACACTGCGCTGGCTCCGCGTGCAGGACCTGCTCCGCGCCGACCGCCTTGATCAGGCGCAGCGCGAATTGCTCAGCCTCGCGGAAGAGTCGTTCGACCCGATCGTCATCGAGCAGCTCATCAGCGTCTGGCTCCGCACCGGCGAATCCGAGACCGCCCAGACCTGGCTGACCGAACAGATCAAGCGGAGGCCCAACCGCGGGGCGCTCGTTCGGATGCTCGCGCGGGTGCAAGCCGCAAGGAAAGACACCGACGCCGCGATCGCAACGCTCGAATCGTGGCTCGAAACCCACGCAACCGACGCCTCCGCCTCGCGCGAACTCGAGAACATCCTCAGGCTCGAGAGCGTCAACCGATCGGACGACGCCGACACCATCGCGTTCGCCAGACTCAGCCGCTCGGCCCCCACGCTTCGGCGCTCCATCGAACTCGCGCCGATCCTGATCAGGCGGGGCAACGTCGTTGAAGCAATCGAAACGCTCGCAGAGCCGCTCGCCAACGAGCCGCGACTCGATCCTGCGCTGATCCAGACGTACGCCCAGCTCGTGACCGGCGCCGCGACGTACGCGGTCAAGAACACCCCCGACGAACCGGAAACAATCAGCAAAGGGCTGACCCTGCTTGAGCAGATGCTCGAGCGATTCCCGCAGATGCCCCCTGAGATGCACCGGACGCTCATCGTGCTGCTGGTGCAGACGGATGCGGATCCTGCGCGGATAGCAAGGATCTGCGTCCGTGCCGGTGAATCGTTCACCCAGGCGCCGGACGACTTCGTGCTCGAAGCGATCCAGCGGCTCGTCCAAACGAATAAACTCGAACCCGCATTCGTCGTCGCGACCAAGGCGAGCAACCTGATGCAATCACCACCCCCACGGCTGCTGGCCTCGTGGTATTGGCTTGCTGCGGTACAGGGTGACTCCGCTATCGCATTCGATGCATTCGAGATGATTGAACAACAGAACGAGAGCGTCAGAACCGTCGCGGCTATGAATTCGATTCTCAACCAGATCCTTGTGCAACCCGCTTCAGAAAAGCACCTCGCGCTGAGCAATCTGGCCTACTTCGCTGCGGCAAGTTTCACCAACCTGGATGATGACCGCGTGGCAAGCAGACGGTTCTACGAGATCGCGCTCAAGCACAACCCGAGGCACGCGATGGCCAACAACAACCTCGCGTACGCGTGGGTCGAGCAGGGCATCAACCTCGATCGCGCCCACGAGATGCTCATCATCGCCTTCGAAGAGAGCCCCGGCTCCGACGCGGTCGCCGATTCGCTCGGGTGGGTCCGCTACAAGCTCGGGATGATCGACGACCAGCGCGATGCGGAGGGGAAGATCGTCCTCCAGGGCGCCGCCTCGCTGCTCAGCGCCGCCTCCAAACTCTCCGTCAACGAGGGCGCCGCCGAGATCCTCGATCACCTCGCCGACGCCCAGTGGCGTTTGGGCAAAACAGACCGCGCGGTCGAGACCTGGAGACAGGCGAGGCTCATCCTCCGCCCGCTCCTCGAAAACCCGAACCCCAACGCATTCCATCAGGGCCTGCTCGATACTGTGCTCCCGAAGGTGGAGAGCAAACTCGACGCGGTGGCCGACGGCAAGGCCCCGCCGATCGAGCCGATGAACCGCCAACGACGCTGGACACAGGAAAACCAAGAGAACAACAACGATTTGTAAGGAGCAGCGCTCTAATGGCAGGACATAGCAAGTGGGCGAACATCAAGCACAAGAAGGCCCGCAACGACGCCGCACGCGGTAAGTCGTGGAGCAAGTGCTCGCGCGCCATCATGGTCGCCGCCAGGGAGGGTGGCTCGGACCCCGACAAGAACCTGGGCCTGCGGTACGCCGTCGAAGAGGCCAAGGCGTGCAACATGCCCAAGGACACCATCGAACGCGCCGCCAAGAAAGGCGCCGGCGAGCTTGATGGGCAAGTCTATGAATCCATCCGCTACGAGGGCTACGGCGCCGCGGGTGTCGCGGTCATCGTCGACGCCCTCACCGACAACCGCAACCGCACCGCACCCGAGATGCGCACCATCTTCGGCAAGTTCAGCGGCAATCTCGGCGCGACAGGCTGTGTCGGCTACCTCTTCGACCAGCGCGGCGTCATCACCATCGAGCAGGACAAGGCCCCCAGCGAGGACGAATTGATGGAATTGGCGCTCGAAG
>JAJDDA010000041.1 GCA_029260535.1 Phycisphaerales bacterium | reverse complement strand
GCGAACCGTCGGGCATCTCGCCGAGCGTGAGCGGCCGCCAGCCCCAGGGGTCGCGCGCCGCCTCGAGGCGATCGGGGAAGAGGAAGACCATCGAGAAGGCGCCTTGCAGGAGCCGGAGCGTTGCGGCGAGCGGGTCGGGGGCGGCCTGCTGCGTCGGCGAGGCGAGCGCGTGGACGACGATCTCGGTGTCGCTGGTCGAGTGAAAAATCCGGCCTTGCAGTTCAAATTCGTAGCGGATGGGCGCCGCGTTGACGAGGTTGCCGTTGTGCGCCACGGCGACCTGCCCGCCGATGTAGGACTCGACGATCGGCTGGGCGTTGGCCATCGCCGAGCCTCCGGTGGTCGAGTACCGGTTGTGCCCGATCGCGCCTCGGAGCGGGGAATCACCAGCGGTTTGTATGAGATCCTGGATCTCTCTTTCGGTGAAAACCTCAGCGACGAGTCCTATACCGACCTTGCTTGAGATCCTGGTCCCCTCGGTGACAGCGATACCCGCGGCCTCCTGACCCCGGTGCTGCTGGGCAAAGAGGGCGTAGTAGGACGTCCGGACCGGGTCGTTTCCGCCCCAGATCCCGAATACACCGCATTTTTCCTTCGGCGCGTCCGTCGCCGGGGATTGGAGAACGGGGAGTGAAATCGGGTGGTTCACGGGGATTCTCAGTAGATGAGGGCGGCGATTCACCGGACGCTATCGAGGCGAAACGATTCGGGCAAATCATTTCCTCGCCAAGACTTGACGGGGAGGACTTTGGGTGCTGAAATCACGCTCACAACCGAATCGACCGGATCACTATGGCCTGAGCCGCAGCCGCGGGCACTCACGCCGATCGCTTCCCACGGGTCGCGGGGCATTTCTTGAATGCCTCACCACCTATGTCCGGTCGGGAAGCTCACCGCGGGATCACTCATCTGGGTGTGACCGCCGAACAGACGGAGTAGGACTTATGGCCCGTTACACAGGACCGAAGGTGCGTCTCTCGCGCCGCGTTGGCGTTCCGATCGCTGACATCCCGAAGCACACCACCAAGCGGCAGCTCAACCCCCCGGGTATGCACGGCTACCGCGGTCGCCGGATGCGTGACTACGCGATCCGCCTCAACGAAAAGCAGAAGCTCCGCTACCACTACCACGTGATGGAGAAGCAGTTCCGCCGGTACGTCGATGATGCGACGCGCCGCAAGGGCAACACCGGCGAGGTGCTGCTGCAGCTGCTCGAGCGTCGCCTCGACAACGTCGTGCGCCGCATGGGCGTCGCCCGGACCATCTGGGCCTCGCGCCAGATCGTTTCGCACGGTCACGTCCTCGTCAACGGCAAGAAGGTCGACCGTCCCAGCTACAACCTGCGGGTCGGCGACACCGTCTCCTTCAAGCCGGGCATCGCCAAGCTGCTCCGCGAGAACATGGAGTCGATGGTCGGTCACCTCACCCCGGAGTGGATTGATTTCAACCCCGGCGAGCTGACGGCGAAGATTGCCGCGCTCCCGACGAGCGATCAGATCCCGTTCGAGGTGAACCCGAACCTGATTATCGAGTTCTACCGCTAATTGATTCTCGCGCCGGCGTCGGCGGGTTGTCCTTTGCAGGCCGATCCGCCGGCTCCCGGCGCACTTTGGTGTGCGCCGTGCTTCCCTGCACGAATCAGCGCCCACTGGTCTCGACACGATTCCCCGATCGATCAAGGACGGACCCCGGTCATGTTTAAGCTGCTCCGCAAGTACGACAAATGGATCCTCGCGATCGGCGGCTCGCTGCTGATGGTGGTCTTCCTGCTCCCGCAGGCGCTCCAGCAATTCGGCGCCAACCCTCGGAAGGCGACCGTGGCCACGCTCGGGAATGGCGGAAAAATAACCGAGCAAGACAAATACGACGCGCAGCGTGAATTGAACATGCTCGATTCGATGTCGCCGGCGATCAAGTCCTTGATGCTCCAGATCGGCTCCGATCAGGGGCAGGACGATGACTCCAACGCGGATGACCTCCCGCCGGCGGTGCATTGGCTGCTGCTGACGCGCGAAGCGTCGAAGAACGGGCTGATCGGTGGTGCGCAGGACGGCCGTGGGTTCATCCCGGTCGCGGCGCGATTCCTCGCGAGGCAGTACATCCTTCAGAACCGCTTCTCGCTGGATTTCAACCAGCTCCCCGATATCGAGGGGCAACTCATCCAGAACTATTCCGCTCAGTTTGAGCAGTCACGAACCGGTGTCATCAACGGCGGCATCCCGGCGGTCATGGTCGACCGCGTGCTCGCCAAGGCTCGCGGTGTGCTCCGGATGTACGACGCGTACTTCTCGTTCGAGATGCCCTCACTCCAGGAGTCGCAGGCGCTGTGCAACGAGTACTTCGATAGCGCCGAGATCTACTTCTTCACCGTCGGCTCCAACGCGTTCATCGACCCGGGTTACGAGCCGAGCGAGGACGAGATTCTCGCGCAGTACGCGATGTACAGCGAGGATCTGCCTGGTGAGAGCGAGTTCGGTTTCGGGTACCGCTCCGAGGATCGGGTTCGGATCGACACGCTCCGGATCATCCGGCAGGAAATCGCCGACGCGATCACGATCGACCCGGTCGAGGTCAACACCCGTTGGCGGGGCGATCGCACGACGTACCCCGGATCCTTCGTCGATGAGCGGGCCGAGGTCGAGAAGGCGATGCGCGACGAGCAGACCGACGCGGTCTTGCGCGAGGCGGAGCAGGACGTCCGCGAGGAACTCCTCAAGGCCCGGGGGAATCTTTCGCAGACTGACGGCGTTTACGAACTCCCGGCGGATTGGGCACAGACCAGCCCGCGGTTCATCCGGATCGCTCAGGTCGTTGGCGACCGCCTCCGTGAAAAGCACGGGAACAGCATCCCGAACCCGGTCACGCAGGACGATTCGAAACTCTGGCGGACCAGCGCGGAAGTCCGGGGGCTCCCGATCATCGGCAACTCCACCAAACTCATCGGCCCGAACAACGTCCCGATGGCCGACCTGGCCTTTGGGTCACCGGAGTTTGATCCGGACGCTCAGTTTACGACGCAGGCCGGGATCGCGGTCGGCCCGCTGACCGCGAGGCAGACCGGCGATCTGGTGTTCTTCCGCGTGACGGAGACCTCCCCCAGCGGTCCGTTCCCGCTCGAAGAAGTCAGGGCGAAGGTCATCGATGATATCCGGAGCCTCCGCGCGTACCGCGCGCTGCAGGCCGAGGGGGACAAGATCGTCAGCGCGATTCTTGCGAACGGGATGGAGCAGGCGGCGACCGACAAGGGCGCTACGTTGCTCAAGGGTGTGACGGTCAAGCGTGACCGCCTCGTGCCCATCGATCCGGTGACGGCGCCGCCCTCATTCGAGTTGCAGAAGATCAACACCGAGGCGTTCCGCGCCGCGGTGATCGATCGCGCCAACACGTTCTCTGTGACTGATCCGCTCCAACGCAACGAGGATCGCGACCTGCTGTTGAACATCCCGCTCGATTCCAGGCGAGAGATCGCGATCGTCGGCATCACGAACATCATCCCGCTGACCGCTGAGGCGTTCCGGATGATCGAATCCGAGGCGATCCGGTTTAACCGGACGAGAGAACTGAACATCGAATCACTGACGGCCTGGCCCTACTCGCAGAGCCAGATGGCGGCTCGGCATGAGGTGAATCTCATCCGCCGGTCGAACGATGATGGCGATGATGCGGCTGGAACAACGCAGGATGACGAAGCGACGGCTCCTCTCGCGGAGGCCCAGGATTCAGTGTCCGGCGACTGATCAGGAGAAGACCGCAGCGGTGTTCAGCCCTTGCCGCGCAGTTCCTGTTGCATGACCTCATCGGTTCCGGGAAACCAGCGCCGGAGCATCGCCGCATCGAAATCACCCAGCCTCGCCGAGGCCGGTTTGCGCTCCATCGCCAGTTCAACGACCGCCTTGGCAACAACCGAGGGCGGGATCGCGCCGCCCGACCAGTGCTCGAAGTCTGCCCAGCTGAGGCGGAGGGTCACCGTCCGGTCCGGCTCACCCGGCTCGGAGAGGCGCGCGTCGAACTGCCACCCGCTGGGGGTGTCCTTCTCGGTCAGGATTGTTACGGAAGGTTGATCGGCCGCCACCGGGGTCGTCCCCTCCGGTACGCTGTAATGATTCCGCCGTGTTCGGCGATTGGATCACGATGATACCCGCTGCGTGCCCCGACTGATTGGCACGAGACTTTGAAGGACCCGCCCGCTTTGCACTTCATCCTCGAGATCGTCCGCCTCGGCCTGACCAACCTCCGGCTGCACATGCTGCGCTCGGTGCTCACGGCGCTGGGGATCATCCTCGGGGTCGCCGCGGTGATCACCATGGTCTCGATCGGTGAGGGGTCAAAGCTTCAGGCGCTCGAACGGCTCGAAAGGCTCGGCGCCAAGAACATCATCGTCCGATCGATCAAGCCCCCGGAGACGCAGCAAGCGGGAGGCGGGAACCAGCGATCGTTCGTCAGTAAGTACGGCTTGACGCGCGATGACCTCGCTGCGATCGAATCGAACTTTGGACGGCTTGAATCCATCACCCCCTTCAAGAGTGTCGGCAGCGAGGTGCTCCGCGATGATCGCAAACGCGCCAGTCAGGGGTTCGGGGTGACTCCTGGCGCGCTCTCCGCGATGAACCTGACGATCGAGCGTGGGCGCTTCATCACCGATGCGGACATGGCGGAACGCGCGATGGTCGCGGTGCTGGGGCACGAGATCGCGCGAGCGCTCTTCCCGCTTGATGATCCGCTTGGGAGCACCTTCCGGATCGACCAGAACGTGATGACCGTTGTCGGGATTCTCAAACCGGTGGGGCTCGCGGGTGGCGCCGGCGCCTCGCTGGTGGGCCGGGACCTGAACTTCGATGTACAGATCCCGATGTCCACGGCGCGGGTCGCGTTCGGGGACACGGTGGTGCGCCGCCAGAGCGGGAACTTCTCGGCGTCTGAAGTGCATATTCATGAGATCATCCTGACCTCGCATGACCGCGAGGAGGTGATGGCCGACGCGAGCATCCTCAAACGCCTCATCGAATCGCGGCACCCCAAGATGGACGACATCGAGCTGTTCATCCCCTTTGAGTTGCTCGAGAGCGCCCGGAAGACCGCGCTGACGTGGAGCCTCGTTCTGGGCGCGGTCGCCGGGATCTCGCTGTTGGTCGGCGGCATCGGGATCATGAACATCATGCTCGCGAGCGTGACCGAGCGGACGCGGGAGATCGGGATCCGCCGGGCGCTCGGCGCGACCCGGCGCGACGTTCAGCTGCAGTTCATCGTCGAGACGGGGGTACTCAGCGCGATCGGTGGGCTGCTCGGTATCGGGCTTGGTGTGGGGCTGAGTTTGCTGGTCGGCTGGGGCGTGCCGCTGCTCCCCGACATGCCGGTTATCGGGGCCTGGTTCGAGCAGGATGTCGAGTTACCCACAACGGTCACCGGTTGGTCGATTGCGCTCTCATTCAGCGTTGCCACGGTTACAGGGCTGGTGTTTGGCATCTACCCCGCCTCGGTTGCTGCCAAACAGGACCCTATTGTCGCCCTTCGGCACGATTAGAGTCGATAGTCTCCGAGCATTCGATTACACTGGAAACGACTTGAGAACTCAGGAAGATAGCTCGAAACGGCGGCAAGACTTGATAAAAGCACCGCTTGATCCAGCCAGAGCCGCAGCATTCGCTCACTTGGCGACGTTGGCGCATGGCTGCCCTGATCTCTTCCCGCTCGACCTCGACCAGACCGGCCTCAACCGGAGGCAGACCGCCTTCGCCTCGGCCATCGTTGACCTCACGTGCCGGCGTTGGCTCACCCTCCGCTGGCTCATCGAGCAGCACCTGACCAAGCCGTTCACTCAGCTCCAGCCCGAGCTCGGGGGCGTGCTCCTCGCCGGGGCTTCGCAGCTCCTGTTCCTCGATGGGGTCCCGGCGTACGCCGCGATCAACGAATCTGTTGAGTGGGCGAAACAAACCATCCGTCCTGGCGCTGGTGGGCTGGCCAACGCGGTGCTCCGCCGGATCGCAGGTCTGGTAGGCGATCCCATTGAGCGGATCCCGGAATGGACGATGGCTCGCAACGAGATCCCGCTCGCTGACGGGACCGCGATCGTTCTCAAATCGAACATCATGCCGGAAGAAGAGCGGATGCGCTTCGGCATCGCGACGAGCTGCCCGTCTGCGGTCTACAACTCGATGCTCGGTTTCCTCGACGAGGAACGGGTTCGAGAGATTGCGCTGCACAACATGGCGCCTGCGCCAACGGTGCTCAATATCGAGCATTCGCTGGCCTCGACGGACATCCCGGATCTCGATCCGCACGAAACCCCCGGCTTTGCGGTCTACCGAGGGAACCACCGCGGCCTCCTCCAACTGCTCGATTCTTCGGATGACATCTGGGTGCAGGATTCCGCGTCCGCGAAGGGTGTGCATCTCGCGGCTCAGGCGTGCCCGTCACCCGGGTTGATCCTGGACCTCTGCGCCGGGCGTGGCACCAAGACGAGGCAGCTGGCGGCGGTCTTCCCGGATGCGAAGATCATCGCGACCGACACCAACGATTACCGCCGGGAAACACTCCGGTCGGTCTTCCAGTGGCACGACCGGGTCGGCGTGATGAACCCCGAAGAGATGCACTGCTGGCTCGGGCAAGCCGACATGATCCTGCTCGACGTGCCCTGCACGAACACCGGCACGCTCGCTCGGAGGGTGGAAGCCAGGTACCGGGCGACGGACACCACCGTCGCTGCTCTGGTGACCGTCCAGCGACAGATCATCGCCAACACGCTCCCGATGCTGGCCAAGGGCGGGACGCTCGTCTACTCGACGTGCAGCCTCGACCCCCGCGAGAACCACCAGCAGGCGCTGTGGGCTGCCAAGCAGCACCGGCTCCGGATCACGCACGAGCAGACTACGCTGCCCGAAGGCCTCCCCGGGGAATCGCACACGCGGTATTGCGACGGCTCGTATACAGCGACGCTGACCGCGGAATAAACCCGCTTTCCCAGACGCTAAAAGACTGATTTGTTTTCTCTTGTTCTGAAGCCGGGGTTTCGCCGATTGGATAGGATGGGTAGAATCGGTACGGTTCGCCCCCTTTGTTCCGGCGTCTGTCGCCACGGTCGAAACCGACTTTATTCTTCGCATCCTGCCCTGAGATGAGTGAGAGCCACGGATGAACCTACTGGACATCCTCAGTGTCGATTGTGTCAAGGCGCCTATGGCGTCGTCTGAGAAGAAAGACGCGATCGAAGAACTGGTTGACACCCTCGCGAGCGCGGGCAAGGTCACCGACCCCGACGCCCTCAAAGAGGCGGTGTGGTCGCGCGAACAGACCAGGACCACCGGCATCGGGCAGGGCCTGGCCATCCCGCACGGCAAGAGCGATTGTGTGGACAAGCTCGTCATGGCGATCGGCAAACCCGCGACGCCGATCGAGTTCGAATCCATCGACAAGCAGCCGGTGCAGCTCATCGTGCTCCTTGCGAGCCCGCCCGACCGGACCTCGGATCACATCCAGGCATTGGCACGGATCAGCCGGCTGATGACCATGCGGGATTTCCGCGAGCGGGTGTACGCGGCGCAGAACGCGGAAGAACTGTACGGCCTGCTCGAAGAGCAGGAAGTCGCCGCGTCCTGATCGCGTTCCCCGATCGAGTTACATTGCAACAACAATTCAGTTGGCGACGGTGATGCGCTGCGGTTCCGCACGCTTATTCGCTGTTGTCGCGTGTGATGCGCTTTCCGCCGCGCCCTGCTCTGCCGCTGCCGCGATGACCTCGAGCCTGCCGAAGCAGCGATCGGACATGGCGCGGTAGATTGAGTACGGGATCAGCGCCATGATCGCGACGACCATCCCGAAGGCGGTGGTGATCAGCGCCTCGGCGACACCCCCTGCGACGAGCGATGGATCGGTGACCCGCTCCGAAACACCGTCGGATAGCAGGCTGAAACTCTGGATGATCCCGGTGACGGTTCCCAGTATCCCGAGGAGCGGCGCCGCCGTGATGATCGTGGATTGCATCGCGCCGAAGCGCTCGATCGAGGGGCGGACGGATTCGATGGATTCGACGATCGCCGCCTCGGAGGCGCCGCGGGTCTGGATCGAGGCGGCTGCCCTTGCATAGACCGAGGAATCGCCCCGGATCGCTGATTGGACGCCGTCGCGGTTGCCGGCCCTGAACAGGTCGCACAGGGTAATCACCCAGCGTGCTCGGCCCGGGCGGTTGGTCGTCATCCAGAAGAGCAAACGCTCGAACGACAGGGTGAGCGAGACGACGCTCATGACCAGCAGGGGCCACATCACCCAGCCCCCCTGCTCCATCAGCTGTCTCGCGGTGTCGATTGGTCCTGTACCCATTGCCGGCATCATACGGCAACCCACGGGACGAAGGCAGGGCGCCTCAGGACGAGAATCTGTCGTTGCGATGCCTAAACTCGCTGGATGCCGACCACAACCACATCCACCAGGGCGCCAATGCCGATCGACCCCCCGGCTCGTTTCGGGGAGATCATCGCCGAGATCGACCGGGCAATCGAGGATCGACTGAACGAGCCCTCGTTCCCGCAACTGCTGACCGACTCAATCCGGCACGCGGCGCTGGGCGCCGGCAAGCGGCTGCGTCCTGCGCTGACGCTGCTGACATGCGAAGCGGTTGGTGGAGATCGTTCGAGGGCGATCTCGCCGGCGATCGCGGTGGAGCTGATCCACGCGTTCAGCCTCGTTCACGACGACCTGCCCGCGCTCGACAACGACGAGCTGCGGCGGGGCGAGCCGACCGTGCATGTGCGGTTCGGCGAGGCGACAGCGATCCTTGCGGGTGATGCGATGATGTCGATGGCGTTCGGGCTGCTCGCCGAGACCCCCTGCGAACATCCGGGGATGGCGACGGCGCTCGTGCAGGAACTCGCGCAGGCAACGAACCGCATGATCGCGGGGCAGGTGCTCGATACTGTCGGCGGCGGTGACGAGAACGCCGATCCGCTTGCGCAGGTTCGGCTCATCCATGAACAAAAGACCGGTGCGCTGCTCAGAGCATCGTGCCGGATGGGGGCGATCGCGGCCGACGCTGATGATGCGGCTCTGGATGCGATCACCACGTTCGGCGAATCGATCGGGCTGATGTTCCAGATCGTCGATGACCTGATCGATGTCGAGCAGCACGAATCCCACACCGGCAAGAAAACCGGCAAGGACCATGAAGCGGGCAAACTGACATACCCCAGTGTGCTCGGCGTCCAGGGGGCTCGCGACGAGGCGAACCGCCTCCGTGATGAAGCAGCTGGCGCGTTATCGCACCTTGGAGAGCGGTCCCGAACGCTGCAGGAATTGACGGCGTACCTCGCATGCAGGACGAAATAATCGGCAGGACAGCCCGTATCAACGAAGCCTGAATCAAGCCTGATTGCTCTGTGGGCACTATGATCCAGACCACGCGGACCCGACCCCTCTGAGACCTCTATGACGCTGCTCGAAACCATCCAATCCCCGGCTGATCTCAAGCGGATCCCTGTCGATCGGCTCCCGGAGCTCGCGAAGGAAATCCGCGACGCAATCTGCGAGCAGGTCAGCGTCAGCGGCGGGCATCTGGCGCCGAACCTGGGCGTCGTGGAACTGACCATCGCGCTGCATTACGTCTTCGACTTTGCCAGCGATCGGCTGCTCTTCGATGTCGGTCACCAGTGCTACCCCCACAAGCTGCTCACCGGTCGGCTGGGCAAGCTCGCTGGCCTGCGCACGAGCGATGGGATTTCCGGGTTCCCCGAACCCAACGAGAGCCCCTACGACCTCTTCCGCGTGGGGCACGCGGGCACCGCGATCTCGACCGCGGTCGGGATGGCGCGGGGCGACACCCTGCAAGGCGAGTCGTTCGAGCCTGGCAAAAAGCAGGACGGACGCCGGGTCGTTTCCTTTGTCGGCGATGCGTCGATCGTCAACGGCGTCGCGATGGAAGGGCTGAACAACGCGGGCACGCTCGATCGGCAGTTCCTCGTCGTCCTCAACGACAACGGGATGTCGATCGCGAAACCGCAGGGCGCGGTTGCGCGGTACTTCGACCGCATGCGACTCAGCCACACGTACACCGGATTGAAGCGTTCGGCTAAGCACGTGCTCGAGCACATCCCTGGTGGTTCGCTGATCGAAGAGGCATATCACCGCGCCGGTGACGCGACGAAGGTGTGGATCAACGAGGGCTCGTGGTTCGAGCACTTCGGGCTGATGACCGTCGGACCGGTCGATGGGCACGACATCCCGACACTGATCGAGGTGCTCAGCGAGGCGCGCGATTTCGATCGCCCGATGCTCCTGCACGTCAAAACGATCAAGGGCAAGGGGTTCGACTACGCCGAGGGTGATGCGACGTGCTTCCACTCGCCGTCGCCTTTCAAGGTCAACAGCGAGGGCGTCGCCGCGATGCGAGCCGGAGGGCGCAGCTTCACTAAGGCGTTCTCGGATTCGATGCTCGACCTGATGGCGCGTGACGAGAAGGTCGTTGCAGCGACCGCCGCGATGCCCGACGGCACCGGGCTGACCGGGGCGCTCGAGCGGTACCCAAACCGCGTCTGGGATACAGGGATCTGCGAATCGCACGCGCTGGACATGCTCGCGGGGATGTCCAAAACAGGATTCAAGCCGTTCTTCGCGGTGTACTCGACGTTCCTCCAGCGCGCGTTCGATCAGGCGTTCCAGGAAGTCGCGCTGCAGGGGTTGCCGCTGCGGCTGTGCCTCGATCGCGCGGGGCTTGTCGGAGGCGATGGCGCTGTCCACCACGGGTTCTGCGATGTCGCGCTGCTCCGGACGCTCCCCGATGCGGTGATCACCGCGGCTCTCGATGAGCCGTCACTCAACGCGGCGCTCGGGTTTATGAACAACTACGAGGACGGCCTCAGCGCCGTGCGGTACCCGAGGGACACGGTCTCGGAGCGATTCGTAACCGATAGCGCCTGCCCCGCATTTGAACTGGGCAAGGCGAGGCTGCTCAGCGGGCCTGCTGCGGATCAATCCCCCGACGCCGCGGTGCTGGTCTTTGGCGCCCTTGCCGATCAGGCGATGGACGCGATCGAATCACTCGACGCGATTGACCGTGTCGCGCTCTACGATGCGCGGTTCGCCAAGCCGGTCGATGAAGAGTTGATCAAGGCGCTGCTCGGCGCCGGGACACCAATCATCACCATCGAGGATCACGGGATCACCGGCGGGTTCGGCGCTGCGGTGCTTGAAGCCGCTGCAACGATGCATCTCGACGCCTCGCGCGTGACGAGGCTCGCGATCCCGGACCAGTGGATCATGCAGGACTCGAGACCCGATCAGCTCGCGCTGGCCGGGCTCGACGCGCCGGCGATCGCGGCTGCGCTGCGCGAGGCCTTCAGCCAAGCATCAGCAACCGAGATCGAGACGAAGCCCGAAACGGCGCGGATCAAGGTCGCCGTGACTCCCGGCGCCGGGCTGCTTCGCGATCAGGCCTGACACCGATAGCCTCTGGAGCACCGCTGGGTAATGCCGAGATCCGTCCTGCTGCTGGTCAACCGTGACAAACCCAACGCTGTCAAAGCGCTGGATGGGATCCGCTCGCTGATCGAGCGGCACGGCTCGATCGCCGGAGAGATCGACGCGGACGATGCTCCAATCAAAGCGCCAAAGAACACCGACCTGATCATGGCGCTCGGTGGCGACGGGACGCTCCTCGCGCAGGCGAGGCGATGCGTCGGGTTGGGGATCCCTCTGGTCGGCGTCAACTTCGGGCGCCTCGGGTTCCTCGCGGAATACGACGTGGAGGCGCTGACGCGGTTCGCTCCGATGCTGCTCGGTGATGAGCCGCTCCCGGTTTCTGAACGGATCATGCTCGCGGCGACGGTGACCCGCGCCGGCGAAGCGGTCTTCACCGATATTGCGCTCAACGACTGCGCGATCACCGCGGGGCCCCCCTACCGCGTGATCGAGATCGGGCTCGGGCTTGATACCAACGGCGGCCCCACGATCCGCGGAGACGGCGTGGTTGTTTCGACCCCCTCCGGCTCGACGGCGTACGCCGTTGCCGCCGGTGGACCGATCGTGGCGCCTGGCGTGAACGGGATCTCGATCACACCGATCGCGGCGCACTCGCTCGCGTTCCGGCCGATCGTGGCGCCTGCGGATTCGAGTATCGATTTGACGCTTCTCCAGGGCAACCGATCGGACGGTCAGGGCGGCACGACGCTGGTCATCGACGGCCAGGTGCAGACCCCGCTGGAGACCGGCGACAAGGTTTTGATCCGCCAGCACGAGCAACGTCTGAAGCTGGTCGGCAATCCCGAGTCCACATTCTGGCGGACGCTGGTCCGGAAAATGCACTGGGCGGTGGCCCCCGGGCAGAGCGATTCCGACTGTTCATGAGGCTCTGGACGGTCAGAAACAGGGATATTTCCTCTGTTATAGGACCGCGCGGATTTTGCTGGATTTACCGGATTTACCTGTCGCAATCATGATTCCGGCGGTTACACTATCGGCGTAAGAGTGGAAGTCCCGTGTTTCGGCACGGGCGACGGAGGGAAGCCCTGAAAAGGGTTACACGTCAACGCTCAGGCCTCGGTCTGGGCAGGGAAGAACCATCCGTGGGCTCGGATGGGGATACACGTCCGCGAGAAGGCCTGAAGAACCGACTCGCACTTTGGGGGAACGGTGGAGTCAGCCCAACCACCAACGTCTGACACGCCTCCCTTTGGAAGGTGTGTGGCAGAAGCCGTGGCCGTTCTTAATTGAGCGACCGCGGCTTTTTTTATGCGCTGACGAATGAGAACCGTTTATTCGCTCGCTACTGCGCCGTGTACCCGCCGTCGATCAGCATCGCCTGGCCCGTGATGAACGAAGACTCGGCCGAGCACAGGAACAGCACCAGGTTCGCCACCTCGTCAGGGGTTCCGGTCCTTCCGATCGGGTGCATAGCGCCGGCGTCGTCGGATGACAGATCGAGTGCGCTGCGGATCCGGTCCGCCATCGGGGTCTCGATGACCGCTGGGTTGACCGCGTTGATCCGGATGCCCTGGGTTGCGTATTCGAGCGCCGCAGATTTGGTCAGACCCATCACCGCGTGCTTCGACGCAACGTATTGCGACAAGCCGGGGAACCCGATCACCCCTGCGATCGATGAGCAGTTGACGATCGTGGAGCTAGAGCCGTCGCTCGCGGCATCTTGGCGGAGCATCTGATCGATCTCGTGCTTCATGCAAAGCCAGACGCCTTTGACGTTGATCCCCATGACCTGATCGAAGTTGGCCTCGGTCAGCTCGTTGATCGGGGCGGCGTCGCCCTCGATTCCCGCGTTGTTAAAGGCGGTGTCGATGCGCCCGTACGTCTCGACGGTTTGATGGATCAGCGACTGCACGTCGCCCGGCTTGAGCACGTCTGTTTGCACGAAGACCGCCTCGCCGCCTGAGGCCTTGATCTCGTCAACGACCTTGGCGCCCCGTTGCGCGTTGCGGTTGCCGATGACAACCTTGGCGCCCTCGCGAGCGAATGCGATCGCGGCTGATCTGCCGATCCCGGTGCCGCCCCCGGTGATGAGCGCTACTTTGTCGATAAATCTGCCCATGTGATGACTCCTCCAGAGGCCCCGGAATCAGGGCTCGGAGAGCATCCTACATGAATCGCGAGAACGACTGGGCTTCAGCGGCGACGACGCCTGGCAATCACTACCCCGCCGAGAGCAAGAATGCTTGCCGACGCGGGCGACGGGATCAGCGTGACGTTGTCGAGCCCGAAGTCGCCTTGGCCGACATCGGGCATGATGCCTGGCGCATCAAAGTCCAGCCTGAACTGGATGCGCTGCGCGTTGCTCATCGCGGCGTCGAACGTGCCGAGGCCGCCGAAGACCTCGGTGAAGTTGGCCTCGACGAGGTCGATCGTGTACTGCTCCCAGGTGTTGGCGCTGGGGTCGAAGATCTGGTTGGAGACCCAGAAGTTGCCGAGCGACCCGAAACCGATCCGGATGGCGAGGCCATCATCGATCCCGAGTTCGTTCAGTTCGAACGAGATCTGCGTGATCCCGGCTGCGGTGTAATCCCCGGTGACGTCCGAGTTGGACGAGGTCGAAGCGCGGATGAGCAACTCGGTCGGCGCATCGACACCCTCGATCATTGCAAACGGATCGCTCGGGCCATCGGCGCCGTTCGTCAGGACATGTGTGATGACGGAAGGATTCGAGCCCCAGCCGTTGAGGCCGGACTCGAAGGTTTCTACGTACCCCGGGGTGGCGGCGTACGAAAAGGAGGCGCACGCGATCATCGCGCACGAGATGGCAATCTGGGAACGGATCGACGGCATGGCTCTCTTCTCCTCGGGTTGCCAGCTCGAGAATACGAGCCGAGCGGTCCTTCCGGAAGATTACCACAGGATTCCCTGAGATCGAGCCAAATCGGCTGGAACGTCCGGAAATCGCATCGGTCTGTGCGACGAACAACGACTGCGCAATCAGTGCGATCCGGAAGGGTCTAGTTGCCGCCTCCGTCGTCCTTCTTGCCACCGCCGAAGAGGTCGTTGATCCCCTCACCGATTCCCTTGGCCGCGTCATCGAGCACCTCTCCGGCGCCCTCGGCGACATCCTCGATCGCTTTGCCCGCTTCCTCACCGATCTCACCTGCGAACGCGCCGACATCGCCGATCGCGGTGATGCCGAGATCACCGAGGCTTTCGAGGCCGGCTAGCCCGCTCCCCAATTCGTTGAGGACACCAGCCGGGAGGATGCCGCCTCCTGCTTCGATCGTTGCGCTGAGCACGGTTTTGATGATCAGGTTGGTGATCTCGGCGAGGGACATCCCGTCGCCCTTTGAACCGACGCCTTTGAGTTCGATTTTCGGAACGTCGATGCTCACATCGCCGAGGGTCTGCGCGATCCCAGGGATCCCGGCGACGTTCACGGTGACGCCGTCGATCGTGACGAGATCGATCACGAACGACTTGCCGGAGCCGCCCTTGCTCTTGTCCGCGGGCTTGCCGGCGTCGCCCTTGTCCTCGGATTCGAACCGCTTGAGGTTGTTGAGGATCTTGTTGTAGTTCGCGCCGGAACCGGTCCCTTCGAGGTAGACGTCGATGCCGCCGAGGGTGAGTTCGGGGAGGCGGATGGTGTCCTGCGCGAGTGAGCCGATCGAGAGCGCGACTTTGGTATCCGCCATCCCCATGAAGTGCGGCGAGGTATACCCCTCGGGGTTGTCGATCTTGAACCCGTCCATCTCGAAGGTGCCGCCGAAGACGCTGATGTCGGCGCTGCTGACGGTCGTGCCAACACCGGTGGCGTAGGTCCCGCCCTTCTCGATCGCGGTCTTTGCGAGGGTGTCGATAGCCCCGAAGACGACCACGACGATCAGGACGATGCCGATAACCAATACAGCGCCGAGGGCGCCGAGGATCTTGACGAGTTTCTTGCCTTTGGCCATTGGGGCTCTCCTGGGGGGTGTTGCGGACAGCCTACCGCGCCGTGAGGATGTGAGCGGCCTCCCCCGCTGGTCGTGATCGATTTTCGATCCTGAGGGTGCCTATACTCGCCGCCCACACAGGGCGACTTCACCGGCCATGCGCCGATTGATGGAGGTTTTATGCGTTGGGAAAAGGTAAACATCTACTCATCGATTGTCTGAACGTTCCGGATCATGTCTGTATAGACGATGAATCCATGCTGAACGCCCTTGCCCAGGCCGCGACTCGCGCCGGGGCAAAAGTCATTTCACAATCCCGATACCATTTCGGTCACAATTCCCCACCGGGCTTTGCGGCGCTGATCATGCTCGACGAGAGCCATTGTTCTGCGCACTGCTACGCCGAGGAGAATCAGATCGCGCTGGATGTCTTCACCTGCGGTGACACAGACCCTTGGCGGGTGCTCGAGTACATCCGAGAGCAAATCGATCTGGGCGAGGTTTCGGCGCGAGAAATGGAGCGGTTCCCGCTTCGTGCATCCGAGCGGCCACTCTTCGAGCCGGCGGGCATCATCACACAGACTGCGGGGCTGAATCATGCTTGATCGTGCGCAACTCCTTTCCAACCCGATCGAGCACCTGGACATCACGCGGGCGGACATCCGCGGTTTGATCGACCAGATGGGTTCGACGGCGTTTTCCGCGCGCGATCTTTCCCGCGCCGCGTCGATCTACAACGCGATGCTCGCCGATACCGACTGCACGGTCATCGTGTGCCTCGCCGGGTCGCTGGTCTCTGCGGGGATGAAACACCTGCTCGTCGATCTCATCGACAACCGCATGGTGGACGCGATCGTCTCCACGGGGGCCAACATCGTTGACCAGGACTTCTTCGAGGGGCTCGGGTTCCGGCACTACATCGCCGACGAATCGCTCAAGTCGGGAGTCCACGACGATGAACTCCGCGGGTTGTCCATCGATCGGATCTACGACACGCTCATCGACGAGAACAACCTGCGTGTCTGCGATGACACGATCACCACGATCGCCGACACGATGGCGCCTGGTGTGTATTCGTCAAGGCAGTTCATCGCTGAGATGGGGCGATATCTCGACGACCAGATGCCGGCGGGTGTTCGCAGCATCGTGCATTCCGCGTTCCGTGAGGGCGTGCCGATCTTCTGCCCAGCGTTCAGCGACTGCTCAGCCGGGTTCGGGCTCGTCGCCCACCAAGCCAGCCGGGGCATTGATGTGTGCGTCTCGATCGATACGGTGCGCGATTTCCATGAACTGACACGCATCAAGATCATGAGCGGCGAGACCGGGCTCTTCATGGTCGGCGGGGGTGTGCCGAAGAACTTCGCGCAGGACATCGTCGTCGCCGCTGAGATCCTCGAAGGCGACGCGACAATGCACAAGTACGCGGTGCAGATCACTGTGGCGGACTCGCGCGATGGCGCGCTCTCGGGGTCAACGCTGAAAGAGGCGTGCAGTTGGGGCAAAGTTGATCTGGCGATGGAGCAGATGGTGTTCGCTGAAGCGACGCTCGCGCTGCCGCTCATCGCAGGGGACGCGTACCACCGCAGGCACTGGGAGCGGAGGGAATCGAAGCGGTACGCGGATCGTCTCGACGAGACGCTGGCGGCGCAGAGCTGATCGGTGCCTCTCGTGTTCGAGCCTGAATCAGCCGCATTCCTTGGTCTTCCGCAGGCCGGTCTTGCCGAGGCTCAGATCGCTCTCTTGCCTGTGCCTTACGAGGGAGCGATCTCGTACGGGTCGGGCACATCCCACGGCCCTGCTGCGATCTGGGAGGCCTCGACGCAGATTGAGTTGTGGGACTACGAACTCGGAATCGATCTGGAATCGATCCGGTTTCACTCTGCCGAACCCGTGACGCCATTGGATCGTGAACCCCAGAGGGACTTTACCGCGCGCATTTATCAGGAAGCGTGCATCCTTCATGAAGCCTCCGCGCTGGTGATCGGCGTTGGCGGCGATCACAGTGTGACACCACCGCTTCTCCACGCCGCGATTGATGCCGGGAACACCGATGCTGAGTCCACCACCGTCGTGCATGTCGATGCGCACGCCGACTTGCGCGATTCCTATGAGGGCAACCGGGGCTCGCACGCGTGCGCCATGGCCAGGGCGCTGGACCTCGGGGTGCGCGTGCTCAGCATCGGGATCCGCTCCACCGAGAGGGCTGAGCATCAGCGAGCCATGAGCGATGAACGGATCACGACTTTTTCCGCATCAGAACTCGCAACGGATCAATCAGCGATCGACCGTTTGCACCAATCGATCGGGTCACTCCAGGGCCCGGTGTATCTCAGCTTCGATATCGATGCTCTCGATACGCACCTGTGCCCGGCGACGGGGACCCCGGAGCCGGGAGGGCTTGGCTGGTGGTTCACGCTCGATCTGCTAGGGAAGTTGATCCGGTTCAACCGATCGGTGCGCCTGATCGGTGCGGATGTGGTCGAGACGACGCCGCAAGCCGGGACGACCGTCAACGAGTACGTCGCTGCCAAATTGATCGCCAAAATCGCCGCACTGCAAACGATATCGGCCCCTGCGTGAAGACGTGGAATCCGGCGAGTGCAGGCACACCCTGGACCCTGGGCTCCCAGGTTTAGCACGTCCGGATAACCGTTTTCGATCATCGGGATCAATCGGATTGTGCCTGATACTGGCGGATACAGCCGGACGTTTCTCTATTGAGATCGATATCCGGCCCAGATGAAGTCGATGCTTGGGGCGGTTCCTTTTCTCTACGCTCTGGAAGGAGACACACGATGAAACCGTTGGAATGGATCTGTGCCATGTTGTTGGTCGTTGGCGGTCTGAACTGGGCCATGGTCGGCTTGTTCGAGATGGACATGATCGCGATGGCCCTCGGGGGCTCGTCCGCATTGCTCGCCAAGGCGGTCTATGCGCTGGTCGGGATGGCCGCGGTGTATCAGATGATGAATATCTTCGGGATCCAGAAGGGATCGAGCACCCGGTCCCGTGCCGCTCACGCCTGAGCGGTGTCTCCGTCGGTGCAGGGGCAATGTTGCCACTTCAATGAAACTCAATACAACCCCGCAGGGAGCGGTCTCTCTGCGGGGTTTCTCCGAGTTTTCAAGGGGTGTTCACGATCGACATGGATGGTGCTACCATCGCCCCCATGATCGACCTGAAGCACCTGCGAGAAGACCCGGAGCACTACCGACGAGGCGCACGCCTGAAGAATGTCGATGTCGACATCGACCGGCTGATCGAACTCGACTCGAAGCGCCGCGCGGTGATGTCCGAGCAGGAGCAGCTCCGCTCGGAGCAGAAGAAACTCGAAAAACAGAGCGGCCAGCAGATCGGCGCCCTCATGGGCAAGATGAAGGCCGCCTCCGGTGATGAGAAGGACACGATCCAGGCGCAGGTCGCCGAACTCCGCGCCGCGCCGGCGGCGCTGAAAGAAAAAATCCAGGGGCTCGACTCGGCGATCGGGGAGATCGAGCCGGAGTTCAATACGCTGCTGCTGAGCATGCCCCAGCCGCCGGATAGCGATGTGCCGGAGGGCGCCACCGCTGATGACAATGTCGAATTGCGGACCTGGGCGCCTGATGGGTACGACCTGTCAAAGTCGTTCGAGCAGAACCGCGGGTTCAAGCCG
>JAJDDA010000040.1 GCA_029260535.1 Phycisphaerales bacterium | reverse complement strand
AAAAGCGAACGACCCGGAATCACCGCCCTCAAAGGACAGGGTTGAATACGAAGGAACACCCCGGTGCGCATCGACCGAAGGGTCGAGATGATTGAACTGCTGCGATCCGCCGCCGATGCGGTGCGCGCCCTGGAAATCGAGCGTGATCGGGGCGCCATCTGCGGCGCTGGACATCGACGTCGGCATCCCGGCAGGCGGACCGACGGAAACAGTTGACTTGTTCACGAAGTAGATCGTCGCGGCGGGATCGTCAGAAGTGTTGAGCCCCAGCACATTCTCGAGCGTGTTCGTGAAACCGTCGCGATCCCTCGAATCAATCCGGACGATGTTCTCATCGACGATTTTGTTCGGTGTGATGTCCGGGATCCCGAAATCATCGGCGCGGAGGACGACATCGCCGTCCGCGTCGATCGCGCCATGCGTGAGCGAAGAATGATCGATCGAACCGGCGCTCGACCTGCTCGATACCGCGACCCGGCGTTCGACGTAGAGCCGATCGGGTTCGTTGTCGCGCCAACCGATCAGCGAGGCGATGATGTTTGTCGGGCCGAACCCGAGGTCGGTGCACGCCAGACCAAACTGCTGGTCGAATGAGCCGATGCTGATCGTGCCCGGCGCGATGTTCTCGCTTGGGTGCGGCCCCTCTCCCCGCGTCGTCCAGACGCCGTAAGGCTGAGCGGTGACCTGCACATTCGTCCGGGCGTCGGGGCTGACCGAGGCGCCGATGAGTTTCTGCGTGTTGAACCCGAGATCCAGGCTCCGGCTTGATTTGATCACCGGGCCGATGACGAAGGCGGATCCCCAGGAACTGTTGATGGGAACGAGGTCCAGGGCATAGCGCACGAGTTGGGCGTCGTACGCGCTGAGCGCGTCGTTCCCACCAGGTGTTTGCGCCACACTGTCCTGCGCCAGGGCCTGCCCAGATATGGCAAGGAGCCCGATGGCGGTGATGACTCGTCTCACGAGTGTCCCTCTCTATTCCTCAGATCCAATAATAAGCCCCGATCCCTGCGTGTCCTAGCGCCAATATCAAGATTCATGACCCTGCCGGGACATCCACCGGACAAAGTCCTGACCCGGCGCTCGACAAACACAAGGGAAAGTGGTGATACTGCCCTGTGATGCCTGAACACGACGACAATCGAGCCCAGCCGATCACCCGATCCATCGCACTGATTAATCAAAAAGGCGGTGTCGGCAAGACCACCACCGCGGTGAATCTCGCCGCCGGGGTCGCCAGGCTGGGCAAACGCGTGCTCCTGATCGACATGGATCCGCAGGCCCACGCCTCGCTGCACCTCGGTGTGGAGCCAGGACCGGCGGACCTGACGGTGTACGACCTGCTCTGCGATCCGGAAGCGCCGATCAACGAATCGGTCCACGAGATCGAGCGCAACTTGCACCTGATCCCTTCGATCGTTGATCTCGCAGCAGCGGAAACCGAGCTCGCCGACACACCCAACCGGCAGGGTTTGCTCAGGCGCGCACTGGACAGGCTTGATACACCACCGGACTTCCTCTTCATCGATTGCCCCCCATCGCTGGGGCTGCTCACGCTCAACGCGCTCGCCGCGGTGCGCGAGGTCGTGATCCCGATGCAGGCGCACTTCCTCGCGCTCCAGGGCGTCGGCAAACTCCTCGAAACCGTCGGGCTCGTCGGACGAAGCGTGAACCCGGCGCTGATCGTCTCGAGCGTCATCCTCACCAGCCACGAGGAGCAGACCACGCACGCCCGAGAAGTCGTCGCCGACCTCGACGAGTTCTTCACCAGCCAGCGCGAGACCGAGACGCCCTGGCGTTCGGCGCGAGTCCGCAGGCCGGCGATCCGGCGCAACATCAAGCTCGCCGAGTGCCCCAGTTTCGGGCAGACCGTCTTCGACTACGCGCCCAAGTGCGCCGGCGCCCAGGACTACACCGCACTCGCTGAGAGCTTCGTCCGGGAATGGGACGCGCTGTTGACACGGATCAGTGAGCGACGGGGCCAGCCTGCTGCTGAACAACCGCAAACGGTCCTGCCTGCGCCTGTGCAGCCCGAGACCCAGCGTGATCGGCTCAGCGCCCCATGAGCGCCGGAACGGCTCGTCCGAAAATCAGAGTCGTCGTGTTCTGGGTCTACACCGCCCTGCTCGCCATCGCGACGCACATACCTAATAGAGCGCTCCCGCAGATCGAGATCCGCTGGTTCGACAAGTTCGAGCACGTCTCCGCGTACGGGCTCTGGACGCTGCTCCTTCTTATGAGCGGCTTGCTTGGTGATCGGCCGTTCAAGCAGAAGGCCTGCCTCGCGGTGTTCTGGTGTGTTGTGCTCGCCGTGGTTGACGAATCGCTCCAGATGATCCCGATCCTCAACCGCGTTGGGGACCCCCTGGATATCGCGGCGGATGTTGTGGGGTCCGTCTGTGCCGTCTGTGCGTTCTGGGTCATGCAACGGCTGCGGAAATCGGGCTCCGATCGAACCTGAGGCTTGGAGGCCCCGCCAGCGGGGGTAGGTTTCAGGTGCATGTAGGGAGCATGCGGCAGAGCGGGCTGAGCGTGTGCAACGCCTGACTTCGCCGCGTACGGAGAGAGAGTTATGAAGAAATGTATTGGAACTGGCGCTTTCGCTGCGCTGGCTGTCGTCGGCATGGCGTCCAGCGCTCTCGCTGGTTCGGCCACTTTGCTCGTCGATTCGGCCAACGGCACCGCGTTCTCGCCCCGCGACACCGCTATCTCGGATGACGCCACAAGCACGACCCTGGTTCAGGGTTTCTCGCTTGGGGACGATTCCACGCTTGATGAAGCGTCACTCCGGGGCTTCAGCGCCGGCGCGGACGTCACCATCGCTATCACCGACGCCATGGGTGTCGGCGCCTCGGCCGGCAACATCTTGTTCCAGCAGACGTTCAGCGTCGCTGCGGACGGGTTCGGCTCGTCGATGCACGCATTCAACCTCGGCGGTGTGAACCTCGATGCCGGTGCGTACTTCTTTGTTCTGATGTCTGACGACGAGGTCGGCTTCGAGTGGGCGAAAGTCTCACCCGGCGGCGTTGGCGTCGAAGACCGCGGCGACGCGACCTACACGGTCGGCTCACCGTTCGTCTCGCAGAGCTACACGTTCCACGCCGGTCCGAGCGACCAGGTGTACGTCCTTGATATCGCTGGCAACGCGATCCCCACCCCGGGTGCTGCCAGCCTGCTGTGCGTCGGTGGTCTGACCGCCGTCCGCCGCAAGCGTCGCTAATCGACGCTGATATCACTCATCCTTTGTTTTCATTGAATATTTAGGCTGAGCGGAAAACACCACCACACACACGAGATCCCGTTGACTCCTGACAACACCCCGTCGCTCAAAGCGACGGGGTGTTTAATGCGCGCTGCACACCTCCATGCCCCACCCCCCATTCACCGGTATCCTCTCCCTCTGTGACCGACGAAGCCCCAAACAATCAACCCGAAGATGCCGAACAGTTCGTCGGTCACGCGCGCACCTTCGCAGGACTCACGCTCCTGAGCAGGTTCTCAGGGCTCGCTCGCGATGCGATGTGGTCCCGTGTCTTCAGCGCCGGAGACACCCTCTCCGCCTTCGTCGTCGCTTTCGCGATCCCCAACCTCTTCCGCAGGCTCTTCGGCGAGGGGGCTCTTTCCGCTGCCTTCGTCCCCGAGTACGCGCAGCTCCACCAGCAGGACCCGAGACTCGCCGCACGGTACGCCTCGGCGATCGTCGCGCTCCTGGCGCTCACACTCGGTGTCGTCATGCTCCTCGGCGAGGCCTTCCTCGCGCTGCTCCTCTTCGCGACACCCCTCGGCGAGAGCGGCGAGCTGCCCATCAAACTGACGATGGTCACGCTCCCCTACATGCCGCTGGTGTGCATCGTCGCGCTGCTCGCGGGGATGCTCCAGACGCACGGCAAGTTCGCGATCCCCGCCGCCGCGCCGATCGCGCTCAACCTCGTGCTCATCGGCGCGACCTCCATCGGCGCCTTCCTGCTCGCGAGCGACCTGACAACGACCGCGTTCCTGCTCGCTCTCGGTGTCCCGATCGCCGGGATGGTGCAGATCATGCTCACCGCGCTCGCGCTGCGAGGCGAGCACAACTGGACCGGCGCCTTCATCGGTGTCACCGAACCCATCCGGCGAACGCTCTACAAGCTCGGTCCGGCATTAATCGGGCTCGGCGCCCTGCAGATCTCGGGCCTGCTCGACCAGCTCATCGCGGGGTACCCGGTCATCGTGGGCGACACGCTCGCGCTGCCGGGGCTCGATCCCGTCGCGTTCCCGCTCGATGAGGGCGCCGCATCGACACTCTTCTTCGCGCAGCGTCTGTACCAGTTCCCGCTGGGTGTCTTCGGGATCGCCATCGCAACCGCGGTCTTCCCGGCGCTCGCCAGGGCCGTGGACAAGCCGGACGCCTTCCTCGCAACGATCCGCCGGGGGGTGCGCCTGAGCCTCTTCATCGGGATCCCCGCAACGCTGGGGCTCATCGCGGTCCGCAATGAGCTCGTCGCGGTCGTCTACCAGGGCGGCGCCTTCACCGAAGACCAAACCGCCATTGTCGCCTCGACCCTCCTCGGCTACGCGGTCGCGGTGTGGGCGTACACGATGAGCCACACGCTGACGCGCGGCTTCTTCGCGCTGGGTGACACGAAAACCCCGATGCGGATCGCGCTCATCGCCGTCGCGGTGAACCTGATCCTGAACCTGACGCTGATCTGGCCATTGGGCGTCGCCGGGCTCGCGTGGGCCACCGCGATCACCGCGATCGGTCAATGCACGGCGCTGACCATCTGCAGCCACCGCAAGCTGCACGAGCCGATCTTCGATCGCGACGCGAGAGCAAGCGCGCTGGTCACGATCGCGATCGCCGGCGCGATGTTCGCAGCGGTTCTCGGCGTGCAGGCCCTGCCGCTGCCCGCCGGCTCGTGGATGAACAACGCGATCACGCTCGCTGTTCTCGTCAGCGTTGGCGCTGGAATATTCATGGTTCTGGCGCGGATCACGAAGCGCATCGAACTGCGGTGGCTGCTCGAACGCTCGACCTCAAGGTGAGCCAATCTCCGGCGCAGCCTCAACTATCGGCGCCTCGTACCCCATCGCGATCGCGTCCTCGGGGATATCGAACCCCTCGATCCAACCGCCGGTCGCGTACGCCTGCCGGATCGGCTCGAGCCACGTTGTGACGTAGTGCAGCAGGATCCAGTCCTTGCTCGGATGGTGCCCGTAGTTGAACGCCTCTGGGTACGCCTCGGGGATCGTTTGCCCCTGAATAATCACGCGATACAGGATGATCGCGACGCTCGTGCGCTGCGCGCCGGCGTTGCAATGCACATGCACCGGCAGGTTGTCGGGGTCGGTCATGAGCCGGAGCGCGTGGACGTAATAGTTGGGGTTGCCTGTCCCGTCACCGCGGAGGAAGAGCCGGTGGCGGACCATCCCAAGCTCGTCGGCGGTCTCCTGCGCCGCGATCTCATCGGGGGTCCCGGTCTTGTACATCCCGAGATCGATCATCGTCTTCGCATGGGACCGGTCGTGGACCTTGCGCATCGTCGAAGGGGTCATGCGCCCCGATCGGGTGATCTGCCCGGTCTCGACGACGCCGAACTTCCGGATGATGACGTGGTCCTTGACGAACTCGTCAAAGAGCAGCGCGCCGGATGTGATGCCGACAACGAGGGCGATGATCGTGAGGCGGAAGCGTTTGCTGTTCGGTCTGTTTCGTCGGGAGATCATCGGAGGCGAGTATAGCCGGGAGATGTTCAATGGACGCCGAGTCTGAGGCTTTACGAAGGCTCGGATACATCAGAGTATAGAGCGATTCTTCGAGATCAACGGAGCATGGTGCGAGCCGTGGGCGTACGATCAGGGAATCCAAAAATACACCGGGATGATCTCCATCTCCTGCAGTTCTTCGAGTATTTCAACGAGGAATAAAATTGCGGGAAACGCGGCTACATCGAAAAAAGCACGCCGCAGGATAGGGAGGCAGATTTCGTACCGATCCGGCTGAGAATACAAAGAGAATCTCGGGAGAAAACGAGGCGTGACCTCGGCATATGAGAGCCAGACGTCCCCGTGAACGTATGCAAGCTTGCGCTCCTCCGCAGCGATGACGAGCGGATAATACACGCCGAACAGAAGAATCAGAACCACAATCAGTATCAGGTTCTCAGCAGCAAAGCCTACACCGATTGCGCCGATCAGGCTGAACAGGTAGAGAGGGTTGCGCACCATCGAGTATGGGCCAACGGTGATGAGCGACTTTGTCTTGTAGCCGGAGATAAACAGAGCCGCCCAGAGCCTGCCGAAAGCGCAGCACATGACGAGCACGAAACCGATGCTTGTAACTACGATGTCCATCCATCCCTGATTCGCCCAGGAGTGATGTGAGAACACAACGAGGAGCACAGTCGGCACCGCGACAATTCGCGAGATGACCCGCCGACGGTTTGTGAAAAAATCCCGTATCGGGCGCCGATCAGGGGTGTATTTCGGCAATGCGACGCTGGTGGTCGAGGTCATGAATTGATCCTTTGCCGCGCGTTGTCCTGAAACATTTCAATATGCTCGCGGAAGTATGTAATCGGATTGAGATACCGAAATTATTCTCCGATACGCACCGTACGAATCGAGCCAAATCTTGCGAAGAAGCATTTGAATAATTGGCTTGATGCCCGCTGTTTGCAACCACGATGAACAGCGGCACAAGGATTTTCCATTAGAGAGATGATCAGTAGCGCCTGGGGAGTATCGGCTGCAAACTTTGCAGAACCTCCACACGGCTAATCAGTCTGTAAATTGGCGAAGGCTCGGGTATCGGGAGCTCGCCAATCGCGCGTGTTACGGGCTCATCATCCCGAACGACCCGATCAGGATGCCAAGGTCAGCGGTGTCCACGATGCCGTCGCCGTTGATGTCGGCGGGAAGGGCGGGCGCCGATGACTTGCCAAAGACGACATAACTCTCACCACTGCTCGTGCCGTTCGGGTCGGCGTAGCGGGCGCCGATGATGATGTCGTCGATCCCGTCGCCGTTGATGTCGCCCGCTCCGGAGACTGAGAAGCCGCTCTGATCGCCCGCATCGATCCCGTTCAGGATGAAGCCGAATTCACCCTGAGAACCCGCGCCATTGAGCGTTGCGAGTTCCAAAGAGGCGCCGGCCGAAACCCATACGCCGGTGCCGCCGAAGAGAACATAGCTTTCGCCGCTGTAATTCCCATTCGGACTGGCCCTGTGGGCTCCGATGACGAGGTCGTTGACCCCATCGCCGTTGACATCCCCGGCTCCGGAGACTGAGAAGCCGCTCTGATCGCTCACATCGACCCCGTTGAGCACAAAGCCGTCGGCCCCGTTGAGCGCCGAGAGTTCGACGGCGCCGCCAGCGCCGACTCCGACAGCGCCGAAGACGACGTAGCACTCGCCGCTGTAGGAGCCGTTCGGGTTGGCTCGGGGGCTCCCGATGATGATGTCGTCGATCCCGTCACCGTTTAAATCTTCTATTCCGGAGACGGAG
>JAJDDA010000039.1 GCA_029260535.1 Phycisphaerales bacterium | reverse complement strand
AACATCGCTCAAGAATGATCACCCGCCGCTCCATCACGACCGCCCTCGCGCTGCTCTTTGCAGCCGCGATATTCGTAGGCGGCCCATCGGCGATCCATCTCCTCGGTGACCACCTCGCACCGGCGCCAGAGGCTCATTGCTGCGACACACCGCAGCAAACCCCTGCCCACCCCGTCGATCCCGACAAGCAAGACCAAGACTGCCCCGAGTGCAACCTGCTGACCACGCTCACCCTCGCCGACACCAGTGTTGGCGCTGCGTTGATCACCGCCAACGCCCCGCTGGAATCGATCACCCCGATCGACTCTTCACCAGCGATCGCTACGGCACACACGCCACGGACGACCCGCGGCCCCCCCGCCGCCTGATCCCCGGCGCCATTTTCCTCACATCCCAACCGTCCTGAACTCCCGTAGATCGAAACCGATCCGCGCATGATGCTGCGCCGCAGTTTCTGCCCGCTCGATCGGTTGAATCCGGAGAAACCCATGCCACGTGCCTCGCACCGAGCGTTCACGCTCGTCGAATTGCTCGTCGTGATTTCGATTATCGCGCTGCTGATCGGGATCCTGATCCCGGCCATCTCCAGCGCCAGAAACGCCGCCCGCGCCACCGTAGACCTCGCCAACATCCGATCCATGGAGATCGCATCACTCGCCTGGTCCTTCGATCACAAAGGCGAACTCATCGATGTCGGCCTCGCCCACGGCGGATCACTCGCCAACGAAGAATCCGCCTGGATCCAGGTCCTCCGCGAATACGACGACGGCTTCATCTTCGCCAAATCACCGGGCGACGATTCCCCGCACTGGCCATCAGAACTCGGAGGCGACGGTGTCCCCATCGAAGGAACAACCGACCAATTCCGCCGAACCAGTTACGGCGTCAACAACTACACCACCACCCTCGCGCCGATCACCGCGTACAACCACCTCAACCTCATCGCCAGGCCCGGCAAAACGATCCACTTCCTCCTGATGGCGGAACAGGGCGACTACGCCGGCGCGGACCACCCGCACGTCGAAAACTGGTACTCACGCCGAGGCCCTGGCCTCACCGCCGCCCGCGCCGGCGCCCAAGTCGAAATCGACGCCTGGGGCGGATCGCAGGATTCAGGCGATTCAATCTCGAACTGGGGCTTCCTCGACGGCCACGCCGAGACGCTCCGCTTCGACGAAACCTTCACCGACCTCACCAAAAACAACTTCGACCCGTCACTCTTCGAGTGACCAGGTGTCGAATCGCAAACAGAAAGAACACCAGATCATGAACCGCAACTCAATCACCATCATCGCCGCAACAACGCTCGCATTCACGCACTGTGCCCTCGCAGGAGACCCGCACAGCGACGTCATCCTCACCGTCGAGGACAACGCAATCACGATCAATTCCGAAACACCAGAAGGAACAACACCAACCCGCGTTTTCGGCTCAGACCTCGTCAACATCGCCGGCTTCTGGACCACCGACGAGCCCGGCTTCGACAACCTACCCGGGACATTCCCAACCGGGACCGACATCGGCTTTGTCATCGAAGACACCGTTCGCAAATGGGATGGCCAGGGCTTCGACGACACCGCGACCGAGCAGATGTCCCTCGAATTCAGCGTCCTCGGACCCGTCTTCTCACCAACAACGCCAGGAACAGAAGCCGTCGGTTTCAACATCCCCGTCCAACCCGACGGGGGCTGGCACAAGCACTACGACTTCTTTCTCGAATCACCCGCGAGCGCCGGTGTGTACCTCCTCACACTCCGCCTGACCCATTCGGGAAGCATCGAGGATTCACTACCCCTCTTCCTCGTGTTCAACCGGAGTGAATCCGAAACTGTCCACGACGCCGCCATCGACTACGTGATCAGCGCCATCGCGCCGCCGAGCTGCCCGGAAGACCTCAACAACGACAACATCATCGACACCGCCGACCTCGGCATCCTCATCGCCGCCTTCGGCACAGCAGATCCCATCGCCGATATCAACAACGACAACATCGTCGACACCGCCGACCTGGGCATCCTCATCGCTCAATTCGGCAATATCTGCAACGAATAACCACGAAGAGGATTCAAGCCACCAAGCGGTGACGGCATCGGAACGCCGTATATTGTTTGCTTTTTGTAAAAAATGCAAAATAATGGCGTCTCTTCAGAAACCGGTTCACAAACGCATCCGAACAACCCTGAGATCAATCACGATGCGGACGAGCCAGCGAGGGGCTGCTCATCCGTGGCTTCAATTTCGGGGAAGACTCCAATGCTTAAGTCACTTGTTCTCGCCATCCTGGCAATCGCTATCGCTCAGCCATGTGCCGCTGCCGATCCATACGTCCTGGTCTCCAACCACGCTGGTGGTAATTCCGTTTCCAAATACGACCTCACCGGCGCCTGGCAGGGGTATCTCGTATCACCAGGCGCAGGCGGGCTCGCGAGCGCTGTCGGTGTCCGAGTCGTCAACGGTGATCTCCTCGTGGTTTCCGAAGGAACGGGACAGGTCCTCCGATACAACCTCGACACCGGTGCTTTTATCGATGTCTTCATCAACGATCCGCTCCTGCTCTCGCCAGGCTATATGGAGATCGGCCCCGACGGCGCAATCTACGTAGACAGCGTCGGCAACAACAGCGTTCGCAAATACGACCCCTCAACCGGCGCTTTCATCGCAGTTGCCGCAACCGGAGGTGGTCTCAGCGGACCGGACGGTCTCCTCTTCCTCCCGAATGGGGAGTTGCTCGTTTCCTCTTACTTCAACCACGCCGTCAAACGCTACGACCCAGCAACCGGGAACTACCTCGGTGATTTCATCACAGGAGGTGGCCTCCTCAACCCGCTCGAACTCCGCCTCGTCAACGGCGAATCCGAGATCCATGTCGTCAGCCAAGGCCCGAACACCGTCCGCGCCTACAACGCCAACACCGGCGCGTTCATCGCAACATCGCTTTCAGGAGGCGGTCTCAACAACCCGATCGCGCGCCTCGAACTCCCCAACAGCGACCTGCTCGTTTCGTCCTATTCCAATTCCAGGATCGTCCGGTTTCAATCCGATGGAACGCTCGTCGGCAATTTCGCATCCGGCGCAAGCGAGGGCCTCATTCGACCAACCGTCATGATCCTGGTGACGCCCCCTTCATGCCCCGGGGATCTCAACAACGACAACGTGATCGACACCGCCGACCTCGGCATCCTCATCGCCACCTTCGGCACAGCAGATCCCATCGCCGATATCAACAACGACAACATCGTCGACACCGCCGACCTGGGCATCCTCATCGCTCAGTTTGGGAACACCTGCGATTAACGCAGCAAATCGATCGGCTTTGGTGGCGGGGTTAGAGCTACGCCCCGCCCCCACCATCGATCACCTTCGGCACCTTCACAAAGTCACCCTCCGACGCCGGCGACATCCCCGTCAAAACCGATGTCGGCAGACCATCCCGAGGCACATCCTCATCCAGCCGGTTCGAGTCATCGCTGGGGTGCGCCATCGGCTCCACCCCCTCAACATCCATCTCTCCGAGCCGGTCGACATACCCAAGCACCGCCGCGAGCCGCTCGGCGCTGTCCGCGATCTCCGCATCCGAGAGTTCCAGCCGTGAGAGCTTCGCAACCTTCCGAACCTCGGATTCGGTCAATCCACCGCCGCTTTGTCCTTGTTCGCTCATGACGCCAGTGTATCAATCACTTCGCCCTCATCGCCGGAAACCCCGCCTTCGCTCGCGGTCAGCCGAGCCAATGCCCGCTTGGCGATCTGACCAATCACCACCACCACGATCAGCGTCAGCACCGCGGTCACCACGAACATGATCATCTTCGGTGGTTTCTCCGCCGCAAACTGCTCCTCGATCCCCGACGCCAGATACACCGCCAGCGCCGTCCGGGGCGCCAACCCGATCGCCGTCGCGAGCAGCACCGTCACCACCGGGACCCGCGTCACACCCAGCGCCAGGTTCGTCAGCGCAAACGGCGAGTTGGGAGGCAGCCGGATCAGCGTCACCAGCCCGAGCGTCCGCCACCACCCCCGCTCCATCAGCGCCTCGCGCACCGCCGCCCACGCCGGCCGCTCATCGATCATCGTCATCACGTTCTTCGACGCCGCCCGAGAAGCGATCAGCCGACCGATCAGCGCACCGCCGACAATCCCGAGGATCGCCGCAGGGAACCCACCGGCCATCCCGAACGCCCAGCCGCCCAGCGCCGCCTGCGCGTACGTCGGCAGGATCGCCAGCCCCGACAGCACGGCAAACGCGACGCCATAAATAATGATCCCGGCCCCCTCGTTCGCCCGGAGCCACTCCGCCACCGGATCGATCCGCGCCAGCAGCACGAACCCGCCGATCGCGGGGAGCACCGTACAGAACAGAGCCAACGGCCCAGCAAGCCCCGCCTGCTTGACGTCATCCCAGACCGACCGCTCAGAAGAAGACCCCGCATCCGCAGCGTCATCCGATCCCGGTTCAACGACAGTGTTCATTTCATCATTCACACCCAAAGACTACCAACACCTCCAACAACAGGGTCCCCACGCTCGCGCTTCCTCCCTCTCCCTCTGGGTGAGGGCCGGGGAGAGAGGACCAAATTGCCCGCCGCGCAGCGGCGCTCCACTGCACCCCAACGCATACCATCCCCGCAGCGACCACGCCGTCATTCACAAACAACCATCCGCGCAGGGTGAAA
>JAJDDA010000038.1 GCA_029260535.1 Phycisphaerales bacterium | reverse complement strand
TCAGGGTCCGCGTCGAAACGTCGGGGGAGGACACCCGGGTCGGCAAACTGATGCGGCTCGTCGAAGAGAGCGCCCAGCGGCGCGCACCGATCGTGCGCCTCGCGGACCGGATCACCGGCTGGTTCGTCGGTGTTGTGCTGACGCTCGCGGGGATCACGGCGGTCGCGTGGCTGCTCATCAACCCGTCGATGGCGGTGGACAACGCGGTGGCGCTGCTGATCGTGACGTGCCCCTGCGCGCTGGGGTTGGCGACACCGCTCGCCGTCCTCGTCTCGATCGGCAGAGCGAGCAAGCGTGGCATCCTGATCAAGGGCGGTGATGCGCTCGAACGCCTCGCCAAACCGGGGCTCGTGCTGCTCGACAAAACCGGAACGATCACCGAGGGCAAGGCGGCGCTCGTCCGCTGGGACGGCGACGAATCCGTCAAGCCACTGGTCGCGGCGCTCGAAACGAATGTCTCGCACCCCATCGCATCGGCGCTTGTCGGCGCGATTAGTGCAAACGAAACACACACCGTAGAACATATCGAGCACACCATCGGCGGCGGGGTCGCCGGTGTTGTCGATGGCAGGCAACTGGCGATCGGGTCTGCATTGTTTATCGCGGGTCGAATCGGGGCGCTACCGGACTGGGCGCAAGCGAGCATCGGTCGGATCGCGGTCGAGGCGCTGACACCCATCGTGGTCGAAGCCGAAGGCGAAGCGGTCGCCGTGTGCGGCCTGGGCGACCCGATCCGCGAGGGCGCCCGCAGCGCGATCGATCAGCTCCGCTCACTCGGCTGGCGCGTCGGCATCTGCTCCGGTGATGACGAGCGCGTGGCGATCGCGGTCGGCGCGGCGCTCGGGATCGACCCGGCGCTGTGCACCGGCGGCGCTGCCCCTGAAGAAAAACTCCGGATCGTCGAGCGTGAGATCGCCAACGGTCCGGTGGTGATGGTCGGCGATGGGGTCAACGATTCCGCCGCGCTCAGCGCCGCGACGGTCGGTGTCGCGGTCCACGGTGGCGCCGAGGTCAGCCTCGCGTCGGCCGATGTCTCGCTGAGCACCCCGGGGCTCGGGCCAATCGTCGAGCTGATCGTCGGGGCCCAGCGGACGATCCGGACCATCAAGCGGAACCTCGCCGCCTCGCTCCTCTATAATGTCCTGTGCGCGGCCCTCGCGATCACCGGCATCATCAACCCGCTCATCGCGGCGGTGCTCATGCCGATCAGTTCGGTGACGGTGATCACGCTCTCGTACCGGTCGCGCACATTTGATCGAGAGGATTGAACCGGTGTCCGTGCTCTACATCGTGGTCCCCTTAGCGCTGGTGATCGTCGCCGGCGCGCTGTGGGCGTTTATCTGGGCAACCCGATCAGGGCAATTCGACGACCTGTCTACGCCCGGGGTCCGGGTGCTCTTTGATGACGAGCCCCCCGCTGCTAATTCACGCACCAACGATCGTTCTGCGGATGTCTCCGATAACCAACCAAGCCAGAATTACCCAAATCCGACCAGTGCCGATCAGGCGTGATATTCCGGACAAGAGCTCCCAGTTTGACCCCAACGGCTCCGAGATTCGTTGAGATCGATGCAAATCGTAACGATTAATGAAAACCACCCATTCCGGGAGTGTGGTCGATGTTCGCGCATCCGCTCGGACACCATGGGGAATAAATCGTGAGCAAGACCAGAGTGCGCCAACACATCCGATCGGGTTTCACGCTCATCGAGTTGGTCGCTGTGATGGTGGTCCTGGCGATCCTCGCCGGTATCGCTACCCCGAAGTACCTCGACTATCGGCAGCGTTCGATCGAATCCGCAGAGCAAGGCGAGGTGGGCGCGATCCGCTCGGCGATTGCAAACCTGCAGATGTCCCAGCACGCCCAGGGCCTCGGCGGGTATCTCGCAACACTCGATAATGCCGCGGTGGGGTCGGTCGCAGGCATCGACCAGCCGTTCTTCGACCGGGTGCTCGATGCCCCGGTCGTCGACGACTGGACCAAGGGCAACACCGAGAACACCTACATCAGCCCGACCGGGGCGACGTACCACTACGTCGCAACGACGGGGTCCTTTCTTATCGACGCGGATTACCATTCGTACCTCGACAGCATCGGTGGCGGTGTCGATGACCATGATGACCACGGTGATGGCGACAGTGGTGGGTTGACGGTTGAAGAACTCCTGTCGATGACCCCAGCGGAGATCGCCGCGCTGACCGATGAGCAGATCGCTGATCTCACCGCGGAGCAGATCGCCGCCCTCTCGAACGAGCTGCTCGAATCAATCCTTGAGCGCCTGACCGGCGACCAGTTAGCGCTGGCGACCTCCCGGCAGATCGCCCTGCTCAGCGCCACTGCCTGGGCGCTGCTCACCGATGCGCAGCTGGCAAGCCTGACCGAATCGCAACTGACCGCCCGCGCCAGGTCCGACGAGGTGCGCGCGCTTTCGTACTCGCAGTTCCAGCATCTTGCAGTCGATGAGATCGCGTACCTGACCGACGCGCAGATCGCAACGATCCCGTCGTCAGGCTGGCTCGAAACCCTCTCCGCAGCGCAGCGCGCTGAACTCACCGACTCGCAGATCAAATCGCTGCAGACCAACCTCACAGGAATCGCCCTGCTGACAGCCGAGCAACGACTCTTGATCACCACTGATCAGGTGCAAGCGATCAGCTACTCGCAAATGCAGTACCTCACCGCGAGCCAGACGCCCGACCTCACGCCAGCGCAGATCGCGTCGATCCCATCCTCCGGTTGGCTCGAAACCCTCCCGGCAGATGCACGCGCAGCGCTCACACAATCGCAAGTCCAGGCGCTGCAAACCAACCTCACCGGGATCTCGCTCCTCACCGAGTCGCAGCGCCTGATGATCACAACGGCGCAGGTGCAGGCGATCAGCTACTCGCAGATGCAATACCTCACCGCGGCGCAGACCCCCGACCTGACGCCAGCGCAGATCGCAACAATCCCGTCCTCCGGCTGGCTCGAAACACTCCCCGCAGACGCCCGCGCCGCGCTTTCGCAAACGCAAGTCCAGGCGCTGCAAACCAACCTCACCGGGATCTCGCTCCTCACCGAGTCACAGCGCCTGATGATCACAACGGCGCAGGTGCAAGCGATCAGCTACTCGCAGATGCAGTACCTCACCGCGAGCCAGACGCCGGACCTGACACCGGCACAGATCGCGACGATCCCATCCTCCGGTTGGCTCGATACCCTCCCGGCTGATGCGAGGGCCGCACTGACGCAATCGCAGGTGCAAGCGCTTCAAACCAACCTCACCGGGATCTCCCTGCTCACCGATTCACAGCGCCTGATGAGCACAACGGCGCAGGGGCAGGCGAGCAGCTACTCGCAGATGCAGTACCTCACCGAGAGCCAGACGCCGGACCTGACACCGGCACAGATCGCGACGATCCCGTCCTCCGGCTGGCTCGAAACATTACCGGCGGATGCACGCGCCGCGCTCACGCAATCGCAGGTCCAGGCGCTGCAAACCAATCTCACAGGGATCTCCCTACTCTCCGATTCGCAGCGCCTGATGATCACAACCGCGCAGACTCAGGTGATCAGTTACTCGCAGATGCAGTACCTCACCGCAGCACAAACCCCAGACCTCACACCGGCGCAGATCGCAACAATCCCGTCCTCCGGTTGGCTCGAAACGCTCCCCGATTCGGCACGCGCGGCTCTTACCAGTTCTCAGGTCCAGGCGCTGCAAACCAACCTCACGGGGATCGGATTGCTGACACCGAACCAGCGGACCATGATCACGACAAGCCAAGTGCAGGCGATCAGTTATTCGCAGATGCAATACCTCGACGCGACCCAGACACCGAGCCTGACTGTCGCGCAGATCGCATCGATCCCGTCGACCGGCTGGTTCGATACGATCGGGGATGCCGCGGTGCAGGCGCTCACGCAGAGCCAGGTGCTCGCGATCGACGACGGGATCTACGCCGGGGTTGCCTCTCGATTAACCGCCGAGCAGCAGTCGTGGCGCTGATTCGCCGTCCCTGATGGAGCACAGCCCCGTGCCTCGGCATCTGCGCTACAATGATCGCATGAAATCGATCACCGTTGATCGCGTGATGGCCGACCAGAGGGCGGCCGCATTCACCAAGCGATCCATCAAGACCAGCGCCAAAGAGTCCGGGCTCCGCCTCGCGCTCTCCATGGTCGACCTGACCACGCTCGAGGGCAAGGACTCCCCCGAGAAGGTCCGCTCCCTCTGTCGCAAGGCGATCCTCCCCGACGCGAACGACCCGACACTCCCCCACGTCGCGGCGGTCTGCGTCTACCCCGAACTCGTCCCGACCGCATTCGAAGTGCTCGAAGGCTCCGGCGTCCGCATCGCGTCCGTCGCGACCGGCTTCCCCAGCGGGCAGTACCCGCTCGATATCCGGCTCAGCGATGTCCGCAACGCGGTTGAGTCCGGCGCCGACGAGATCGACATGGTCATCAGCCGAGGCTCATTCCTCGCTGGTGACAGAGGCAAGGTCTTCGACGAGATCGCATCTATTAAAGATGCCTGCGGCGAGGCGCACCTCAAGGTCATCCTCGAAACCGGCGAACTCGAAACCTACGACCTCGTCCGCGAGGCGAGCGACCTGGCGATCGCGGCGGGCGCCGACTTCATCAAGACCAGCACCGGCAAGATCGCGCCTGCAGCGACGATGGGTGTCACGCTCGTGATGCTCGAAGCCGTCCGCGATCACTTCATCAAAACCGGCAAGCACATCGGCGTGAAACCCGCCGGCGGGATCAAGACGTCCAAGCAGGCGCTGCACTACCTCGTCATGGTCAAAGAAACCGTCGGCGACGACTGGCTCACCCCCGACCTCTTCCGCTTCGGCGCCTCCTCGCTGACGAACGACATCCTGATGCAGCTGGCGCGCCGCCGCACCGGGCGGTACATGGCGGGACATGATTTCTCCGAAGCCTGATCGATTACACTCTGAACCTCTTTGCTGCGACGATCACACGACGCATAGGCGATACCAATGACCGACCCCACCGACCAAAGCACATCCAAATCAACCAGCGCCGACCCCGTCGCCAACGGGCAATCGACGCCGCGGCGCCCGAAGAGCAAGGGCCGCAAGGGCTCGCACGCCGGCGAACTCAACTTCGGCGATGCGTGGGACTACGCGCCGGCGCCCGAGAGCGTGAAGGTCGAGATCGCGCCAAGCTACGGCCACTTCATCAACGGCAAGTTCACCAAGCCGGGCAAGACGTTCGCCACGATCAATCCGGCGACGGAAGAAACGCTCTCGATGGTCTCCGAGGGTTCGGCGCGCGACGTCAACAAGGCCGTCGCCGCGGCGCGCGAGGCGCTGCCCAAGTGGGCGAAGCTGAAACCAACCGAGCGCGCGAAGTACCTCTTCCGCATCGCACGCCGCATCCAGGAGCGTGCCCGCGAGATCGCGATCCTCGAAACCAAGGACGGCGGCAAGCCGATCAAGGAATCGCGGGATGTCGACATCCCGCTCGTCGCGCACCACTTCTTCTACAACGCCGGTTGGGCGGACAAGCTTGAGTACGCGTTTCCCAACCGCGACCCGCGGCCCGTCGGTGTGTGCGCACAGATCATCCCGTGGAACTTCCCCCTGCTCATGGCGGCGTGGAAGATCGCCCCGGCCCTCGCGTGCGGCAACACGGTCGTCCTCAAACCAGCCGAGACGACTCCCCTGACAGCGCTCCGGCTCGCCGAGATCTTCGAAGAGATCGACCTGCCGCCGGGCGTGGTGAACATCGTCACCGGCGCAGGCGACACAGGAAAAGCCCTCGCCGAGCACAAGGACATCGACAAGATCGCCTTCACCGGATCCACCGGCGTGGGCAAGATGCTCGCCAAAACCGCGTCCAAGCGCGGCATCAAGATGACCCTCGAACTCGGTGGCAAGAGCCCCAACATCATCTTCGAGGACGCCAGCATCGATCAGGCGGTCGAGGGGATCATCCAGGGAATCTACTTCAACCAGGGCCACGTTTGCTGTGCCGGGTCGCGGCTCTATGTGCAGGAGAGCGTCGTCGATGAGGTCATCGAGAAGCTGACCATCCGCCTCAAGACGCTCCGCCTCGGCGATCCGATGGACAAAAACACCGATATCGGCGCCATCAACTCGAAAGAGCAGCTCAAGACGATCAACCAGTACCTCAAGATCGGCGATGACGAGGGCGCGAGCCGGATCACCCCCAGCGACAAGCCGTTGCCCAAGAAGGGCTTCTGGTGCAACCCCTGCTTCTTCACCGGGGTCCAGCAGAGCCACACGATCGCCCGGGAAGAGATCTTCGGCCCGGTCCTCGCGGTCCAGACCTTCCGCACCCCCGACGAGGCCCTGACCAGAGCGAACAACACGCCTTACGGCCTCGCAGCGGGGATCTGGACGGACAAGGGCAGCAAGATCTTCAACACCGCGGCCAAACTCCAGTGCGGCATCGTCTGGTGCAACACCTACAACAAGTTCGACCCGGCCTCCCCCTTCGGCGGCTTCAAGGAGTCCGGCTTCGGGCGCGAGGGCGGGCTGCAGGGGCTTCGGCCTTACGTGAAGTTGTAGCGATCGATCGCATTCTCCATGAAGGGGAGTCAATCATGAAAACCAATCGGATCGACCTTGACACAGGGCAAGACGCTCTGTGGTTGATTGTGTCTGCTCGCAGGCAATGGGCACGCATCGTCTTCATGTCATTCTGGCTGGTCGGCTGGCTTTTCGGTGAGGTCTTTGCGCTCTACGTGATTTCTTCCGGCATGTTCAGTGAAGCTGGCTCAAACGCTGATCCGGAGTCTGCCGCTACCGGCGCCGGGATCGGCGTGACGCTATTCATGCTCGCGTGGTTGTGCGGCTGGACCTTGGGCGGTGGCTTCGCGATCTTTTCGATTCTGAAAATGCTTGTCGGGCGTGAGAAAGTCGAGATCAACACCAGCTATTTCAGTGCGAGCAAGTCGGTTTTGTTCGCGTATAAAAAACGCGGACTCCCTCTGGATACGATCAAACGGATGCGGATCGATAAAGAGGACCTCGCCCGGAGACAGGACGCGAAGGGCGAATACCGCCTGCAGGTTGATGCCGATGGGAAAACCCACACCCTGGTGTCAGCTCTTGATGCCGCCGAGTCGCATGAAATCGCAGACGCGATCCGAGGCTTGGAGCTCCCGTTCGAATTCGCTTTCGATATCACTTGAGCGCTCCGGATGTTCAGGGCGCCGAACGGTCATGGATCCTTTCGCAGGACCACGAAACCGAGAATCGCGTCATTGAGAGCCCCATCCGCGACGAGATCGAGCTGGAAATCAGATTCTGAGGCTGTATAGCCCCTAGCGGATCGGATCGGCTGTCCGCCCCGTGCAGTTCCGACGCCTCGAACGAGAGAAAAACTACTCTCTAGCCCTTCGAAACCCGATTCGGTTCTTGCCCGGGGGTTACCCCCCGCTACACTACTTCGGTGTCCGCGATCGGCGGTCGCCGCTGTCTGTTCGGATTCACCCGACCAGCAGCCGAAACCCGAACCCGGGAATCGTTACCTAGCCGGGCCTCCCAGCCCATCCACAAGCGAGCCCTCGCGGGATTGCGAGTCGGCGTCGTGGCTCTTATGCCATCGCCGACACCCGATCCGTGCCCGCCGGTTCAGCTGCCTTTGGAGATAGCCAGCAATGGCCGACAACGACACCAAGAAGCCCTCCCTCGTCGAAGAACTCATCGAGTCCGGCATCCACTTCGGCCAGCGCACGAGCGGCTGGAACCCGAAGATGGGGCGCTACATTTACGGTAAGCGCAACGGGATCCACATCATCGACATCAAGGAGACCATCAAGGGCCTCCTGCTCGCCAAGAAATTCATCAGCCGCACCGTCGCCGGTGGCAAGGATGTCTGCTTCGTCGGCACCAAGCGCCAGGCGAGGCCGATCCTCGTTGAGCGCGTCGGCGGCGTCCAGATGCACCACGCGACCGAGCGCTGGCTCGGCGGCACGCTGACCAACTTCCGCACGATCCGCTCTCGCCTCAAGAGGCTCGAAGAGCTCGAGGCGATCGAGGCGAACGACAACTTCGAGAGCTACTCGAAGAAGATGGAGTCGATGCTGCGTCGCGAGATGCGCAAGATCAAGCGGAACCTCGACGGCATCCGGAACATGTCCAAGCAGCCCGGCGCGCTGGTCATCGTCGACATCCGACGCGAACTCAACGCGCTCGCCGAGGCGAAGAAGCTCGGCATCCCGACCATCGGCCTGATCGACACCGACGGCGACCCCGATCTCGTTGACATCCCGATCCCGGGCAACGACGACTCGATGCGTGCGATCGACCTGATCGTCCGCGAGCTTTGCGCCGCGATCGTCGAGGGCAAGCAGGGCCGCACGCAGAAGGCCGAGAAGACCGAGGGCGGCGAAGCCGCAGGTGGCGGCGAGGGCCGTCGCCGGTCGAGCAGGTCGCAATACTCGGCCGACTCGCCTGCGCCGATCAACACCGAGCCTGTCGCCGCCGGCGAGAAGCCCGCCGAACCAGTCAACAAGTAACTGCCGCTCCCGCGGTTCTCTAACCCATCGAACAGCGACAACATCCGGGATATGGATGAGGTCGATCGAACCAACAACCACCACGACCCGTTTCTCGGAAGGACCACCTCATGGAAGGCTCAACCGCTCAGATCAATGCCAAGGACGTCATGACCCTCAGGGCCAGGACAGGATTGGGCATGATGGATTGCAAGAAAGCGCTCGGCGAGTCCGGGGGCAACCTCGAAGCCGCCGAAGAGGCGCTGCGCAAGAAGCTCAAGGGCAAGATGGAAGCCCGCACCGATCGCGCCGCCGGCGAGGGCGCCATCGCGATCGAGATCAGCGAAGACGGCAGAGCCGCCTCGATCGTTGAGTTCGCCACCGAGACCGACTTCACCGCGAAGAACGAGGCCTTCATCGAGGCGACGAAGAAGCTCGCGAAGCTCGTCCTGAACGAGAACGCTGGCGACGTCGCCGTCAACGACGCGATGAAGGCCCTCATCGATGATGTCCGCATCACCACCGGTGAGAACGCGCAGTACGCCCGTGGCCACAAGCTCGAAGGCGGCGGCGACACGATGTTCGGCTCATACATCCACCACGACGGCAAAACCGGCGTGCTGGTGCAGGCGACCGGCTCGATCACCAGCGACGTGCTCCGCAACATCGGGATGCACGTCACCGCGGCGGACCCCCGCCCGCTCGGTGTCTCCCCCGACAGCATCCCCGCGGATGTCGTCGAGAAGGAGCGGAAGTTCGCCCTTGAAGTGGCGATGGAATCCGGCAAGCCCCAGGAGATCGCCGAGATGATGGTCGAGGGCAAGATGCGGAAGTTCTACGAGGGCGTCG
>JAJDDA010000037.1 GCA_029260535.1 Phycisphaerales bacterium | reverse complement strand
AGCGCGGACGATCAGCGGTACGCGATGTTTGTCCGCTTGCAGAAGATCCTCGAGGATCTCGGATATCGCGGCGTGGTCGTGATTGTTGATCGCGTCGATGAGCCGACGGTGATCAGCGGCGACACCGACCGGATGAAGGCGATCATCTGGCCGATGCTCAACAACAAGTTCCTCCAGATGACCGGGTTCGGGTTCAAATTGCTGCTCCCGGTCGAATTGCGGCACGCGCTCTTCCGCGAGACGACGAAGTTCTTCCAGGAAGCGCGCCTCGATAAGCAGAACCTCGTCGAGCGGCTGACATGGACCGGCTCGATGCTCTTCGACCTGTGCAACGCGAGGCTGCTCGCGTGCCGGCGCGGCGAGGCGGACGGCATGTCGCTCGTTGATCTGTTCGAGGAGGACGTCACGAGGCAGGACCTCGTCGATGCGCTCGATCAGATGCACCAGCCGCGCGACGCGTTCAAATTGGTTTATCAGTGCATCCTGGAGCACTGCTCGAACGTGACGGACGAGCAGGAATCGTGGAGAATCCCGCGGCTCGTGCTCGAGACGGTGCGGAAGCAGCAGGCGGATCGGGTGCAGCAGTTGTATCGCGGGATACGGCCGGGGTGATTTGATCACATGATCGCGATGACCTGCTGCAGCGCCTCGGTCACCACCGGGAACGGCGCTGTTGAGGGGTTGAAGACGATCCGGTTGACGCCATGGGGTCGGGCGGTGTCGAAGAACTCGCTGGCTTCTGCCGGTGTGACCTCGAGGATGTTGGCGTGGCCTGATTCGTCGAGGATCCCCATCTGTTCCGCGGCGTGGGCGGCGTGCTGCTGGTCGGTGAAACCGACGAGGGCGATCTCTTCGCCGAAGGGCCAGAGCATCGGCGCGCCGGGGTTGCTCTTGTCCGCGACGAAGGTCCATTTTTCCAGATAGAAGAGGCAGCGCAGGTAGGCGTGCAGCGCGTGCTCGGCGCCGCTCTGGCGGAAGGCGTTGGCGATCGCGTCGAAGTCGGGCGCTGGTCGGTCTTCTTCGATCCCGGGGATGACGAACCCGACGTGGTACTCGAACATCGGCGCGACGTTGATCAATGGCGCGAAGAAGCCCTGTTCTTCTTTGGAGTGGTTGAAGAGGATCCCGTAGACGCCGTGCTGCTGGAGGTCGTAGGCGTATTTCGCGGCGTTTTTGACCGGCATGCTGATCGTTGCGAAGCCGTCGCCGGTGGATTTGTAACCGTTGTCGATCATCGCCTGCCAGGCGCGTTTGTCATCAGAGTACGCGAAGAGCATCTTCTTGTCGGGCATCTCGGGGATGGTCCCAACGACGGGGGTGGGGCTGCCGTCGCCGGTCACCGGGACGTCGGCGGTGATCGGTGTTGACATGAAGTGCCACGCGTCGAGCCCCATGACCGCGTGCCAGAGCGCGTGCATGGATTGGTCGTCACCGCCAGCCGCGGCGGCGGCTTTGACGAACTCGCCGACGATGTCCTGTGATTCCGGATCGATCATTGGTTACTCGCCGGGGATGTACGCGACGTTGCCTTCCCAGGGGCTGCTCGCTGTGGCGTAGCGGCGCTTCTGGATGCGTCCTGCGAGATAGGACTGCTGACCGGCGAGGCAGGCGTGCCGCATCGCGTGCGCCATGAGGACGGGTTCTTTCGCGTGCGCGACACCGGTGTTCATCAGGACGCCATCGGCGCCGAGCTCCATCGCGACGGAGACATCGCTGGACTGGCCGACACCGGCATCGACGATGACCGGGTAGCTCGCGTCGATCTGCTTGAGCAGTTCGAGGCAGAGCGAGATGTTCGAGGGATTGGAGATGCCTCGTCCGGTGCCGATGGGGGAGCCTGCGGGCATGACGCTGGTCGCGCCCGCTTCTTGCAAGCGCAGCGCGGCGATCGGGTCGTCGCTCGTGTAGCAGAGGACCTCGAACCCATCGGAGACGAGCTCTCTGCATGCTTCGAGCGTTCCCGCAGGGTCGGGGAGGAGTGTTTTTTTGTCGCCGAGCACTTCGAGCTTGACCCAGCTCGCGCCGGGGTTGCCGAGTTGTTCGAGGATGTCGCGACCGAGGCGTGACACGCGCACCGCGTCTTCGGCGCTGAAGCAGCCGGCGGTGTTGGGGAGGATCGTGTAGCGGTCAAGGTCGATCGCGTCGAGGAGGCTCTCGCCCTTGTCGTTGACGAGGCGGTCGCGGCGTACGGCGACGGTGACGACCTCGCATCCGGAGGCGTCGAGCGCACGCGACATGGTTTCGTTGTCGGGGTACTTGCCGGTCCCGAGGATGAGGTGGCTGTCGAATCGGCGGGCGCCGATGGTCAGCGGTTCGAGGGTCGGGTCGGCGGCGGTTGGTGTTGCGGTGGTCATGGTGATTCGGTTCGGTTTGGATCGGCGCGGGATCAGCCCCCGCCGACGAGTGTGACGATTTCGATTTTGTCGTCCGGTTCGATCACGCGCCCGGCGCGGTCGGCTTTGGGGACGAGCGATTGATTAATCTCGACGGCGCAGATTGTTGAGGTCAGCCCCTGCAGCTCGACGAGCTGCTCGGCGGTGGCGCCTTCGGGGACCTGAGCGGGTTGTCCGTTGAGCGTGATGCGCATGGTTGGCGGATTGTACCGCGCCCGGAGAATGCCGCTCAATCAGGGCAATACCGGCGGTTGCCAGAGGTAGTAGAACCCGACACCCGGCATCGCGGAGGTGGCGCCGAGCCTGAGCTGGACGAGGTTGATCTCCTGATCCGTCGTTGCGGCGGTCGGGTCGGCGCTGGCGAGGGCGCCCCAGGGGGATCGGGGGGCTGACCCGGCGTCGTGGATCGCGACGAGTCTCGACTTGTTAAGGCCGGCGAGTTGCTTGGCGCTTTCGTAGGCGTCGAGGATGCCACCGGTGTGGTCGATCAGCCCCAGTTCGAGCGCCTGCTCACCGATGACGACGCGGCCGTCGGTCATCATGTCGAGTTTGGCGGGGTCGATTTTGTCTCCACGGCGCTCGGTAACGACGCCTCGGAACCGGGCGTAGAAGCGATCGACGATGCCCTGTAGGAGCGCGACCTGCTCCGCGTTGTAGGGTTCGAGGGGGCTGCCCATCGCCTTGTTGGGGCCGCTGGTGAGGGCTTTGGCGTGGATGCCGAGCCTCGAAAGCCCATCGTGGACGTTGAAGGTCTGGATGATCACGCCGATGGAGGCGGTGATGGTGGTGGGCTCGGCGTAGATCTCATCGCAGGCGAGGGCGATGTAGTAGCCGCCGGATGCGGCGACCTCACCCATCGAGGCGATGACCGGTTTGCCTGAGGATTCGGCGAATCGGCGGATCTCGCGGTGGAGGATGTCGGATCCGGTGACGGTGCCTCCGGGTGAATTGATCCGGAGGATGACGGCTCTGATCTTCGGGTCGTGCTCGATCGAGCGGAGCTGTGAGGCGACCTGATCGACGATGCCGGGCTTGGAGCCGAGCATTCCCGGGGTCTGGACGTCGGCGATCATTCCGGTGATCCCGATCAGGGCGACCGAGGGGGAGCTTTTTCTGGCGCCGGCGTCGCGGAGGACCTCGCTCTGGGTGAACCCGTCGTCGGCGGCGCGGAGGTCCATGGTCAGGCGGAGCGGCGTGCAGGCGGCGAGCGACGCGAGGAGGGTCAGGGCGATCAGGGCTGCGGTGGTTTGTTGGGTACGCATGCGGGCAGTGTACCGAAGCGCGGGATAGCATCCGGCCGTGACTGAATCGAATGAGAATCCGAATCCGCCGGCGCGAGGGCATGCCCCGGTGCTGCTCGCCGAGACGATCGAGACCCTCGACCCACAGCCCGGGCAGACGCTTTTGGATTGCACCGCCGGGCTTGGGGGGCACAGCGCGGCGATTGGGGGGCATCTGGGGCCGACCGGTCGGGTTGTTCTGGTGGATCTGGATCCGGGGAACCTGGAGTTGGCGGAGGCGAGGGTCAGCGGGATCGATGAGGCGCCGGAGGTTGTGGCGATTCATGGGTCGTTTGCGCAGGCCCCTCGGGAGCTCGCTGAGCGGGGGATCCTGGCGGATCTGGTGATCGCGGATCTGGGGTTCGCCTCGACGCAGGTGGACGACCCTCAGCGGGGGTTCAGTTTCCGCGGCGATGGGCCTCTGGACATGCGGATGGACCCCACTGGACCGATCACCTGCGAGGAACTGGTCAACACGCTGGGGGAGGATGATCTGACGAAGATCATCTTCGAATTCGGCGAGGAGCGGTTCGCTCGGCGGGTGGCTCGAAAACTTGTCGAGGCGCGTCAGGCTGGGCCGATACAAACGACATCGCAACTCGCGGCGGTTGTCCGCCGGGCTGTGCCCAGGGCGCCGAATCAGCGCATCGACTCTGCGACGCGGACCTTCCAGGCCCTGCGGATCGCGGTGAACGATGAGCTGGGGGCGCTCGAAGGTCTGCTCGGCTCGATCGAGCGTGAGGCGGCTCGTCAAGGTGACGACCGAACGTGGTTAGGACCGATCGCACGGATAGCGATCATCGCGTTTCATTCGCTCGAGGACCGCCCGGTCAAGCGCCGTTTCAAACGGCTGACCGACGCGGGGCTCACCGAGCGGCTGACGCGCAGCCCGATCACCGCTGGCGATGCCGAGTGCGCCGAGAATCGGCGCGCGAGGTCGGCCAAACTCAGGGCGATCCGTTTGACGCGGTGACCTCGGGGCTCGGCTTGCACGCAGGGACGATTGAACGATGCGGGATTGATTTCTCGCGGCAAGGACGCCGACACCATGACACGCGAACACAAACTGGCGCTGATCCTCGGGTTCTCCGTGGTCCTCGTCGTCGGGGTGCTGATCTCCGATCACTTCTCCGACGCGACGGGTGCGCAGCTCGATGACCTCGACGCGGGCGCGGTCCTCGCCGCTGAAACACTGCAGGCCCCGCCGATCGAGCGGACGCACGCGGCGGTGCCGAGCAACGACGTGATGCCCGGCGGGTTCCTGATCGATGGCGAGCCGCAACCGACGACGGCAGCTGCTGGGAGCACGAAGATTTTCCGCACGAGCAGCGAGATGCTGCTGAACGAGATCCAGAAGTCGTGGAACGCGACGCAGGGCGCGGCGACGAACGTCCTTGATCAGGCACGGAACGCGGTCCCCGCTGCGGAGATCGATCAGCCTGCGACATCGCCGATCGCGGCGCTGCTCCCTGAGCCGACGCTCAATCCCGAGCGTGCAACCCGGAGCAAGCCGATCGCGGGCAGCAACGATTCGCCGACGAAGATCCACCGCGTGAGCGAGGACGAATCGCTCTGGTCGATCGCGCAGGAGTATTACGGCGATGGCGCTCTGTACACGAAACTCGCCGAGTTCAACAAGGGGCGCGTTGGCGATGACGGCACGATCCGTGTTGGCGCCGTCCTGAAGATCCCGACGCGCGAAGCGCTCACCGGTGAGCGGCGGGCGCAGCAGCCCAAGGCAACGACTGCGGGCACGTACACGGTGCGCGAGGGCGACACGCTCGGGGAGATCGCGCAGCGGCTGCTCGGATCGTCTTCGAAGTGGCGCGAGATCGTCGAGCTCAACGGGATCGAGGATCCCGACGTGGTCCCGGTCGGGACGACGCTCAAATTGCCTTCGGCGCGATAACTCATGACGTCGTCCGAGCCTGAGTACACCACGTTGCGGAGCCAGGTCGTCGCCAAGGCGGCGCTGCTGATTGTTGTCGTCGGCGCGACCGGGATCGGGCTGCTCACCGAGCGGCAGCGGCGCTTCGAGGCGGCGCACTCGATGACCGTCGCGCACCGGAAGGCGGACGAGCTCGAGCGGGAGATCCGGAAATTGCGGGCGGAGATCGCCGACCGGCTGACGCCTTCGCGGATTGATGCGCGGATCGATTCATTGCAGGAAACATCGAATGAGCGGTTCGATCCGATTGTCTGGTCGAATGGCGCCGTGCGGGAGCCGACGGAATGAGCACGAACGATGCGGACCTGCTCGGCAGGAGCGATCTTGTCGGGACGATCACGGCGTGGGTGATCACGCTGGCGCTGCTGGTTGTTGTCGGGCGGGTCGTGCAGTTGGAAATGTTCCCGAGCGAGAACCTCCGGGCGATCGCGGCGCAGCACACCGGGCGGTGGTCCACGCAGGCATCAAGGGGTGACATTGTTGACCGCCGAGGTCGGCTGATCGCGACGACCACGTATGGGTATCGCCTGTTTGTCGATCCGTCTCGGTTCACCAGGGATCGCGCCGACGCGTTCTCCCAACTCGCGCAGGCGACGGGGATGCCGCAAGGTGAGATCGAGGGGCGGATCGTCCCGAGGCTTGTCGAGAATCTTCGCAGGCTCGATGAGGGCGAGTCGTTGATCAGGTACGTCTCGGTTGGTGAGGTGCTCGAGCCGAGCGCGGTCGAGGCGGTTCGTCGTCTTGCTATCGACGGCGTGCATCTTGAGCGTCGGCCGGTTCGGATCACCCCCAGCGGCGATGTCGCGGCGGCGATCGTTGGCAAGGTTGGGGTCGATCACAACGGTTTACTCGGCGCGGAGCGCGCGTTCGAGAATAATCTGCAGCCCGACGATGGCTCGATGGCGTACCTCCACGATGCGCGGGGTCGACCGATGTGGGTTGACCTTGGCGCCTTCGCGAAAGCAGAATCCGGCGCGCCGGTGGCGCTGAGCCTTGATCTGGTGATTCAGGATCTGGTCACCGAAGAATTGCGCCGCGGTGTTGAAGACGCCGACGCGGCAGGAGGACGTGCGATCGTCCTCGATCCGATTACCGGTGAGATCCTCGCGATGGCGGATGTTGTCCGCGATGTCCCGGGGTTAGTCCCATTTGATGGCGCGCTGGTAGAGGATGCGTTCGAGAACGATATTCGGTTCAAGGTCATCCGCGATGACCCGGGGCGGGACGTGCACGCGGCGATGGCGCGGAACCGATGTGTGGAGGATGCATACGAGCCGGGCTCGACGTTCAAGCCATTCATCTGGTCGGCTGCGGTGGAGCTGGGGCTTGCCGATCCTGCCGAGACGCTCGATGCGCACCACGGCAGGTGGAAGACGGTGTACGGTCGTCCACTTGAGGATGTCACTCCAAAGGAGAAACTGACGGTCTCCGAGGTGCTGGTGTTCTCATCGAATATCGGGATGTCGCAGCTGGTGGACCGGATGAGCCATACGCAGGCGCGTGCCGCGATCAAGAAGTTCGGCTTCGGGATGCGCACGAAGATCGGCTTGCCCGGTGAATCGATCGGGCTGGTGACGAGCGCGCGGGATTGGTCGAAGTACACGCAAACATCGGTTTCGATGGGTTACGAGGTCGCGGTGACGCCGGTGCAGATGGTGCGCGCGTTCGCGGCGCTGGCGCGGTCCGGTGAGTTGGCCGGGGTGATGCCCGAGCTGATGCTCACCGCGGTTGATCCGACTGCGCCACAGGCGTTCCAGCACCGGGTGCTGGCGCCGGGTGTTGTTCGGCTTGCGCGCGAGGCGATGGGCGGGGTCGCGGCGCGGCTTGATGAGAAGCTCGATCGCGAGGATCGGCTCGAGACGACCCCTGCGTACTTGATGTTCGGTAAATCGGGGACGGCGAAGCAGTTCCGCCCTGACGGGAAGGGCTACATTGACCGGCAGTACGTGTCGAGCTTTGTCGCTGGCGCCCCGATCGATCGGCCGCGCATCGTGGTGCTTGTGGTGATGGATGACCCGGGTCCCGCGCTGATCAAGCAGCGGCAGCATTACGGATCGGGAGTCGCCGGTCCTGTGGTTCGGCGCATTGTCGAGCGGACGCTGCCTTACCTTGGCGTCGCGCCGCTGCCTGAATCGTTGAACTAAGCGTTTGTCGAATCAGATCATCGCGGGGTAGCGGATCATCAGATGGGCGCCACCCTTGCCGTTGACGGTGGACTTCACCGCGCGCTGACGAAGCGCCATCCAGCCGCCGAGTTCTTCGATGATCTCCTGG
>JAJDDA010000036.1 GCA_029260535.1 Phycisphaerales bacterium | reverse complement strand
CCGCTTTGCGCAGCCGCCCGGCGGCGCGATCAACGATGGCCCCGTAAGGGAACACCACCGCGACGGTCAACAGGCAGATCACAACCGCCGAAAGCCCGATGATTGCGGGCGAAGTGATCTCGAAATCCAGGGCGATCACACCGAACAGGACCGCGGCGCTGATCGCCCCTGCGGTCAGACCAGACCAAACACTCTGTCTGCGGCCGATGTTCACGTGATCCTCCAGATGAAAATTCGAAACGACGCGGGATCACTCCCGCGAGAACTACTCAGTTGTCTTCAACGACCGCCGAAAGCAGCAGCTCGGCGTCCTTGTTGCCCGGATCGATGCGGAGCGCCTCGGCGAACGACTTGATCGCATCGTCCTGCTCGCCCAGTTCGCGGAGCACGAGGCCCCTGAAGAGCATCGGGGACGACTCGTCGTTGGTCATCGCGGCGGATTTGTTGAGCGATGCGAGTGCACCCTCGAGATCCCCCGTGTGCCGCTGCCAGGCGGCCATCAGGAAGTAGCCCTCGTACCGGTTGGGCGCCATCGCGCTCAAGCGGCTCGCGGTGATCTTCAGGCGGCGCATGTCGCCGATCTTGTAAGCGATCTGTCCCAGCTCGAACCAGGCGCGGATGTCGCTGGCGCCCTCGATGCCCTTGGTCAGGCTCAGCAGGATCGAGCGGGCCTCGACCGGGCGGTCGAGCTCGATCAGGCAGCGGACGCGCAGGTGCTCGAGATCGCGGCGATCGCCGGGATGGCTGTCCTTGAGCAATCGTCCCAGTGTGTAGTCCGCGTCGGCGTACTGCTCGGAGCCGACGAGCGCAATGGCGAGGTCCTCGAGGATGCTCTCATCCTCGGGAGCCAGCATCCTGGCTTCTTTGAAGAATTCAGCTGCTCCCAGATCGTCGCCGCGCATCATCGCGATGTGACCGAGCGTCTGGCGGAAGCCGGCGTTGTGCTCGAATCGGTCCTTGCGTTCGATCAGGATCTGCTCAGCGGCTTCCAGCTGATCGGTCTCAATAAACATCTCAGCGGCGGCGAGCGGGTACTGGGGGTTGCTCGGATCGAGCGTCGCCGCGGTCAGGTAGGCATCCATCGAGCGGTCGTACTCACGGAACCGCTCGTGGATCATCCCGATGTAGTAGTGCGCTTCGACGTACTCCGGATCGATCGCCAGGGCGCGCTTGAAGGTGTCCAGCGCGGTGTCGGTCTGACCGAGTTCGTACAGGATCCTGCCGCGGAGGGCGTGGCTCTTGGCGACCGAGCTCGACATCGAGATCGAGTTGTCAACGGTCTTGAGCGACTTGTCGAGATCGCCGGCCATGAACTGCTGGTGCGCCATGTCCCATTCGGTCGCGGCCCGCATGTCACCCATCCGCTGCTCGGCCTGGGCGAGGTGCTCGCTGGTCATCTTCCCGTGCCCGGGGGAGGCGCAGCCGGTGAACCCGATCGTGGAAGCGAGGGCGAGGGCGAGGGCGGTTGAACCTGCGGTCAGCATGTTTCTGCGAAGCATTTTCTTTTTCTCCATCTGAATTCTGCGATTGAAATCGCGGGCGGCCGGTTTCCCGGACGCCGCGCGGTTGGTTTACTGATCGATATCGTCGGTGTCGGTTTCGACCTCGGCGATCTCGCTCTCGGCTTGCTCAGCGCCCTGCTCGGGGCTCTCGAACATGCTGTCGAGGAGGTTGGTCAGGTTGCTGTAGGTGGAGTCCTCCATCGAGCCCGCGTCGAGCGGGTCGCCGGTGAAGTTCTCATCGGAGGGGTCGATCATCTCGCCGTCGGCGTTGACGATCGGCATCCCGATCTCGTTGTAGCCTTCGAAGATGCCGTGGTTGGTCCAGACACCGAAGGGCGCCCAGAGGCTGTTGAAGGTCAGGAAGTAGGGGCTCGCAGGCGTCGCGGGCTCGGCATCGGCGTTCGCGAATTCGACGGGCTGCATCTCGGCGTCGATCGAATCGGGCGCCTCGGTGCTTGTGAAGTCGGGATCGCCGTTGAAGAACTCAACGATGTTGGGAGCGAACGTCGCGTCGGCGGTTGCCTCTGAGTCCTGTTCGAAGGGATCGAACTCTTCGCCAGTCGCGTCGCCCATGGGGCTGTCGTTCTGGAACGCCTCGAAGGACTCGCTGCCGGGTTCCTCGCTGTTGAACTCGAGGTCCTCGGCGTCTTCGAAGTTGAAGCCGTCAGCTTCGAACTCGCCTGAATCAAACTCGCCTGAGTCGAATTCATTGGAATCAAACTCGTTGGCGTCGAACTCGTTGGAGTCGAACCCGTCGCTCTCGAAGGGCTGATCGATCTCCATCGGGGCCGCCTCGAACTCGAGCGAGGAATCGAATTCCCCGAACTCTTCGAACATCTCGGCGTCCGATTCGAAGACCTCTGCGGTCGTCACGATCGGCTCTTCGATCTCCGGTGCGAAGCGCGAGCGGGCGTCCTCGAGATCGGCGTTGACCTGCTCGGGTGTCCAATCGAACTTCTTGTTCTTGATCGCGTCACCGTTGCTGATGGTCGGATCCTCGGTCGGGACCGGGCCCTTCTCACCGGGATCGACCCACTCGCCGGAGTTGCCGTTGGCGGCCATCGCCTCGGCCTCGCGGCGGAGTTCGCCGACGCCGTAGTCCATCACGATGGATTCCATCATGCTGCGGTTGGGCCAGCGATCACGCTCGTTGAGCAGACGCTCGCGGAGGTTGATCACCTCGGGCTGGATCGGGTTCAGTTCGAGCGAGCGACGCAGACGCCAGAGGGCGCCGTCGACGTTGCCATCGTTGGCGAGGCGTTCGGCCTCGACATTGAGCTGCGCGGTCATCTTCTCGCGGCTGAAGGGCAGGAGGCCCTGACGGCTGCCGGTGCGGACGTTCTCGACGTACTCGCCGGCGCGATCGCCCTGCTCGGCGAGCAGCGCGTCATTCACGATCGTCGGGGTGATCAGGAAGATGATCTCCGAACGGCTGATGCTGTCATCGTGACCACGGAAAGCAGCGCCGACGATCGGGATGTCGCCCAGGATCGGGACCTGCTTGCGGGTCAGCGTGGTGGTCTCCTTGAAGAGACCGCCGAGGACGATGGTCGAGCCATCACGAACGATGACGTTCGTGGTCAGCTCCTGCGTGACCTCGTCGGGGATCGAGACGGAGACACCCGAGCTGTCAACGGACTCGCGGATGAAGCCTTCAGAGACGGAGGGGTTCAGCTCCATGCGGATCATCCCGTCCTTGGAGATGAAGGGGCGGAAGCTCAGCTGTGTACCGGTATCGAGGAACTCGACGGTCTGCGTGGTCGAGGTCTCGGTGGAGGTCGTGTTGAGGTAGCCGAGGCGACGACCGACGAGCACGCGTGCGGGCTGTCTGTTGAGCGCCAGAACCTTGGGGTTGGACAGCACGCTGAAGTCGGTGACCTCATCGAGCAGACGCATGAAGACCGAGAAGTCGTCCTGGACGACACCCAGTTTCAGCGTCGATGCGCCGCCGGTGCCGCCGGGCGTGGAGCCGACCGCGAAGGCGTTGTTGTTCGCTGGGGAGAGCCCGTCAGCGGAGCCGTCGCCGCCGGCCTGGAGCGCGTTGGCGGCGCCAAGCGGGCCGCCGACGCTGATGAAGTCGGTGAAGTCAACGTTGCCGAAAATGGAGAAGTCCACACCGAAGGCGTTGGCCTCGTTGAGCTGGGTCTGCAAGATCGTGGCTTCGACGAGCACCTGCGCGGGCTTGGTGTCGAGATCCACGATCAGGCGTTCGATCTCCTCGACGTGCTCGGGGTAATCCGAGACAACCATCGTCGCGCTGAGCGCGAACGACTCATCGCCGACAGGAGCCCCGTCGGGGATCGAGAAGTTCTCGACTTCGCCGTTGGTCTTGATCTGGCCGACCTCCGAGAGGAGCGGCTCGACAAACCCGGCGGCGTCGGTGGCGTTGAGGTAGTTCAGCCGGATGACCTTGGTGATCGGAGTCCGGTTGGCGGCCTCGATTTGAGCGATCTCATCGAGGGTGTAGACGAACAGGAAGTTGCCCTGCTCGACGTAGCCGTAGCCGTTGACGTGCAGGATCGCGTCCATCGCCTCGTAGAAGGTCACGCCGTAGAGATCGGCGGTGACCGTCGCGGAGACATCGTTGCTGACAACGATGTTGCGCTGGCTCTGGAGTGAAAGAAGTTGGAGCACACTGGAGAGCTCCTCTTCCTGCACATGGAGCTCAACAGTCATGTACTCCGAGACCGAGACTTCGGTTTCTGAGTCCGATCGATCGATATCGAACGGGCTGCTGTCCTGGGCGAAGGCCGGCATCGTAGTCCAACCCATCGCGGCGATTGCCGTGAGCGAAACTGCCGCGAGCGTCTTGCGTAGCCGGGTGCATCCCAGGCGGTTGTGTTGCAACATGACTCCTGCTCCAAAGGTTGACACTCTCGGCGTCAACGTGATCAACGTCACCGGTTGGCGTTATCGCCTGCCGATGTTTAATTCCACACGTATTCCGTTTTTGGTCAGAACCGCATTCCTCGCAGAGACCTCGAGCAACTCGAAACCATCGATGGACTCACCAATACGGAGGATGGTTCTTTCGCCATCCTTCCCGTCCTGCTGGATCACTGCGATTGGGTTCGAACCGACCATGGTGCTGCTCAGATGCAGGCGGGAGGCCTCTTCACGCACCGCGCGCTCGAGTTCCAACCGCCGAAGTTCCGGTGAGACTGGGGTTTTGTCGTCCGAACCGGGCGCAGACTTTGGGCCGGAATCCTCGGGCTGGTCCGTTTGCAACGGCTGCCGCCTGAATTCGGGTCCAGGGGCGAAAAGATCACGCGTTAGAGGCCCCGTTTGTGGGAGCATCACCAGCGGGAGGATCTCGAATTCACTCCCCGCATCCGCGGTCACCTCCCCGGAAAGGTCCGAAGAACTCGCCGAGCTCGGTTGCCCCCCCGCGGCGCTCGCCGAAGTCGGCTTGCTCGCGAGCATCAGTTTGCCCATGAGCCCGACGGCAACCACGAGCAGGATCGCCAGCACCGATGCCTTCTTCTTGTCAGAAGTCAGCAGCACCATGAACTCGGCGTAACGCTGCTTGATCATCTTGAGGCCTCCGGATCGACCGATGCGAGGTTGCTCAACGGCGCCGAGGGATCGAAGACCGCATCGAGTGTGATCTCGACCTTGATGTCCGACTCCCAAGGGTTGTCCTTGTCCTTGGTCTCGATCAGCAGCCGCTGCACGCGGATGAGTCTGGGGAGCGACTCGACCCACACAATGGTCTCGTACACACCAGGGAACCCTGAGGTCATCGAGATCTTCATCGGGATCGAATCTGCCGGTCCAAGATTCACGCTCCCACCGGTGGTGATCTCGTGATCCTCGATCCCCAGCGCGGTGAGACGAACTGCCAGGTCCTGCATCAGCCTCGCGAACTGGCTGTCTCGCGGGACCTGCTTGATTGACTGTGTCGAGTCCTGGATGCCTGAGAGTTCATCGACGAGCGCACGGATCTCCGCGGCGCCGTCCTCGGCTCTTGCCAGGCGGAGTTGCAAACCGTCGAGTTCGGCGCTTGCTTCGTTGACCATGCGGGGCTGGAGCCACGCCATCGAGATCAACCCGATCAGCACGAGCAGCACCCAACCGCCGACCACTTTAAGCTGCGCGGGGTTGTTCATGGCGACACCTCCG
>JAJDDA010000035.1 GCA_029260535.1 Phycisphaerales bacterium | reverse complement strand
GGCGCGAGCGCGGCCGATATCATCGCACTGCTCGATCACACTGCGTTCTTCAAGATGCTCTCGTCCCAGGCACCGTCCGACGCCGACGCGATTGTGCAGCGGTTCGTCGAAGAGGGGCTCCTCAAATCACGCTACGATGGGCACTTTGACGTCCTCAACATCGCGGCCATTTTGTTCGCGCGTGATCTGGAAGCGTTCGGACGTCTCGGGCGGAAGGCGGTCCGGGTCGTAACGTACGACGACCCGGGCAAGACGAAGGCGGTGCGTGAGAAGGTGGTGACGTCGGGCTACGCGGTTGGGTTCCAGAGTGTTCTGGACAACATCGAGAGTCAGGTGCCGAGCCAAGAACGCATTGAGCACGGTTTGCGAGTGGAGCAACAGGCGTACCCGGCGGACGCAATCCGTGAATTGCTTGGAAATGCGCTCATCCACCAAGATTTCTCGATATCCGGTGTCGGGCCGATGGTTGACATCTTCTCAGACCGGATCGAGATCACGAACCCGGGTGAGCCGCTCGTCGACGTGCGGCGTTTCCTCGATGCGCCGCCGCGCTCACGCAATGAAGCTCTCGCCGCCTTGATGCGGCGTATGCGCATCTGCGAGGAACGTGGCACCGGGATCGATAAGGTCGTCCAGGCTGCTGAGGATGCGATATTGCCGGCTCCCGATTTCCAAGTTGTCGAGGGCCACACCCGAGCGATCATCAATGGGCCGCGCTCGTTCGGGGAGATGACCAAAGACGAGCGGCTGCGGGCGACATACCAGCACGCGAGTCTCCAGTGGGTTTCGAGCCAGAGGATGACGAATGGTTCGCTTCGGAATCGTTTCGGGATCGCGAAGGGAAATCTTGCGATGGTCTCCCGGCTCATTGCCGAAGCCGTAGATGCCGGTCTGATCAAGCCGTTCGACCCGTCCAATAAGTCCCGTCGGCACGTGCAGTACGTTCCATTCTGGGCGACTTAGCCCATTTGACCGCCATTTGACTCGGAAACTTTTGGCGGCTTCTCAATCCTCCCTGACAGCGCTGATTCCCTGATTTGGGGAAACTAATTCATTTGATTCCTTCATTCCTTGACATGGAGTCCAACAGAATGTAAGATATTCTTACTTCCCGTAAGGAGATCTAAGCATGGACCGAATTCTGGAATGCCTGTTAGAACAACACCGCCAGATCGAGGAAGACGCAGGCGAAGACCCATCACTCGTTACAGGCGGCACGATGCCAATCGATGGACTAGTGGGATTTGATAGTCCGTTAATCCCTACCGCTGTGCGGGGGCTCGCCAAGGCGCTAGGGATCGAGATCCCCCGTGGGTCCCGCCTCAGAAACCCCTACATCGATGCGACAAAGCACAAACTATCGCTCAAGGGCGTCGCTGCGCGATTCCGTGAGCTTTACTGCAAGGAGTGAGCACAATGACCGTACCTGAGTCGAAACGACAGATCATCGCCTCGCGCATTCGCGAAGCGCGCAGGATGGCGGGGTTGTCACAGGGTCAAGTGGCCAAGATGATCGGACTACATCGCCCATCGGTTTCGGAGATGGAATCAGGTAACAGGTCGGTATCTGCGGAAGAGCTGGCGGAGCTTGCCGACATTTTCGATGTGACAATTACGTGGCTACTCGGGGAGGGCGCTCATCAGCTCGATCCGCACGATGACCGATTGCAGCTCGCGGCGCGTGAGTTGCAAAAGCTCAAGCCGGACGATCTCAACCGGCTAATGTCAATTCTCGCCTCGATGCGTGACCAGGAGCAATAGCCGTGACGCCAACGACCAAAGACCTTGCCCGAGAAGCGCTCGAGCGCTCTCTCGAAGTGCGGGACGGGCACAATTACGACTACCGATCGCCTTTGTGTGTGTATGAACTGTGCGATAAGGCGCGCGTTCGTGTGAGGTTCGTAGACGACGTCAGCATGGAGGGCGTATACGCGGCCCTGGCGAAGCCGAGCATCATCCTGTCGTCACTCCGGCCGCTGACGCGTCGCGCGTTCACATGCGCACACGAGCTCGGGCACCATGTCTTCGGGCACGGATCCACAATCGACGAACTCAAAGACGAGGCGGAATGTGAAGCTTTCAATCCGGTAGAATTCCTCGTCGAAGCATTCGCAGGTTACCTTCTCATGCCGGCACAAGGGGTCAAGCGCGCGTTCTCGTCGCGGAAAATCCGGATGGAAAGCGCGACGCCCGAAGAGATATACACAGTGGCCTCTTCCTTTGGCGTGGGGTACAAGACCCTCATTGGGCACCTCGCGTACGGGCTGAAGTACATCCCGCGAGAACGGGCAGAGAAACTCTGCAAGACCAATCTCCCGAAAATCCGCGAGCAGATCCTCGCTGCGCCCGCCAGGGAGCAGCTCGTAATCGCTGACAGGCACCACACGATGGGCACGCTGGACGCGGAGGTTGGGAATCTCGTGCTGCTTCCCGAGGGGACCGAAACCGAATCCGACCAGATCCAGCCGGTTAAAGACGTCGCTCGTGGGCGGGTGTTCCGCGCCGTGCGACCTGGGCTGGCGCGCGTGGAGGCGGATGGGTTTGGCGTGATCGTACGCGTATCACGGATGCAATATGCAGGATTGGCGAGGTATCGCCATCTTGAGGAGACCGACGGTGAGTAAGCCAATTCTGATCGATCAACCCAACCTGTCTCTGGCGTGGGCCGAGGCGTTCCTGGCGGTCCGACAGGCCCGTGGACACACGATATCTCCTCTCATGGTCAGCTTCACCGGATTCGATGAAGACGGCCCTTTTGAAGACAAGGACATACGGGGTGCGGTGGATACGGCGCTCGTAGGCTCTGACTATCAAACAGTACAGACCGTGGCGAACACGATTTTTCCACAAGTGCTGTGGCGTCGTGCCAAGGGCGACCGGGCGGTATTCTATCAGAGCTATAAGGAGTCGCTGCCTGATTACGTGGCCCTTGACACGCATAAGAACAGGCGAGGACTCTACTTCGGTCGCCTTATTGCATACGGCCTAGACCATCGAACTGGAATTCCGCTCAAAAACTACCCGCCGGGGTCGATTGCTGAGGACGGTAACCAGATCGAAGTAATCATCAGTAAGTGCGTGAAGGGCGTACAGAAAATGAAGTTGCAGGCATCGGTGTTCGACCCGTCTCGGGACCACGTTAACGACGCTCGACTGAGCTTCCCTTGCCTGCAGCATATCTCATTTATCCGGTGCAACGATGGAACAATCTCCATGAATGCGTTCTACGCAACGCAGCAGTTGTTCATGAAGGGCTACGGGAACTTCTTAGGCCTTGCTAGGCTTGCCTGCTTCGTTGCAGTAGAGTCAGGGCTGGTCGTAGACCGTCTCTCGTGCTTCATCGGCATGGAAAAGATGGAATCCCAGTATGGCCCCAAAAAAGGACTCGGTGAGCCGCTCGCTGAGGCGTGCGAGCAGGCCCTCGAAAAAGCCGGTTTGTTCGCGGGTGGTGCTTGATGGGTCCGGACGAAGGACACGGACGTCTAATTGTGCTCGAAGGTCCCGATGGCGTCGGAAAGACAACAATCGCCAAGCTCCTTGCCGTCGACTTCCGGAAGCGTGGCGAGTCCGTTGTCGAATTTTCCTTTCCGGGTCGGGAACCTGGTACTGTCGGAGAACTGGTGTACCAAGTCCATCATGATGATGGACGGGTTCGATCTACGGAGATCGCTTGTCTGGCGATGCAGGCTTTGCACATCGCCGCGCATCTTGACGCGATCGAGCGCTTGATCACCCCCGCCTTTCGGGATGGCGCCACAGTAATCCTAGATCGATTCTGGTGGTCTGCGTGGGTGTACGGGATCTCTGCGGGTTGCGATCGCCGAACGCTTCGCGCCTTGATCAACGCCGAGCGCACAGCCTGGCGTCACATCAATCCAACACTCGTTGTTCTCCTTCGGAGACCGCGATCCCCCGGTTGTAATGTGGATATTACTCATTGGCGCGAGCTTGCGTCAGAGTATGACCGGCTTGCGGCACGTGAAGGCCGCACTTACACAGTGTTGTCTAGAGAAAATACGGCTCAACCTGATCGAGTTGTCGGAGACATCGTTGCCGCCATACCAAGCCGTGCTCAATTGGAACGCCCGAAGCACGGTGAGCAAGATGTCTTGGCTGTAGTCAAAACTCGAACGCGCCGAGCTTCTCAAGGCGGTATTCTTCCACTGAAACCATCCGTGGTATACGACACCTACTGGCGATTTGCAGCTGAACGCCAGCGTGTATTCTTCAAGCGGCTTGAAGGCGCATCGCCTCCCTGGACTTGCGATCCAATCATCGCTGAACACAAGTTCACAAATGCGTACCGAGCGTCGGACCGGGTTAGCCAGTATCTGGTACGACGGGTCATCTACGGTGACAATCTTCCAACCTCAATGGAGGAGGTGTTCTTCCGTGTTATGCTTTTCAAGCTTTTCAATAAAATTGAGACATGGGAGCTTCTCGAACGCGAAATCGGTCCTTTGGTTGCTGAGGAATTCTCGTTCAAGCGATACGATACCGTCCTCTCGCACGCGATGCAGTCGGGTCAATCGATCTACTCGGCCGCGTACATCATGCCGTCAGGTGGCGGTTCGCTCGGTCACGAGAGGAAGCACCGGAATCATCTGGTGCTTCTTGAGAGGATGCTGTCAGACGATCTCCCCGATCGTCTGACTAACTGCAGCTCAATGCAGATCGCCTTCGAGTTGCTCAAGTCGTACCCCGGCATCGGAGACTTTCTCGCGTACCAGTACACTACCGATCTGAACTACAGCGAGCTCACGGATTTTCCGGAGTTGGGGTTCGTGGTGCCTGGCCCAGGGGCGATCGACGGAATCCGGAAGTGTTTCCTCGACACCGGCGGGCTGAATGAGCCAGAGGTCATCCGGTTCATGGCCGACCGTCAGGAGGTTGAGTTCGATCGCTTAGGACTCAATTTCAACTCGCTGTGGGGGCGGCCCTTGCAGTTGATTGATTGCCAGAACCTCTTCTGCGAAGTTGACAAGTATGCACGAGTCAAGCATCCGGAAGTCAGCGGCATCTCGGGCAGGACGCGCATCAAGCAGCGCTTATCACCGAAGGGGGCACTTCTCGAACCGTGGTATCCGCCCAAATGGGGCCTGAATGAACATATTTCAAAATGGCGTCTTAGTCATCCCGCACGGGACGCCGGCACTCTGTACACCAATCGACAGGAGTAATCCAATGCAACTCAGCCAATATCAGACGCAAGCGCACGGTACGGTTCAGAAGGCACACGCGGAGGGTACCGATGCGATGGTGCCCATTCTTGGCCTCGCCGGAGAGGTGGGCGAATTGCTCAACGAATACAAGAAGAAACTCCGTGACGGTGATGCACATGAGCGATTCCCGGAGCGGCTCGTAGAGGAGCTTGGCGACATACTTTGGTACGTTGCTGAAACTGCGACGCAATTTGGCCTCGATCTGGAGACGGTGGCAAATCGCAACCTGTCCAAGACCAGGGCGCGGTGGGGAACCGCAGGCAGTGATGGAACGCTGTTCGAGTCACACGCGTTTGATTCCAAGTTCTCGGAAGATGAGCGATTCCCGCGCAAGTTTATCGCGGACTTTCGTCGCTTTGAAGAAGGTGGCATCGTCAAGACCAAAGTTTTCGTAGATGGAGATCAAATGGGTGACCCGTTGACGGACAACGCGCACACACCGGACGGGTACCAGTTCCACGATGTGTTCCACTTAGCTTGCGTTGCCGTTCTCGGTTGGTCTCCAGTTATACGGAAGCACCTCGGGAAGAAGAGGCGCAGCGATGCGCGTGTCGACGAAGTTGAAGACGGAGGACGTGCCATCGTGACAGAGGAGGGCATCTCAGCACTTGTGTTTGCATACGCGTGTAATCACAAATCCCTCGAAGGGATCAAATCACTTGACTACGATCTACTCAAGGCCATTCGCATTACGGTATCGAAATTTGAGGTGGCGGTATGCACTACTGGTGAATGGGAACGAACGATATTGATGGGTTACGAAGTCTGGAAACAAGTCCAAGAGAACCAGGGTGGCAAGGTTGAGCTCGACCTGGACGCTAGGACAATCTGCTACTTGGGCATGTGAGCTAGGTCATCGCATATGCGGACGCAGCCGCAAACTCGCCAGCATGGGTGATGCTAATGAGTATCCGTTGCACGCCATTCCGTTTCGCCACGATCGCTGCGCCGCCAGCTAGTAACACAACTGGAGCTCCAGAATCATCGACCGATACGATTACATCCTGCCAAGCAACTTCGTCATCGAAACCGCAACCCAGCGACTTTACTACGGCTTCCTTGGCGGCCACACGTCCTGCGAGCACCTCGGCATGCGATGCCCGATCATCAAGTGCTTCGAATTCTGCTTCGGTCAACCACGCGAATGCAGCGTCGGGATCGCGGCGGAGTGCAAGACGTATGGTCTCAATGGGCACTAGGTCGATGCCAAGTCCTCGAACTGAAGACTGTGAATCCAATTCTTGTCTCGTTCTCGATGGTGGTATTCGTTGATAGCAGCCAGATTATGGTTCAAGTATACTGTGAATTAGAACGGCGTGTCGTTGCATATGGATTATCTGGAGTAGTGCTATCCGCGTTCTTGTGCAAGAACGATCCCTACTTTAGGATTCGTCCCCAGGCTATTACTGGGAGTGGATCGATTATTTACACCCCTGCACCGATTGCACGGCATATTCGCCAGCATTGGTAGTGCCCACTCACATGGCGATTCGACTTCCGTTTCCGTGCCAAGCACAGATCCCCCTCGCGACCCATCACCTAAGCTACCAGCCTGAGAATGGTTCAGGTTTGGGAGCACACCTCAAGTAATCCCCAATGCAGGGGTAAGGTGGCTAACTTATGAGCTACATAAGTCCCAATGAAGGTGTTAGAACTGGGTATACTAGAGTATCTATCGGGATGTGCACGAGGAACCATGCGGCCACAGACATCAACAGAGGTGCAGAATGGGTGATAAGACGAGAAATATTTTCATAAGCCACATTCACGAAGACGATGACAGGCTCAACTCTCTCAAGGATCTCCTGAGTAATAATGGGCGCGATGTTCGTGACAGCTCGGTAAACAAAGAGAATCCAAACAATGCGCATAGTGAAGAATACATAAAGCAACAGATTCTCGCACCAAAGATACAATGGGCGGGAGCGCTCGTCGTACTCATTTCTCCAGATACTCATGAAAGCGAGTGGGTGAATTGGGAGATTGAGTATGCACACGGACTCGAAAAACGGATTGTTGGAGTTTGGGATCACGGCGCAAATGATTGCGACATTCCTGAGCAACTCGATAAACTCGCCGACGCGATCGTGGGCTGGCAGGCTGATAAAATCATTGGTGCAATCGACGGGGCGATCAATGATTGGGATAGTCCGGACGGTCAACCACGAACACCTAGAGCAATAGATCGCTACAACTGTTAATATGCGAATGTACCTATATGTTGTCGCACGCGATTACGGTTTTGCGCCAAATCCGTTCTTCGGAGTATGCACGCTTGCAACGTGTAAGCCGGGCATCAGGAAGGGTGCATCAATAGGTGACTATGTGATCGGGACGGGAAGGGTTCCCAACCGATGGCGTATGGTGTACTGGATGCGGGTCGAAGAGGCCACTACTTATGACGAGTATTGGGTCGATATGCGATACCGACGCAAGCGCCCATGTTTTTGTGGGAGTCTCAAGCAAGCGTACGGTGATAATATTTACCGGCGGCAAGTGCCCTCCGGCGAATGGTTACAGGCGGCTTCGCATCACAGTTTTCCCGATGGAAAGCCGAATCCTGTAAATGTTGTACATGACACCCAGGTTTCTAGAGTGCTAATAGGTAGAGAGTTTGGGTATTGGGGCGGTACTGGACCAGAGATCCCCGAAGATCTCCGCGGTATGTGTGCTGTGCGTGGATATCGCTGTAACTTTGCGGAAAGTAAGAAAGCACGATTCCTTGATTGGATATTGACTCAAGATCATCACGGATGTGTCGGCTCGCCCATGGATTGGTAGTAGCTGGTCCAATGATCACAAATATTCAATAAAATGGAGTAGCGCGGCATGAAATCCATGACTCCAAGCCGGAGAAAAATACGTCAGGCTTGGCAGTGGCTCAAGAAATCGTGGATCGTGATGGCCTTTATCGGATATGGCAGTGGCACCGTTATTGGATGGCTCGTATTCAGTGTGTCGGGATTAGACGGCGTCTATTTGGCTGTATCCTTAGGAGGGCTCGCCGGAGCAGTCGTCGCGACAGGAGTTCATCACCATAGAAAGCATCGATCCGCTCTAGTTCTAGAGACCGTGACTGTATCGGTGCCGCATTTTTCAGAGATGGTGTTTGTGGTCAATTCTGAGTATCGCACAGTGGCATGGAAATTCTTCGTCGACACTATGACACGTGTATCAACACAACCACTTGACCCAGATGGCGGGTTACTTCGGGATGCGCTTGAATCGTTGTATCAGTTGTTTTTGTCGACACGGGAACTCGTAAAAAATTTTTCACCGACGCAGAGTAGTTCGGGCACACCGGTGGAATTGCTCGCGATACGTATGCTCAACGTTGAGGTTCGCCCGTTCCTGACGAAGTGGCACTCAATAATACCTTACGATTGCTCGGACACTAGCGAATTCAGCGAGGCACAGAGCCAAGAGTGCAGAAAGGATCTTGAGTGCCTAAGGATTGCATTGCTGGATTACAGCAAGGCGTTCGGGGAGCTGGCTCGTGTCAATCAGCTGGATCGATACTTCAAACAGGAGGATTGAGATTTGGCAGTATATGGCAACCCTGTACGGGCGGTGTGTCCTGCTCCCATTAATCCGTTTCAGCCTCTGGGATACTCTGGGGCCGGATGTAGGTGGGATCTTCTCAAGGGGGGCAAGTAGTCCATTTCTCGCCCCACCGGAGTTCCCAATTGAGTTCCAACGGCGCGCCTCAAGTTTGACAAGAATCGGCAATGATCGGCAACAACCCAGACTCTCAACCAATCATGAATCAATGGCTTGGTTGCATTTGCGGGGTCTCGGCGAGGATTCGGATTCAAGCTGTGGTGAATCCCCCCCACACCGGGCTTGCACATCGCACGTATATCGTTAACGGACCGACTTACCCGCTTAGGGAGTTGCTCTGCGTCTTGTCGTCGTCATGCCAGCAAAAAGACTAGCCGCCGTGCTGTCACAGAACACTGCTGCTGCGACGGCACAAGCCGGCCGCCCCTTGAACCGTGCGTCAATTGCCGCAACTTCCACGCGATAATTCGTGATCGCTTTCTGCGCCATTCCTTCGTTGACCATTTGGGTTACGAGATCCTCTGCTTCTTCCGCACAACCGTCAGTTATCGCCGTGAAGATCAAGCCCGCTCGTCCTTCAGACTCACAGGGAATGCCGACACCGACGGCCACGCCCACTACAGGGCGTTGGGATGACGCAAAACTCACTTCATACACGGCCGGGATAAGCAAGCCGTTTCCGTCCACCTCCCCGGCTTTCGTCCCTAGATGCAGAACAGGGGTCCCTGCAGGAGTGATACTCGTTACTTTAAGGAGATTGAAATCAGCGATGCAGGCCGCGCGAAGCCCGTTGTCAAACGCATTAAGCTCCGTTCCACCTTGTGCCGAGCCCGACGTAAGAATTATCTGCGTTGTCGCATACCACATGGTTAGCCCCTGCCGTACGGATACCACCAAACGCGATCAGCATCGGCGCTCTCCTCGATGCAGATGTGTTTTGGCTGTGTGTATTCGCGAATTCCTAGATAGGACAACTCTGTCCCGAGGCCGCTTAATTTTCGCCCCCCCCAAGGGGCTTGGGGGAACGCCACGTTGACGTCATTTAGCCAGACCATGCCCACGTTAAGCTGCTCCGCAACTCGGCGACCATTATCATTGTCTCGCGTCCAGACCGACGCTCCAAGGCCGTACCGAGATGCGTTGGCTCGCTCGATTCCCTCTCGCTCATCAGCCACTCGGACTATCGGGAGAACAGGTCCGAAACATTCGTCGGTTAGCAGCATTGCAGTGTCGGGAACGCCGTCAAGCACACAAGGCGCGGCATAGAATCCTTTCTCGGGGATGTCACCGTCAGGAGTGGCAACGAGCTTGGCACCAACTGATATCGCCTGATCTACGAAAGCTTGGAAAGCAACGGTTTGTTCCCGCGAGATCAAGGGGCCGAAGTCGATGCCTGCGCGTAAGGCGGCCGTCTTCGCTTGTATCGCACGAACCAGATCATCTGCTATCGATGACACGGCATACACACGCTTGACACCAACGCACACCTGCCCAGAGTTACAAAATGCGCCCCACACCAGCCCATTTGCGGCGAGTTCGATATCGCAGTCACTCAGGACCAACGCGGCGTCGTTGCCGCTGGCCTCGACCGTTATGTGCTTCCCCTCTGCAGCTGCCTTCACCGAGAGTTCCCGCCCAACGCTTGCACTACCCGTGAAACTGATGGAATTTATTCGCCTATGGCTTGCAAGTTTAGCACCAACATCGCCCGCCCCGTTGATCAGGTTCAATACGCCCGGTGGCAGGCACTGCTGTAGATGCTGCGTCAGTTCAATGCCAGATAGACTTGCATTCTCCGAGGGCTTGAAGACGACGGTGTTGCCTGCTACGAGGGCTGCCCCGAGCGTCCAGATCGGTATCTCAATCGGATAGTTCCATGCTTTGATGCAGGCAACGACGCCGAGAGGTTCATGGCGGATAAGACTTCGCTTGTTCGGCCAGAGCTCCTTGTTGAGATCGAGTTGTTCGTCGGCGAGCGTCTCTGGAGCGGTGTCACAGAAGAACTCAAGCATATCCGCCGTTTCAGCAACTTCGATGTCCGCTTCTTCCAGCCGCTTTCCCACTTCTTGCGAAATTAGCTGCTTGAGAGGAGTCGCCTCGCCTTCGCTCCCGTAGCTTATACGGAGCCTCTCGACGGCTTGACGTAGTGCGCCTGCTCGAGCAGTGACAGGCATGTCCTGCCAAGTCTGCTGTGCCTTAGCAGCTGCCGAGACCGCGTCATCGATATCGCGGTCGTTCGCGATGGCTACCTGCCCAAACTCGCTGCCCGTGGAGGGGTCCACGCATGGCCTCGTCAGAGCAGAGTCACGCCACTCGCCGTCAATCAGATTTCGACCTAAGCCGGGCATACTCGTTCTTCCAATCATTGTCGTCATCATGCCGTTTTATGATGAACCAACTAAGAGATAATAGCGCGCTTGATGCAGCGATACCAGAAATGAGCCATGCGCGGAGCCCATTCCAATCTAGGACGTCTACAGGCATTTTGAATCGCACAATGCCTGCCCACGACATCATCGGAAGCACAACGAGCAACAAGGCGCTAACGATCACTACCTGCATTCGCAGGCGGTGATACAGACGCTTCCGCCGATGAATCTCACGAGCGGCATTTTCTGCCGTTGCGGTAGCTTTCACTTCCGAACAACGCAAACGATCGTTGTCGATCGCCAGGGAAACGCGCTCTGCACGCTCAGCTGTTGCGCGCATCGGGGCGGCCCAGACCACGTCGTCGTACACGTCGAGCAGCGGGCGTTGCGCAGGAGTCCAAGACGCGTAGACCTCAAGCATCGCATCACAATAGAAGACTGTCAAGAACATTGTGTGCATAAAGCTCCGGTCATCGAAGATCTGCTTCGGGTCGCAGATCCATCGTATTGCCTTGAACAGTACATGAATCTCTGGTCGAAGCATTGCAGCGTCCTTTGTCGTCCGCCGTGCAAGCACGCCGTTTAGCAAAGAGGCAGCACGCAAATAGCCATAGGTCACGCGCAGTGTCTCGACGTGGCTCCCCCACTGGCCATCCACTTGCGTCAAGTCGAAGACAGAACACGCACGCCTGACACTGACCTGCGCATTGGCAGAGCGTTCAATGGCCTCGCCATCGGATTCCTCTACACACGCGTAGTCGGCATACTGTGCGAGAGCATCGATGACTTCGGCCGTGCTGAAATTATCTCCCCACCAACAGTGCTGTAGACGCTCGCCTGGATCTTGACTGGGCGCGAAGGGCGCCTCGCAGGCATCGCATAGCAAGCCGTCTACGAGGGACTCGATTGCCCTAGCTACCGCTCCTTCCTCATCCAGAATACGATTGACACTTGATGAGACATCCGGGTGCTCCGTCGATATGACGATGAGTGTAGATACGACTTGGGCAACATCCGCCGGGCCAAAGGGGTACTTGACAGTTTCCCTCCAATCACTGCACCGACGCATCATCCATGTAACGGCTTGGACACAGCGAAAACGTATCAGCTCACTCTTCTGCTCATTAAACTCGTCGGGAAACTCCCGAAGCGCCGTAAGTACCGCACGGACCGCGACAGCGGTATCCCACGTCACTTCTTCCCATGCGTAATAGTCTACCGCGCCCGTATCTACCGGCGTGCCCTGATCAGAGAGCCACACTGCGAGTTCACAGATCTGAGTACGAAGTTGTTGGAACAATGGATCGCTGTCACCAACTTGAGCCTCTCGTAGAAGCCGCACTGCGAATAATATGTTTAGCGAAGCTTCCCAACTGCTACCTGCTTGTCGGCTTAAAGGAAGTTGGCTGCTCGATCCAAAGAGCCATTCGGTTACGGGCATCAAGAAGTCATGTAGCAAGATGTCGCGCAGCGGTCGGTCCGCCGGGCTAAACGGGACAGGCTCAAGTCGAGGTGCGTCCATGGACTAATTATAGTCAGAACAAAGTAGTAGATCGTTAAGAATTGATGAAACAAAGGTCGATTGCAGATGGTTCGCCGGTGGCTAGGCACTCTCGTGTGTGCTTATCGACTACCGTCAGCATCCGGAACCGATCTTCCGTCATGCGTGAGTGCTTGTATGAAGTCGCACGCCCACATGTGATCCTTGTGCGTCGGGCGGCCGTTGAGCCATAGCTGGCCGCGCTTCGTTTGCTAATTTGGGGCCCTCAGACCCTCTCGCTGCCATATCCGCTCGATTCGTTAATAATTCACACGCCAGCCTTCCGTTCGTAGAATTGCCGTGATCTGCCGGTATCCGTAGCGCCATTACGCCGTGGCAAACTCGATAATCCATCTCACCAGCGGCACTTCATCATCCCGCTCGATCGGCGCATTCCGCTGTGTCGCTTGTGGTTGCCTGAGCACCCTGCGCGCCTGCCTTTCGGAAATACGAAAGCCGCGACGCAATATATGCACGGCCTCACGCGTCTTGTGCGGGCACAGAAGTTGCTCCGGACGACCTCCTGCGGCATCGTTTTATCCAGGTGCGCCTCGGCGATCAGCTTCTTGAGCTGGTTGTTCTCTTGCTCTAGCTCCTTGAATCGCTTCGCATGGGCGATCTAGAGGCCGCCGTATTCTCTGCGCCACTTGTAGTAAGCATGGTCCGTGACACCGATCTGCTTGCAGACCTGCGCCACCGTTATTCCTAGTGCGATTAGAATCTCCACCTAGCGGAGCTTGTTGACGAACTCTTCCGCCGAATACTTCTTGTGTGCCATGCCCGAATCCTCCTCGACCCATGCCAAGACTACTGGCCTGGAAATGGATCAGAATTGGGGGGCAGGTCAGGGGGCAGGTCAGGGGGCAGGTCACTCTGATCTGAAACAACGAGCTGAGCACTCTGCGATAGAAGAGTAGTGGCCTGTTGACGGAAATGAGTGCTACCGCATATCGTCGAAACAGCCATCGGGGTGCTCGATGGGAGCTCTAGCTCCGCGATAGAATGCAGTGCCGGAGCCACGAGGCGGGACCGAAGATTGGAGGCTGCAGATGACAGAACGCCACAACGTATTCATCAGCTACCATCACGCCAATGATGAGAGCTACAAGAAAATCTTTGAGCTGCGATTTGGCAATCGGTTCGGCGTTCTTGTTCACGGATCCGTCCAACTTGGCGACCTCGATCCGAATCTCAGAACCGAGACGATCCGCCAGCGAATCCGTGATGAGTATCTACGTGACACATCGGTCACCGTGGTTCTCATTGGCACGCAGACTTGGCAACGAAAGCATGTTGATTGGGAATTATCGTCGAGCATTCGCGCAACGAAGCTCAATCCGCGTTCGGGATTGCTCGGGCTATTCCTTCCTACGCACCCAGCCTACCGAGCGAACTCGTACGACCGCTACACGATCCCGCCACGGCTGTACGATAATGCGCAGTGCGAGTTCGCTCTGTTGGCCGACTGGACGGAGGATCCCGATACCGTTCAGGATCTGATCCACCGTGCGTACCTTCGCAAGAGCACCCACGAGCCAGACAATTCTCGTGATCTTTATCAGAACAATCGCTCCGGGCAGCGATGGTACTAAGCGTGAGGGCTAGAGCATGAAGCTTAAAGAATGGCTGGATTCGTGGAGCATGAGTTCACTGAAGGTAAGCGCCCGATTCCTTGAGATGGAGTTGACCTGCCCTTGGGTTTGAGTCCAAAGTCTATGTGAATCTTTCGCTAGTTGTACACCACTGTTGGGCCTCCCGGAGCGGAGGGCGGCCCAGCAGCGATCGCTTCGGGGGCCGGGGGTGGTAGCTGAGCGAGCAGTGTGAACGCAAGTGTTGTAGTGCTGACGCCATCACTCGATCTGGCGAAGAGAGGGCCTGAAGGTACTGACAAAGCAACGCGAACGCGGGTGTCTGGCTGAGAAGGCACTATGTTATGCACGCATCGTTGAATGCCGTCGAGACACAAATCTGTGCCATTGCCACCCGCTGTTCAACAGGACGCGTCTACTGGGTCTCGCTATCAAGCATTGCTGGCTGGGATTATCCCCCTCGCCACTCTTGGCCGCACAACTCACCGAAGTACCGCCCACCTGCACAGGGGGCGATCACTGCCGGCAGAAAGGCCTTGTGACGATACGAGGAATGCTCGGAGAGGTGAACCCGCTATGGTCCTTCATCGTCCGAGCGGGCGACTAGCGGGCACTTCCGATCGCACGACCACGATCCGTTAGATGCTTCGCTAGATTCGTGTCAAATGACAAAGCACAACAGATATCCACGGAAAGATACCGACTCCCTTGCCGGCAATGGAGCCACGATGACACCTAAGCGTTCCGACGGATCTGTGGCAGCGGGCTCCTCACCGCGGCAGTACGCCGCGTTCATGAGTTACAGCAGCAAGGACCGCGGCTTCGCGTCGCACCTTCATCGTTTTCTTGAGTATCGGTTCCGTTGGCTCGGGCGCGACGTCCGCGACGAACTAGGTCGGCTTGAAATCGCGATCGACTACCACGCTGTGAAACCGGGCGACAGCGTCCGTGAAGCCGTACTTGAGAAGGTCCGCGCGTCGCGCAGGCTCATCGTGCTCGTTTCGCCGAACAGCGTTCAATCAAAGTGGGTCAAAGAGGAGATCCGAGTCTTCCGCGAGCACCACGGCCCGAATGCGGACATCACCACGGTCATGATAGAAGCCGAGGATCCCATCGGGCCTTCGTCGTTCCCACAGGAACTCATTTCGGGGGAAGACTACCCGGCGTCGATCGACTATCGTAGGCTCCGATGGTCGTGGCACCGGCCGTGGCGACTATGGCTCCCCTGGAACGAGCTATTGCGGGTCTATGCAGAGATCCTTGGCTTGGAACACGAGGCACTTCTCGACAGGCAGTGCGGGTATAACAGCGCACGCAGGCGTCGAATCAGACTGGCCATCTGCGTCCCCTCGGTTCTGCTCGCGTGTATCGCACTCTGGGCGTTGGAGCAGCAAGCGCATCTGGTGATGATCGAGACATCAGCTATCGAGAACCCGATCGAGAAAGACACGTTTTCAGAGGGAGTCACCGTCCATGGCGAATCTGGGCGAGTAATCAAAGGGTTCGACGACGGGATCGTTCGCATCATCGGACCGTACGGATCTATGCGTGAGATCTTGAATCCCCTTGCCGGTATCGTGATGGATGTCGAGATGCTCGACGATGACGCGTTCATCGGGGTCGCGCTCGAATCGTCGATTGTTCGAGCGTGGTCATTGACGGACGGCGTGCCCATCTGGGAGTTCGAGAACCCGACCGGCACCGCCTTCATCTGCGTTGGGGTTCATCCGGCAACCGGCACGATTGCTGCTGGTGATGACGACGGAGCAATTCACATCTGGCGGGTCGGGCGGAGCGGAGCCGTCGAGACAATCCACGTTCCCATGCCATCTGGCTTCGAACTCGAAGAGGCCGGACGCATCAATGATCTCGTCTTCAGCGAGGACGGCGGCGAGCTCTGGGTTGCTCATCTCGATGGTGTCGCCGCGAGGATTAGCTTATCATCTCGGGAAATTTCGTCCTTTATGATCCCGGACATCGTGACGATCTACTCCCTCGCGCCGGTCGGCGACTCACTCGTGATCGGGTGCTTTGGAAAATACGGGGGTGGGAAAGCGAATCAGTTAGTACTGCGCGGACCCGATGGATCAACACGCGTCATCGAGACTGGCGAAAGCGTGTACAACAATGTCGTCCCCCTCCGCCAGCGCGGTGGAATGATGAGCGTCTGCTGGACGGGCGATACGGTGGTTTGGGATTCGCACATGAGCCCCGCCCAACGGTGGAAACGCCCAGCTGTGGTGAGCGGCGAGATCAGCGCGGATGTGTACTCCGTTGCGTACGACCCAGACTCCGGGGTCGTGTGCATCTACACACCAGAGCGGATCAGCTGGCACCAACTGCATGTCCGCACGATCTGGGGCCTACCGTGGTTCTAGCCCCCCACCTCTCGGAGCGGAGGTGCGGTGCTGGGCCGTGCTTTCGCAAAGCTTCATGAATGCGTTCGCTGCCGAATATACTGTCGGGTGTGGAAGCACTCCACCGGGTCGAAGGGAAGCGCGATGACATCAGGCAACGAAGCAGACAAAGGGTCGATGCATAGCCGTCTTACGACGGCGGGCATCAGCGCATTGACCGGTGGCGTAGTTGGGTTCGCGCTCTGGACACTCAACAAACTGTCGGAGGACGGCGGATTTTTGTACCTGGTCGGCGGCTGGGCGCTGCTCGGCGGAGTGCTCTCATTCTTCGGACCGCAGCTCTTCAAGGCCTTCCGTGCTTCATTGAAGTCGCTCGGCATCCGTGAGTTCCCATTCACATTACCGGGTCTCGGGACCGTCACCATCCCGCTCGGCAACCCGCAGCGCGCGTCGGCCCGCAAGATCTTCTTGGAGATGACCACCCGGACGGTGCTGCAACCGCTCGAGGAGGAAGACGGCACGATCCGCGCCGCGATCAAGTCTCTGTATGAGTTTTTTAACGCAGTGCGCGAAGAGCTCAAGTCGATGCCGGCAACGCCGCCGAACGCATCTGATGGTACCGAAACCCTCGAGTCTATCGCACAGAACATGTTGAACTCGGTGGTCCGGCCGTACCTCAGCAGGTGGCACCCGCGACTCGACGCGTGGGAACAGGCCGGGTTCGCCGAGCATGAGTGGCCGCTCAAATACGCATGCCTAGAAGACCTTGCGAAAATGCGCAAGGCGGCTGCAGTGTATGCGCTGCTCCTGGGAGAAACCGCCAACATCCTCAGGATTGAGACCTATGTTCCGAAGGAACTCCGACCGAGCGAGGGGGAAGCCCAGGTGGTACTCGACAGCCGCCCGAACGAGCAACTCATGGAGGCGCTGGCAGAGTTCGATGAGGCATTCCAGGGCGCGCTTTCGCCGGAAGTGCGAGAGGCCGCGTGGCGTTCGGCGCTCGATCTAACATTCGTATCGACGCTCCTATCGTCGGAGGCTCCGATTGACGTATGCATCCGGGCAGCCCGATCAGCCTCCTCGTTGCTCCGGCATCGGCTCGGCAGGGGTGTTCCTGGCGGCAACACGAACCGCGGCGAGAAGGCCATCCAAGACACGAATAAACACCTCGCGTATGTGATCGGCGAACTGCACGGCCAGGCCGTGCCCGATAAGGACCGCTTGGTCACGCGAATAGACCAGTGCGCTAACGAGCTCGAAGCGGTCGCTCGAGGCGGATACAAGTCATGAAGCGTCCTCTCCTCGTACATTTCATATTTCACCCGAATTCTGACAAATCGCGCGCGCTCGCGCGGTTCCTGCACAAATTCCTCAACGGGGATCCGGTCGATCCGGGCCTGCGTGTGGACACCATCTTCTGCCCCGAGGAACCTGACGCGGCACCACCTCCGAAGCCAGAATCCGGGCGAGCGGAGCGGACGTTCTATGTCGTGTTCGCAGACGCACACCTCAACACCGATGATGCGTGGAGGGCATATGTCGGCGATGTGTTCGTGGGCTTGGATCAGACGCACGACCGGATGTTTCCACTCCAGCTCTCCAAGAACGCCTGGCCCCTTGAAGAACGGTTGAACAAGGCCAATTTCGCTCGGGCGCATGTCGTTCCCGAGAATGAACTCGAGACGTTCCTATCGCGCGTATTGGTCACGGAACTCTGCCGGTATCTCGTGTCGAATGATCAGCTTTCACCCGGTCAGCCAGCGCCAACCAGAGTCTTCGTCAGCCACACGAAGTTGGACGTCGACAAAGACCCCAAGGTATTCGAAGCATTCGTGGAATACCTCGACGCGAAGAAGCCCGTGAAGTCATGGGTAGATTCCGGAGATATCGGCATCGGCACCAATTTCGAGGAGGCAATCGAGGCGGGCGTAGAACAGACCGCCATGCTATGCCTACTGACGGACAACTACTCCTCACGTGAGTACTGCCGAAAAGAAGTGCTGCTCGCCAAACGACATGATCGTCCGATCCTCGTGGTTGATGCGCTTAAGGGTGCCGAGAAGCGGGGGTTCCCGTATCTCGGAAACGCTACGGTGATCCGATGGGCGGACAACCCCGGCGAAATCATCGACACGCTACTCAAGGAAGTGCTGAGGAATCTCGTCGCGGAGCTCGATCTCCCACGACACAGGCTCCACAACGACGAAGTGTTCACTCGACCGCCGGAGCTTCTCACCGTGCTGCAGCGTCGCAGACCCCGCAGTCGAGTGCTGTACCCCGATCCGCCGCTCGGGCTTTCTGAGGCCAGAGAGGTCGAGCTCAGCGGTGTGTGTTTGACAACCCCGCTGCAACGCATCGCTGAGTCAACCCGGCTCCGCGGCCGCACCATCGCGGTCTCGCTGTCCGAGAGCACGGACATCGGCGCTCGCGGGCTAGACTCCGTCCACCTCGACGCAGCAACGCTCGACATCTGCCGGTACCTCTTGGTCACGGGTGCCTCGCTGGCGTACGGCGGGCACTTGGGTGAAAAGGGGTACACCGACCAACTCGGCAACGTAGTCAAGGCGTACAACGCGCTCGAAGGTGTTGATCCTGTGGATCGCATCAGGAATTACCGTGGTTGGCCACTTCCGAGGTTGACGGTTGAGCAACGCGACGACCGCTCCGCCGTCGCTCGCATCATCGAGACCGACCGCCCAGCCGATATCGATGAGACGATGAATTCGGCGTTTCTCGCGGAGCCTGCGTTCTTTTCGGCAACCACATCGCCCGAGCACCGATTCGCGTGGGCTCGCGGCATGACGGAGATGCGGGAGCGCCAGGCCGATGAGACGGCTGCGCGCGTTGTTCTCGGCGGTACATTCGGACCCACCGAGAAAGTCGGCGAAGACGGCTCAAGGTCCGTCAAGTGGTACTTCGGGCTCATGCCCGGCGTACTCGAGGAAGTCCTCATCTCAGCGAAACGCGAGCAACCAGTCTTCCTCATCGGTGCATTCGGTGGTGTTGCAGGGCTTGTCTTTGATCTCATCGAGGGCGTCGCGCGGCCGGAGGCGACGTGGGAGTATCAACGTGAGTGCCCCGACTCGGTACAGCTTCGTGAACTCTACCAAACCAAAGTGATAGCGTTCCCCGACTACAGCGCGATCTCCCAGGAGTTACGCTCGCGGGGACTCAAGGGGCTAAATCCGCTCTTGAGCGAAGCGGAGCATCGCGAATTGGCAACGACGCTCGACACGAAACGAATGATCAAGCTGTTGATGGAGGGGCTGTCGCGATTGAATCCCTCGGCGTAGTCGAGGGCCGACTGGAGAGCGATCAGGCTCGTCTTCCTCTCCGGGCCATCCGGACTGACTCCGATGTTCTTGATCCCGTATTATCCAAATACTCAGTAGTAGCGGACGAGCCAATCGGGTAGCAAAAACAACAGCAAGCACCTCGCTCTCGCCGTTGACAACTCGCTCCAATCAAATGGCACCGCATTACACAGCCTTCAACCATTCCAAGCACCTCTATCGTAGTGGCCAGGAGTTTGCGCACATCCTAGGGCGGTATGTGGGCCGCATTCCGAAATACGAATGACTGTAAAGCCAGCCATGGGTCGCCTCGGGCACACAACCGACACATCATAATTCTGGGTTCAACATCTCTTTACTGCCTTAAGATCACGGCCTCTAGAACAGATACACGCAGTTCCACCTCTGCTAGTGCCAATGTATCACGGGCTGTAAATGTACGGCAGCGAATTTTATAAGCATGGGTGCCTGCATACGATGCATCGCCGCAGATCTGTGCCACTCTACTGCTTCACATAACCCCCTCTTCGCGGACTGAAGGCTGGGAACACCGCGGGTTCGGATCATCGCATTCCCGCCTATCTACAGCGAATTGCGTCCGGGCATAATCTAAGTGGTAGGCGACATTTGCCTTGTGCATTTGCTGAGATCTATTTTTTTATTCTATTTTTAATATTTTTAACAATAGCATCTAATCCACTAGACCATGTTAGGTAATATTTCTCTGCAATATGTGGATATTTAGTTAGTATTGCTTCTTTGTTGTTATTTTTGTCAACTATTAATGCTAATACTTTTGTATTTCCGTTTATAGATTCAATGTCCAGGGCGTCATTGAGCTCTTTGTTTGCGTATCGCTTTCCTATGAAATTAATAGAGATAACTGCTAGTACATACTTTGATTTTTCTATTCCATCGTTAGTTTTATCGCTCAGGCTGTCCCCCACGGCTATTTCACGGTTATCATACCAGCACGACACTCCGTCCTTCTCTAGCCGGTCGAACAATGGCTCAATTATATCCTTCTTGTCTTCGCTAGCATGGCACAAAAATATATCCGATAAATACTGATCTTTTGCATCTGCTTCGGGCGATGCCAGTGCGGCGGTAGGTAACGGCGTTGCAATCAGGCGTCTTAGAGGCAATAACAATATGCGATTACTCTGATCGTCTCTAACCGCAAGGATATCGCCATTCGGATGGACATCTAGGCCACCTGCACCTTCATACAAAGGCCCACCGATCGGACAGCGGAGGTGGGCAATCATTTTTTTGTTCTTGATGTCCCATAGAGAAGTTGCTTGGCCACACTTCACGGCTATCATGCGACCATAATAATGGTTTGCAAAAAGACTCATGCACCCTACGTTCACACTAGCTAGGGAGCCCTCGGTAATTGCACTAATGAACCTCTGCTTCCGGCCATCTCTAGAATCGTAAATTTGTACCGCGCGGCCAGATCCTGAAGTCGCGATTATTGCTCCATCAGCGGACCATGAAACCGAAGATGTTCCTTTTTCTACATTCCTTTGGATGCTCATGGCGTTCGGCTGATCAGGTCTATTTAGCACGTAGATTGTGTCGTCATTGCACCCAATCAATAGATTGTATGCGTTTGGTCGCCACATAATATCCGTAATAATTTTTTTAAGATTAATAGAACGGAATAACGTGCGTGATGTGGCATCCCAAATGCTCACGGTTTTATCTAGACTTCCGGTGGCAATAAATTGACCTGTTTGAATCCAGCTAACACTAGTTACATGATCGGCGTGAGTTCCAAGTTCGTATTGTTCATTAGTCGTTAAGTTCCAAACTTTAATAGCTTTATCTTGAGATACAGATACAATTTCACTGCTAGTGGGAGACCAGGATAAACCAGTAATTGGCCCTTGATGGCCTATATAACTAAATAGTAATCTTCCTAGATCATTGTAAATACGTACTGTTCCGTCATCCCCGGCTGTTGCAATCATATCGGCTGACGGAGAGATTTTTACTGCGTGAATAACGCCGACATGATCATCAAGAACTGCAAGCAACTCGGCTTTTACATCAAGTTGTGTGCGGCCATCATGCCACACATATTCTTTGCTGCACTTGTCAATTTGCCTCCGGAAATCTAGCCTGCCTTTTCCGCCCCAGGTCCCGTCAAGGCGTTCTGCACTTACAATACGAATCACACAAGGATTCGAATCAATACGGCTATCGATGTTTTCAATTCGACCAAGAAGCAAATCTTGTTCTCGTGAAAATTCAGCTAGAAATCGACCTTTTTGGTGATCATCGTATCGGATAAAAACACGATTTTTGATCGACCGAATTTCCACTCTAAACGGTGGTACCCAATTCCCGCCATTAAAGTTCCAACGACCCAGCCAATCGCCATCGATCGAAGATGAGCTGCCATCAATCGAGGAAGAGCGGTCGTCACTTAATTTGGCTGCCCATTGCTCTGCGTTTTGATCTACATCTCTTCCGATAAGATCTATGTTGCTTCCGTTAAGATAATTTACTGTAGCCGCAAATCTCCTAACATCATGCCCATCAGGATTATCTACATCAGGAACATCGAATGGATTGTTCCATTTTTTAGTCATTGATCTTGCACACCTAAACCATTCTGCATTTTAGCTATACAAATACTGTGATATATCCTTGGTCAAGGATAACGGGCGAGCCATGAGTATTGCAAGAAGAACAGCAGAATATCCCGCCCTACCTCGCATGACGGTTTTTGAATCACATATCACTGCTTCATTAGCTTGTATAAGTTCAAAGTACTCCCGTCCAGATTGGCCAAGAGTTTGTGCGCTGCCGTAAACGGCATCATGGCGACGCTCAGAGACTCGGTGCCGAGGATCACCCCGGACGTATCGCCGTTGCACCTTGATTTTGGGCTCATCATCTCCCTATCTGCCTGTAAGTCACGGTATAGTAGCAGGAGTAGCGGGCGAGCTCGATATATAGCAAGAAGCACGGCGTAGCTCGCATCCCCACCGTTACTCACGACTCTCAATCGGATGTCGCCGTCTCAGTCAGTTGCTCTTTACTCCCATCACCCTCTCTGGGGTGGGCTAGGAGTTTGTGCCCTGCCCTAGGCGGCTTGTAGGCGGTGTTCCGAGGCCCGGATGACCGGATAGGCAAGCCGCGGATCGCCTTGGCCTGCCCCTCTTAACCCGGTCCAGTCCCAGGCTGGTGGTTTTGGGCATCAGATGAATGAAGATCAGCGGGGGGATGGCGAGATTCTCTGGCATAAGTGATCGCAGAGTTACCCCGTGATTTGCAATCTGCGCCGGTTGAGTTCCCAAATGAGTTCCAGCGGCGCGCCTCCGGATCGGCAAGAATCGGCAAAGATCGGCAACAATCCGGAATCGTAAGCAAGGGTAATTCAATTGGTTGGGAGATTTGCAGGCTCTCAGCGAGGATCCGGATTCAAAGCGTGGAGAATCCCGTCCTCTCCGTAATTGGTCGGCATCAAGTTGGCTTGGCAAGGACGATGAGATCTAGAATTTGCACCTGAGTTTTTCGATTAAGGCAATGCCATGCGGCGACAATATCTGCCAACTCACGCTGAAGTACTTGTGCGTGTATTTGTGCGTTACACTGATCTGGCTGGCCTGTGTTATTGATTTTAGCGAGGTTCGATTCCCCCCGGCTCCATTTATTTCTACAACTCCTCACAAGGTTTGACGGAGTCTGCGATGGATATTTCAACCAGGGAACTGCGTCGTCAGGTCAAGCATTTTCGTGACCACTGGACGACTCGTTGCATGGAAGACTCCAACCGATTCCGTAAAATGCCGGATCTGGCAACAGCTATTCAGGTAGCCGCGAGATCCGAGACTGCCGAGGGGAATATCGAGAATCATCAGCGCCGAATCGGCAGGCCTACGCTCAGAAAATTCGAGCGCAAACTCCAACGCCATCGAAAAGCAATTCATTCTTGTCGCGATTTCAAGTCGCTGCATTCGCTCATCAACAGATTGCGCATTGACGGTATCGGCGAGTTAGCCGTTTACGACATCGCCCAGAGGATTGGCGAATACCTCCGTGTTCCTCCAAAAGAAGTTTACCTACACGCAGGGGCAAGAACCGGCGCAAGGAATCTCGGCTTCTCCGAAAACCGTATCCGTGTCAAAGACCTGCCATCGTCGATGCAACAACTTAAGCCGGACCAGATCGAATCATTTTTGTGTATCTACAAAGACTGCTTCGTCGGTTGTCGAAAGTTGCCACGGCCTCGCGGTATTGGGTGTGGCGGTGGTCGATCGGGAGGGTGTTAAACAGGAATGAATTGCCCATGAATGGTGACCATTACATAAAAATGAGTAATCGCACCATGAATGAAGAACACTGTTTCTGGAGAGCAACATCTCACAGCACATCGCACAAATCGCACTGACTGTGCTCGACTATGACGACGCGATCGAGTTCTACGTCGGGAAGCTCGGCTTTGATCTTCTTGAAGACACCGATCTTGGCGGTGGCAAGCGGTGGGTTCGTGTCAGGCCTAGCGGTTCGGACGGCGCCGGGTTTTTGCTTGCTCGCGCGGTTACGCCCGAGCAGCAGGCGAGCGTTGGCAGTCAGACCGGAGGTCGCGTTTTTATCTTTTTATACACCGATGATTTTTATCGCGACTACGAAGCCTACCGAGCGGTGGGCGTGGAATTCGTTGGGCCACCCAGGGATGAGCCGTACGGCATCGTCGCGGTATTCAAAGATCTGTACGGGAACCTGATCGATTTTATTCAGCCTCCACCAGCATCGAGCTGACCGTCTTCTGCTAGATGCTCCCGCCCGGGTCCGATGGCAGGTTCCCCTTGATCTTCAGATAGAACACGAAGATCGCGCAGAGTCCCACGAAGACCAGCGTTGCGGTCTCGGGGCCGGTCAGGGCGAGGGTTGAACTGATGTCCATGCGCATTGCGGATTCCTCATGAACAGGGGGTTCGATCGCAACTGGTGTATCGACGGATCGAAGGGGGCGGTCAAACCCTGTGTTCCATGCCGATAAACAGCCGTGAATCTAGATCGCACGGCGGGCACAGCCTTCGGAGCATCCAGGAATACACATTAAAAACAACCCCCGGCAATGTTGCCGAGGGTTGATGCTGGATCTGGCGAGATGTGGTCGCGTTGTTACGCGGCGCGTGTTCGCTTGTTGCGGCCAACGGTGCGCTGGGCGGGGTTGGCCTTCCTGCGGGGCTCTTCGAGCATCGTTTGAACGAGCTCGCCGGGGGAGTCGGCCCAGAGGTCGGCGCCGATCTCTTCGGCGAGGCCCTCCGCACGTGCGAAGACGCCGCCACCGACGATGACCTGCATGTCGACGCAGGCGTTGTTGTCGGAGAAGCCGTCGATGATGCTCCGGATGTCGGGGAGATCGCTTGGCGCTGAGGCGAAGATGAGCAGCGCGTCGGGCTGGGCGATCTGCACGTGGGCGACGATCTCGTCCTTGGCGATGCCGCCGCCGGCGAAGGTGATGTTGAAGCCGGCGCCTTCGAGGAGGTCGACGGCCATCTGCGCGGCGAGTTCGTCGGGGTCGGTGGGACCGCAGACAGCGAAGATCGTGCGGTTGACCGGCGCGGTGCGCTCGAAGCGCAGCGCCGCCTGATCAACAAAGGTGCGCAGCAATCTTGTGGCGAGGTGGTGCGCGAGCGCCGAGAGCTGGTCGCTGCGGTGGAGTTTTTCGACCTGCTGGTAGGTGGGCCAGTAGAGGTCGAGGACGAGTCGCTCGACCGGGATGCGATCCCGGATGGTGTCGTTGACAATCTCTCTTGCTGCGGCGCGGTCACCCGCCACCAATGCATCAAAGAACCGTTCGATCAGTATTTCCTGGCTCACTTCGCCACGCTCCAGACTTCCGTAAGGGTCTGACTCAGACCACTTGAACAACGCTTTGCTTCGGTCCACTGAAGTGGATGCCGAGCCTTCCGGCGACTTGCCGATCCCGCCGGCGACACGCCGGTCGGCCCCACCTGATCGACCGCCGACCCGTTGGCACAACCAATGTCGGAGGCTGTGCGCGATGAACTCGGTTGAGGACCGATAATGATCGGCCCTGTTGCGGCAAGCGCAATCGCTGCGCTGGGCATTGGGGGCTGGGATGGCGCATGACAAAGCCCGGCTGCGTGAGCCGGGCTTTGTCTTCGAGAGGAACGAATGTACTAGAGATGAGGAGCGGCGATTGGCAGGATCGCCCCTCGTCATCCCGTCACCTTTGCTGTGGGGATTACGGGCACACGCCGAATGCCCCGATGAGGATCCCGAGGTCGGACGTATCAATCAGAGGATCCGGGTTGAGCGTGATCGCTTCGTTCACTGTTCCGAAGGCGGCGATGAGCGAGCCGAGGTCGGCGGTGTCGACACGGCCGTCATGGTTGTAGTCGGCGTTGAGCATCGGGTTCTGCGGATCGGGGTCGAGCAGATCGCTGACGCAATCGTCGTCCTGATCAACACCCATACGTCGGCCGGATCCCGGCGGGACGGCGGTGAAGACGAGCGAGTCGCCGCTGGCGATCCCGGCGAGCAGTTCAGTCAGCAGCAGCGTTGTGCCGGCGTCGGAACGGAACGTCGGTGAGACGGTGTCGGTGCTCCAGAGGAAGTAGCCGCGCTGGACGCCGTTGACGGTTCCCTTGGCGATGACATCGCACCGGCTCGGGAAGAGGTCGTGCTGCTGGATCATCAGGTCGATGTCCTGCTCGAAGCTCGGTGACGCGAAGACCTCGTTGGCGGCGGGGCCTGCCGCGACGGTCTGGAACCCGACGATCGGCATCGCGTTGCTCTGGAAGCCTTGCACGAATGCGATGAGGTCATCGTCGAGACCGTTGTTGATGATGCCCTGGAAGAATGTCTGGAGGAAGGTGTCGAGCGGGTGGTCGTTGGCTTCCCGTTCTTCACGTCCATCGTGGAGTAAGCCGAAACCGCCGTAGAGATCAGTGTCGAACTTCTTGTAGAGCCCCCGGAGTTGCGGGACCAATTGGACTTGCGCGAAGAGGCCGCCGTTCAGGTTGAATGCGACGTCGTTGGGTTCGCACTCGACCTGGAGCGCGCCGTCGTGGGTGATCTGGTGGCAGGCGTTGCAGCTGTTCATGTAGACGTTGAGGCCGGTCGCGGCGACGGGGTCGATGAAGGTGTTGTCGGGGTTGCGGAAGGGGTTGGGCGGGTAGGCGATGGAATCGATGAAGGCGGTGTAGGTGTCCATGCCTTCGTCGGTGGGTTCTTCGCCGCCCTGGAGACCGGAGAATGCGCCCTTGAAGGACTGGAATTCAAGGCGATCGCCGCGCCAGTGGAGTTCGGTGTGGTTTTTGAGCCCCTGGAGCGAGAGCGTGACCATTGGGCCCTTGAGCGGGTGGTTCTCGCCGCCGCCTTCGAGGCAGGGGTTGCCGAGCAGGTCGGCGGTGATGAAGGGTTTGGTTTCATTTTCGAGTTTGTCGGGGTTGCCAAGATCCCACGCGAGCGCGTCGTACGTTGCGTCGAGGTGGCACGTCGCGCAGGCGAAGCCGCCGTTGTTCGAGAGCAGGGAGCTGTGCATGAAGCCCCGGCCCTCGCGGATGTCGTCGGGTTCGGGGTTGAAGAGCGGGAGGTTTCCGCGCGCGGTCATGAGCGACGGGGTGCTGACGTCGAGTCGCTGGATCCCCATGTCGGTGCGCGAGAGGACGTAGAGCAGGTCGCGGTCGGCGTCGTACGCGAGCGAGCGGGGGCCTGCGGGGACGTCGATGACGTCGAAGACGCCTCCGGTGTCAGGATCAACAGCGCCGATACGTGATGAACCGAGCGCGGCAACAAACGCGACGGAGCCGGCGGCGTTGAACTCGATATCGATCGGGTTGGACAGCGCGTTGTCCCACGCCTGCTGGTTGAATTGCGAGACGTCACCGAAGTTGGGGATCCCCGCGTGGAGATCGAAGGGTTGCGCTACGGCGCCCGAACCGAGGCCGGTGACCCGCACGACCTCGTGCGCGGCGAAGTTGCCGTTGAGGGTCGGTTCGTGCCTGGTGGTGTTGAATGGCTCGAAGTTGGTCACCATGACCTCGACGCCGGCGTCCCCGGCCGGGCGGAGCGCAAGACCGGTGAGCGCGGTCCCGATATCCCCGTCCATCGAATCAACGAACATCGACGCGGGGTTGCTGATATCGATCACCGCGATGTCGTTGTCGACGGTGTCCTTGGCGTCGGTGATGGTTTTGGTCAGCGCCTCGAAGGGGTTGAGGACGGTGGGGAATTCGGCGATGTACGACGAGAGCACCTGGAGCGAGGGATTGTCGCCCCCGGTGCTGCCGTTGAGGACCTCGATGATGTCGTGCCACACGTTGTTGACGGTGACGCCCCGGTCTTTGACGATGCGCGCGACGAAGGTGGCGCCCGGGACCGGTGAGATGTCCGGCCATGGTGAGAGGCTCGGATCCGAGAAGAGGGGCTGGGTCAGCGAGAAGTTCGAAGCATTGACAAGGTTGGGGAAGAAGACGAGGCCGTTGTCGGAGGTATCGAAGAGGAAGGGTTCGCCGACGACGGTGGTGTTGTTGCCCGAGCGCAGCGCCGCGACGACGAGCTTGTTCTGCCCCGGGACGATCACCGATCGCCTCGGCGTGTTCATGTCGAGGATGACCTTGCCGACGATCTGCCTGGTCGTGGTGCTGACGGCGACGACGCCGCTCTTCTGGCGGATCTCTTCGCCGTTGTCGAAGACCGGGGGGCCTTGCGTGACGATGAACGCGGTGGCGCCGTCATCGCTGAAGGTGATCGTGGCGGGTTCATCACCGACACGGATGATGTCGACGACCTTTCCGGTGAGGGTGTCCACCACCGCTGCGGTGTCAGAGACAAAGTTGAGCACCCAGACGATGCGGTCGTTGGTCCCGGGCTGGATGCCGACGGAGACGGGTTCGATCCCGGTGGGGATCTCGCCGACCTGCTGCATGGGGTTGCCCGAGACGTCGAAGATCGCGAGCGTGCCGTTGGGGGTGTTCGCGGCGAAGAGCGTGTTCCCGTCGGAGTTGAGCGCGAGCGCGTCGATCGGGGGGCTCTCGAAGTTGACGTACCAGTTTTTCTCGAGGAACGAGTTGGGCGGGGCGTCCGGGTCGAAGACGACGGCGCCTCGGTTGGCGCTCGCGGATTCGAGCATCGCCGGGTGACCGGGGGCGGTCGTATCGAATCGCTGGGTGATCTCGCTCTGGTGCGTTTCGATGGGAACCGAGATGCTCTCGGCTTGCCCGGCGGCGACGGTGATCCCCGCCGTCATGATTCCCGCGGCGATCCAGCGGGTGGTCTGTGGTCTTGTTGATTGCATCGCGTGCTCCTTGAACAAAGACAGTGATTTGTCCGGATCCTTTGGCAAGAGCCGTGCCAGTGGGGCAGAGCATGTGCACGCGATTCGGTGAACGATTCATTGATTCGTGCGGTGTTGGCGCATCATGGCCCTGGTTGGCTAGAGGCTGCAATCGATCGCGATGATTTTGCGCACGAAAGGCCACACCAAGCCAGTTGCAACAAAGCAATCTGCTTCATTGAATTCAGATAGGTGCGCGTTGGGTGATCACAATCGAGCGATTCTCTGGTCGGTGTCAGCCGATTGGAGGCAAAGTGTGGCCTTGAATCGCTGTGTTCCTCGGGCGAAATCAGAGAAACAGCCTTGTCTGCGCAGGGGTGGGCGTGGTACGCTCGGGTGTTCTATTGCTGGCGCTGGGCGCTGATTCGAGGGGAATCGCTGTGCGACCGAAGCACACTCCGATACGGGATCGCCGGATGATCGGCTGTCCCCGGATCAACCCGATCCGTCGCAGGGCGTTCACGCTTATTGAGTTGCTCGTCACGATCAGCATCATCGCGGTGCTGCTGGCGATGCTGACGCCCACGATCCGGTACACGATCGGGGCGGCTCGCGGCTTCGGTTGCCAGATGAACCAGCGCACCGTCGCGTTCGAGTTCCAGCTCTTCGCCGATGATGAGTTGCACGGCGATCGTGGTGATGATGAGGGTGAATTGGGTTCCAACCGGTTCCGGATGGACACGTTCCAGGAGAACCAGTACGGCATTGACGAGTTCTGGGAGCACCCGGCGGCCCCAACCGTCACGATCCTTGATTCGAATGGCGCCAGCCCGATGCGGTGCACCGAGGTTCACGGCGAGGTCGTGGTCCGGCGGAACACGCCGTGCTCCGCTGGCCCATTCAATACGCCGCAGACGGTGAGCTTTGGTTTTAACTCTCGGTTTGATCGCGCCGAGATCGTTGGCCGCAACGGGAGGCCCCGCGCGGTTCGGGTCACGCTCACCAGCGACATCCTGATGCACGGTGATACGCCGCTCCTTTGGGATGTGGACGGCGAGGCGGCGTTCGAGAAGGGTGTGCAACCGATCTATTCCGCTCCTTCGCTCGACAGCAGGGGGCCTTACGCGAACGACCGGCTCTGGTTCCCCGGGCATCGGCACAACGGTCGGATCAATGTCGGCTTCGTCGGTGGGCATGTCCTGACATCGAATGATCCGCTCGGTGAGTCGGGCTGGGAATGGGGCTACCAGCCAACCCCCTAAGACATCAGCACACGACGATGACCCTGCAACTCAAGTTCGCTGTTCTGCTCGCCCTCCTGGGGCTGACTGTCGGCGTGGCGCTGGGTTCGGCGTGGTGGTCGTTCGGGCTGCTGCACGGGGTGACCGCCGAGCCTTTCAGCCAGTCCGCCGTGGTGCTCGCCGCTGTTGAAGAGATCAAGGCGGACCTGACGGCCGATCCTGCTGACAGGGCAGGGGCGCTGGCATCGATCGAATCATTGCAAGGTGATGCGGCGCTGCGCGCCAGGGTCGGGGCGGGCGCTCTGCGGAATATTGAACGCCGGACGCGCGAGGACGCGGATTTTTCGGTGGCGCTCTCTGTGCTCGATCGGATCAAGGCGCAGACGCTCGCCGATGCGGGGCTGGCGAGCGCTCACGCGAGGCGGATCCAGTCGCGGCTGGCGACGGCGCTGGGATTGGCGCTGGTGATCGCGGGGCTCACCGCGGTGCTGGCGCTGCTGCTGCTGCGCCGGTGGGTCGTCGCTCCGGTGGATCAATTGAGACATGCGGCGTCGAGGATCGGCGCCGGGGATTACACGCACCGCCTCCCGGTGTCAGGTCGGGACGAGATCGCGCTGCTCAGCGCGGAGATCAACCAGATGGCGAGCGATATCGGGATCATGCGCGATGAGCGAGTCGAGCAGGAGCGGCTGGCCGCGACGCGGGAGATGCTCCGCCGGATTGTCCACAATTTGCGCAACCCGCTGGCGGGAATCCGGGGGCTGGCTGAATTGACCCGCTCGGAACTGTCCGAGAACCTCGATGACGAGGCCGAGCTGCGAGAAAATCAGGACCGGATTATCAACGCGGTGGACCGGTTTGAATCGTGGCTGGCGGACATCCTGCGGTCGACGACTCCGCTCGCGATCACCCCTGAACGGCGGCCCATCGGTGGCTGGCTCGACAGCATTGTTGAGACGCTCCGTCCTGCGGGTGAGTTGCGGTCGATCGAGATCCGCCTGAACCGCGATAGGGCGCCGGAAACGGCGATGTTTGACGCCTCACACCTCGAGCACGCGGTTGTCGCGGTCCTCACGAACGCGATCCAGGCGGCGCCACGGGATTCGATGGTCAGCGTGGATGCCGCTTCCGAGAACGGCGATGGGACGTGGCGGATCCGGATCCGGGATGAGGGTCAGGGTGTCCCGGACCACTTGCACGAGCAGATATTCAAGGCACACTTTACGACGAAACGTGACGGGACCGGCATCGGTCTTGCAGTTGCACAGCAGGTCGTTCGGGCGCACGGGGGCTCGATCGGCGTCGAGAACGTGGATGGGGAGCCGAGCGGCGCCTTGTTTACGCTCCGATTGCCACTCACACCTGCTGGAGACACGCCAACTGATGATCGCACCGCTGACGCTTGAACCACCCCGGCAGGAGACCCTGATGGCCTCGATCCTCGTCATCGAAGACGAAGAAAACCTGAGGCTGTCGATCTGTCGAAAACTCGCCAAGCCGGGGCACGCGGTGCTCGATGCCGGGACGCTCCCCGAGGCGCGCCGGCTTGTTGAATCAACGGTTTTCGATGTTGTGATTACGGACATCAATCTCGCCGGCGACGACGGGATCGATCTTGTTCGTGAATTGCGCGCCGACGGGTTCGATGGGGCGATCATCGTCATCACCGCGTTCGGCACCGTTGAGAGCGCCGTTGGCGCGATGAAGCTCGGCGCGGATGAGTACCTGCAGAAACCGTTGAGCCTTGAGGAACTGACGCTTGTTGTCGATCGAGCGATCGCGCGGCGGAAATCGGAACGCAGGCTGCGTCTGTATGAGCGCCTCGAACAGGAGAAGACCCCTTCGACTGCGCAGACGCTGGGCGAGAGCGAGGCGTGGACCGGCACGCTGGCGCTCGCGGATCGTCTTGCGTCTGTTCTGAATGCCGAATCGGAGCACGGCGAGCTGCCAGCGGTGCTCCTGCTTGGCGAGACGGGCGCTGGCAAGGGTGTGCTCGCTCGGCGGATCCACGCGGTCGCGTCGGGGGGTGACAGCGCCGCGCCGTTTGTGCACGTCAACTGCTCAGCGCTACCGGCCTCGTTGATCGAGTCCGAATTGTTCGGGCACGAGAAGGGCGCCTTCACCGATGCGCGCACGGCGCGTGCCGGGCTCTTTGAGATGGCCGAGGGCGGCGTGATCTTTCTCGATGAGATCGGGGACATGCCGATCGAATTGCAATCTAAATTATTGCTCGTCGTTGAGCGGGGCGTCTACCGGCGGGTTGGCTCGACGAAGGACCGCACGGTGCGCGCGTGCGTGATCGCGGCGACGAACCAGGACCTTGCTGCTCGCGCGGAGACGAACGAGTTCCGTCGGGATCTGTATTACAGGCTCAGCGCGTTCACGATCCGGATCCCGCCATTGAAAGACCGAGGCAGGGACGCGGAGATCATCGCCAACGATCAGTTGGTGCGAGCCGCGGCGAGGTTCGGGAGGCCAGCGGTCGGGTTCAGCGCTGCCGCGACCGAGGCGATCGCGGCGCACGCGTGGCCGGGCAATGTGCGGGAACTGATCAACGCGGTCCAGCGCGCCGTCATGCTCTGCGATGGCGATTCGATCGGACCGGAGCACCTGGGCTTGTACGAGGGCGCGGGTGTTGCGAGCGCACCGCAAGCGGGGCCTGCGCAGAGCACGACGAACGGGATCGAGTTCGACTTTGAACGCGGGATGCACACCGCTGATGCGATCGAGCACGCGCTGATCGTTCAGGCGCTCAAGCATTGCCGCGGGAATGTGTCGAAGGCGGCCAAGCTCATCGGGATGAGCCGGGGCAGCCTGCGGTACCGGATCGATCGCGCGGGGCTCGACGAGCACGTCAACGGGCAGTCGAAGCCATGATTCGCTATTCGCTGCCAATCGTGTTCGTCGCGTCGGGCGCTCTGGCGTTGTCGCCGGGGATCGGCGCTGATCCAGATGCGTTGTTTCAGGGGCCTGCTAGCTTTGTGCACACCATGGTCGATCCGGCCAACGATGTGCAGGAACGCCGGACGGATGAAGAGACCATCCACGGCCCGATGAATCTCCCCAACACGAATCTCCCCGATCTGCGCAGCGTCAAGCTGATGGCGTGGTCGCCTGATAATGCGGCCGATGATCCTTACACCGGCGGTGCGACTGACGGCGCGAGCGGCGACATCCTTCGGGTTGATGTGACATTCCAGGGGTTGGTCAATCCTCCGGGAACGCTCGGGATCGGCGGGTTCCCTTACGCTCCATACAAGTTCGGTATGAACCCGGTCTTCGGGTTTATCGAGCTGGATATCGATGATGATTTCGATACCGGGGGCGAGCAGTGGGGGGAGGCGGTGTACCGGTTCCTCGGGAACACCGGCCGGTTCGCGGCGATCCCCAACGACGTCTCGCGATTGCGTGTGCCGCTCGATGTGTTCCAGCTCGCCGAGAACAATTTCTTTACAGCGCCATTCTTTGAACGCACCGGGAGCGATTACACGCTCAAGCTCTGCGGCTGCTTCGATGTTGTGCTCGCGACAAGCGATGTCGATGCGCACGACGGGGACATGGAATTTGAAGAGGGCGAGGTGATGCTCGTCGAGGGGCGGTTCTTCCAGCGCGCCAGCGGGTACCAGGACGCCAGCGCCGCGTTCGGCGGCGCGGATTTCGGGTTGTACGACCCGATCGTTCAGCTCCGATTCGAGCACGTGGTAGAGACGGACCTGACGGTTGTCACGCTGGTGTACCCGCTCACGCCTCTGGGCGCGGCGCAACTCGCCGGCGAGCCGGTGCAGCCGATCGATCTTGATGTCTCGAACCACACCTCGGTGCAGGAGGCGATCGACGACATCATCGCCGGCGCCACCGGGACGCTGACCGGCGCGGCGCAGGTGCTGACGCAGGGATGGGCCGGCGATAGTGCTTCCGGTGTTCTTGATCCGACACAGTGGCGCGCGACGGCGATCGTCGGGACCGCGTACCCGCAGTCGCGTTCGCCCTCGTTGTATGTCTATACGGATATCGGGTTCAGCGCCAGACTGCGGGATATCAACGGCGACGGCCTTGTTGACAGCGGTGACCGTGACCTGGAGATCCTGGCGCGCGATGCGCTCGATGGCGGTGCGCAGGATATTGACATGACCGTGAACGGCTCGGTGGAGCTGATCAACTTCGGGTTGAACTTCAGTCCGTTCGATATCAACTACGATGGGTTCATCGACGGCGTTGATCTAGACCTGCTCCCGCTGCCGCCGATCCCGGGTGATATCAATCTGGACGGTGTTGTTGATACCGCGGACCTTGGCCTGCTGATCGCGAATTTCGGTTCGGTTCTGGAAGACAACATCGCCGACATCATCGGCGACGGCATTGTTGATACGGCCGATCTCGGCGTGCTGATCGCGAACTTCGGCCAGTCGCAGCCCTGATTTCTAGTACTTGATTCTTAGAACTGGTGCGAGGCGATGGCTTCGCGCAGCGGGTTGATCACGTTGGGGACGACGCGGCCCTGTGTCAGTTCCTGCGCGTGCTCGGCGAGTTCTTCGAGCCTGGCGCCGAGCGTTTCGATGTCATCGAAATCGCCGCCTCTGCGGACCGTGATAAAGACGCTGATCGGCTCTTCGGGGTGCTTGCTGGTGCGCACCTGCCGGATGGTGGTGCGTGCTTTGACCTCGACGTACGCCTGGATATCGCAGCGATCGGTGAGCGCCATCCCCAGCATGGGCTGGAACTCGATGGGCTTCATCGATTCAGGGTCGATGAGTCTGGCGAGTGGTGAATCCCCGAGGAGCGCCTCGCAGATCACGGCGTTGTGGTTGGCCCGTGCGACAAGGTCGAACCCGAACGTGAGTTCGAGGTGATCGATGTCGATGGGCTGGACACCGAGGTAGAAGGGGGCGGTGCGGAGGATCAGTTGGTGCAGCGCGAGGGTGTCGTTCGTGGATCGTGGGTTGACGACTCCCGAACGCAGGAGTTTGCGCTGGATTCCCATCCAGAGGCGGCGTCTGTCACGTTCGGGGGATTCGAGGGCGAGCTCGTCGGGGTAGCGTTTGAGCCGTTTCATGGTCGGCTCATCGCGCCCGATGCGTGTGAAGAGATCGAGCATGGTCTCCCTGGAATCAGGGAGATCCAGCTTTACACCCAACTGGCAGTTGACGTAAAAATCCGTACACAGGGCGCCGAAACTCGTCGTCATCGCTCGCTCATCCTCCGTGCGAGCACCGGATGGTGCTTGCTTCGGCGAGATTACCGCAGTCGCGGCGGTCTGTCGAGAACGAATCAGCCATCCACCGAAATCCGCATGGGCTGTCGTTTCCAGTAGGTGAGGGAGCGCCAGGCCCATTCCATGGGGCCGAACCGGAACCGGGACAGCCAGATGGGGCTGACGATCAGTTGGAGCAGCCAGACAGCGCCGACGACGAGGAGCAGCTCGCTCCGGCTCATCGTGCCCCAGAGCCCCAAGCCCCACCAGTTGAAGAGGAACGTGCAGAGGATCGATTGCAAGAGGTAGTTGGTCAGCGCCATCCGACCGACGGCGCTGAGGGCGTTGGTCAGCCATTTGAGCGCGCCGAGTTTGCAGACGAGCATGATGAGGCCGATATACCCGAGCGCGACGAGGATGCTCCCGTAGTAATTCCAGATCGAGTCGTGTTTTTGGAATTCGATCGCGTCGAAGTTGTTGCGCAGCATCGCGTTCATGCCCAACCAGACCATGGGGAGCCCGACGCCGAAGCCGATGACGATCATCGAGACGTAGAACTTCTTTGATTTGCTCGCGTTGAAAACGCCGAGCTTGTAGAGCCCCATGCCCAAGAGCATCAGGCCGCCGACGCGCCAGACGCCCCAGACGAGCATCATGAGTGTCTGCATGAAGACGACGTCCTTGGCGTGCTCGACAAGGATCTCCGCGCCCTTCTCGTTGCGGAGTTCTCGCTCCCACGCGAGGAGGGTTTCGTCGGGATAAAAATCGGAGAACTGATCCGTCCAGACGTTCAGCGCCGTGTTCTGCTCGTCGGTGGGCACTCCCCCGGCATCCAGGACCGCCTGTGCTTCGAGCATCGCGGTGCGGGCTTCGTCGATTCCGAACCCGAACCCGATGCCTGTCAGCACCGCCACCGACATGACTATTGGCGCCGCTGACACCAGCAGCCACCCCGGGAACTTCCGGAACAGGAAGACGATGCAGCCGATCATGGCGTAGGCGACGAGGATGTCGCCGAACCAGATCGCGTAGGCGTGCACCATCCCGATCAGGAACAACCAGCCCATCCGTTTGTAGTGCAGGGATCCTGCGGAGACGCCCTTGGCTTCGGAGCGCTGGGAGAAGATGACGACCCCGGCGCCGAAGAGCATGGAGAAGATCGCCATCATCTTGAGGTTGAAGAACATTTCGCCGATCTTCCAGGTGGTGAGGTCCCAGCCCTCGAACCCGCCGGTGATGCTCGGGTCGGACCACCCGAACATGGAGAGGGCGAAGAAGGGGATGTTCATCACGAGGATGCCCAGGAGCGCGAATCCGCGGAGCACATCGATGGAGGCGATCCGTTCACCTCTGGAGACCGGTGACGCGGCGTTGGTGTCGTTCATGGTTGCGTTGTTTCCGTGCGACCGATCAGGTCAGCGTTTGATCTCGAATCCATCGTAGCCGTGGTCATCATCGAATCTTGAGGACGAGACGTTGGTGATGAATCCGGACATGCGATCGCCGATTTCATCGAGGAACCGATCGACAACATCGGGGGTTCCTTCGAGGACGGCGAGGACGGTCCCGTCGGCCTCGTTGCGGACCCAACCCTGGATGCCGTGCTTGAGGGCGATCTCGTGGGTCACCATCCGGAACCCGACGCCCTGGACACGTCCTGTAAATCGAACCTCGCATCGCATAGCAACAATCATACCAAAGGTGAGATGAAGTTTGACCCCCTTCTCACGGCGTTGCAAGGCGTCCGAGATCGCTTATTGCTGGTTATTCCGAAGGCGCCGGTTGACCGGCCTTTGCCGTGTGCTAGCGTTGAACTGTCTGCACGGCGCGTTCGCACGCGGATCCGTTGGCTCGCTCTGGGGCCTTATCCTTTACAGGATGAGGGATTAGCGATGCCGGGATCAATCTTCTCCGCGAACGCCACCGACGGCGATGGGTGTCCGCCCGCTTCGGCTGGGGAGTGGGAGCGCGGAGCATCTTCGAATCGATTCATGGGTTTACCGTTCAGGCTTCGGTTGCGCTGTTGTGTTCTGCACCGCGCGCACCAGGTACGGAACACGGATCCGTAGCGAAGGTGGCGTTCAATACGATGGCGACCGATTGGTCCACATCCCGAAACGACGATCGCCAGCGCGTCCTTGACGCCACCGATATCGTTGAGCTCATCGGCGAGCACCTCGCGCTGCACGCGAAGGGTCGCGAGTACGTCGCGGTGTGCCCCTTCCACGACGATCACAAGCCGTCGATGTCCGTTGTGCCCCACAAGCAGATCTTCCACTGCTTCTCCTGCGGCGCCGGTGGGAACGCGTACGACTTCATGATGCGGTTCCACGGGATGGACTTCCGCGAGACGATCCAGCGGCTCGCGGACCGGTCCGGCGTCACGCTCACGCCTTACAAGCCGCAACCCGGTGAGCAGCCGGCTTCCGATTCATCCATCTCCAGGGATGACATCGCCAGGGCGAACGACTTTGCGCTCGGGTTCTTCCGGTCCATCCTCAGTCACCAGGAGCACGGCTTGACGGCGAGGCAGGCGGTCAACAAGCGCGGGTTTACGGACGAAACAATCGAAGGGTTCATGCTCGGCGCTGCCCCTGATCGCTGGGACGGGTTGCTGCTGACGATCCAGAAGCAGGGGCTGAGCACCGATGCGTTCCTCGCGGCGGGTTTGCTCAAGCGGCGCGACAACGGCGGGTTGTACGACGCGCTGCGCAACCGGATCGTGTTCCCGATCCTTGATCAGATCGGCAGGCCTATCGCGTTCGGCGCCCGCCGGATCGATGAGGACGACGAGCCGAAATACCTGAACTCGCCTGAGAATGTTCTCTTTGACAAATCATCGACGCTCTTTGCGCTCGACAAGGCGGTGCGTCCGATCCAGGGGGAACGGCGTGCGATCATTGTTGAGGGCTACACCGACGCGATCGCGTGCCATCAGGCGGGCGTCGGCAATGTCGTCGCGACGCTGGGCACCGCGCTGACTGGCAAGCACGCGATGGCGCTGGGGCGGCTGTGCGACAAGGTCGTGCTGCTCTTCGACGCGGACACCGCGGGGCTCAAGGCAGCCGAGCGCGGGGTCGAGGTCTTCTTCTCGTCGAACATCGATGTGCAGATCGCGGTGCTGCCAGCGGGTTCGGACCCGGCGGATTTGCTTGAATCAGAAAACGGCCGGGATCGGTTCGACGCGATCATTGCCGATGCCGAGGACGCGATGGCGTTCCGGTTCCGCAGGCTGAACGAATCGCTCGATGGTGTCGGGGTCTCCGCGAGGGCGAAGACGGTGGAGCGCGACATCCAACGGCTGGTTGAACTGGGCCTTGGCGCGGTGGCGCCGATCCGCCGTCGGCTGATTATCCGGAACTACGCCGATCTGGTCGGCGTGGATGAGCCGCTGGTCATCAGCGCGATCGCTACGGCGCAGCAGTCGAAGGACCGCCGGGGCTTTGTCAGCGCCAACAGCGGCGATGATGAGCAGGGTGGGGCTTCTTCGGGGTTTGCTCGCCTGAGCCAGTACCAGCACGCGCTGGGCTGCCTGCTCGCGGACCCGACGCTGATCCACAGCCTGAGCACGGAGGATCAGCGGCTGATCTCGCCTGATTCGGCGCCGAACGCGGTGGATCGCGTGATCGCGCAGGTCATCGAGCGGCGGGCCTCACTCGACGATCCGGGGGCCCTTGGAGCGGCGCTGGACCTGATCGAGGACGCGGCGATCCGCTCGCTGGCGGTTCGGGCGGCGTCCGCTGCGGAGAACGAGGTCGAGCACGACCGGGACAAGCTCAATGAACATTTGCTGAACAGCCTGCTCCAGTGGCGCCGGCGTGAAATTCGCACGCTCGGCGGCTCGACTTGTGCCGCCTCGACGCCTTCCATGCCCGGCCCCGCAGCTGGCACAGGCTCGGAATCAGGCGATGGCGAATCGACGGACAAAACCGCAACGGAGCTCAGCGCTGCGACAGGGACCGACGACAATTCCGAGTTTGCGAACCTCATCGAGGCCCGCCGACGAATCCACCAATCCACTGGGGGCGACCCGCTCGCCCTGCCCAAGCCGATCTCGCCTTAGCGCGTGACCTGTTTCGTTGTTCGATGACGCCTTGTGTTCCCGAAAGGGAGCGACCCGGCATTCCAATCAGTGAAGTACGGTTTCTCGTCCCGGTGTTTGCCGGGCGTTCCAGATAAGAAACTCCGCGAGGCTTTCCGTGATCGAACGACTGCACCCATCGCTGGCCCAATTGCTCATCATCTCCAAGAAGCGGGGCTGGTTGAGCTATGAAGAGCTCAACACCGCGCTGCCCGACGAGATGGTCGATCCGCTTGAGATGGACCTTCTTCTGGTCCGCATCGATCGTCTGGATCTGGAGCTGCTCGACCTGCGCGAATGGCGAGCGAGGCTCTTCCGCGAGGGGACCAAGGCCGGCGCCGAGACCGCGAACCCGTTCGCGGAGGGCTCCGATAGCGATGACCCGGACGGCGACGGCCAGCTCAAGCGTGATCTGGAAGCGGAGAAGGCGCTCGCCGAGGCGCTCGAGGCGGAGCAGAACACCAAGCGGATCGATGACCCGGTGCGGATGTACCTGACGCAGATGGGCGCAATCCCGCTGCTGACGCGCGAGGAAGAGATCCGCCTTGCGAAGAAGATCGAGACGACGCGGATGATCTTCCGCCGGCGCTGCCTTGAGTGCGATTACGCGGTGACACACTGTGTCGAGACACTCGAGGCGGTCGGGCGCAGCGCGCTGCCCTTCGATCGCACGATGAAGGTGTCGACCGCTGAGGAGAACGCGAAGGAGAAGATCGCTTCGCGCATCCCTTACAACGTCGCGACGCTGCACAAGCTTCTCGAGATCGGCCAGGAGCAATGGCTCGAGCTCGAAGCGGCGAAGCAAGCGGGGGACGAGAAGGCGGTCAAGGCGATCGAAGCACGGACCAAGCTGCGCCGTCGTCGGATGTCGGCGCTCACCGAGGAGTGCTCGCTGCGGACGAGCCGGATCGTCCCGGCGCTGCGGAAGCTGCGCTCGGTCTCGCACAAGATGAGCAACCTCCAGCGGGAGATCGCCCGCGCCGAGCGGTTCCCGAACCGGTACGACCCGGACGACATTCTCGTGATGAACGAGGAGCTCGAGGGTCTCCGCGAATTGGTCCAGGCGGGGCCTGACGAGCTGGCGCAGCACGTGCAGATGCTCGACAACGTGTACTGGGAATACGAGCAGGCGAAACGCGACCTGTCCGCGGGCAACCTCCGGCTCGTCGTGTCGATCGCGAAAAAATACCGCAACCGCGGCCTGTCGTTCCTGGACATCATCCAGGAGGGCAACACCGGGCTCATGCGCGCCGTTGACAAGTACGAGTACAAGCGGGGCTACAAGTTCTCGACGTACGCGACGTGGTGGATCCGCCAGGCGATCACGAGGGCGATCGCCGATCACGCGCGGACGATCCGCATCCCGGTGCACATGATCGAGACGATGAGCAAGCTGCGGAACATCCAGAAGGAACTGCTCCAGAAGGACGGCGTCGAGCCGACCACCGAGGAGCTGGCGGCGCACGCGGGGATGTCGGTTCCCGATGTCCAGCGGGTGATGAAGATCAGCCGACACCCGATCAGCCTCGATCGGCCGGTCGGTGAGTCCGAGGATTCGTACTTCGGTGATTTCATTGAGGACGAGAAGCAGGAGAGCCCCTCGAACACCGCGACGAGCGAGATGCTCTCGCAGCGGATCGATCAGGTCCTCAAGACGCTGACCTACCGCGAACGGGAGATACTCAAGCTCCGCTACGGCATCGGTGACGGCTACACCTACACCCTCGAAGAGGTCGGCCGGATCTTCAAGGTCACCCGCGAGCGGGTCCGGCAGGTCGAGGCGAAGGCGATCCGGAAGCTCCAGCACCCGGTCCGGTCTCGGAAACTGGCCTCGTTCGTGGACGAGACGGTCGAGGAGAACGCCGAGGACAAGGACTGAATCACAGATCCGGGAGTCGCCTGGACGCCCCGGTATTCAACAAGCCATTCCCCAGTAAGACGCCCCCGGCTTCCCCAGGCCGGGGCGTTTTCATTTTGCGGTACCCTGCAGGCTGACCGGCGGTCTCGATTTCACCACCAACCCCTGAACTGGCCGATCCTTACTTACCTATGCCACTGCGATTTAAACAACAACTGCTCCGGATCCTCAAGCACGAGCGATACCAACCCCGCCGGGTTGCGCACCTCGCGACCGAGCTTGAAATCCCCAACGAAGACATCAAGGCGTTCACGGAGGCCGTCCACGCGATGGTCAAGGACGGGCAGGTGCTCCTCGGCGCCCAGGAGGTCGTGCAGCTGCCGCCTCCGGGTGACGAAGAGATCGGCATCTTCCGGAAGAACCCCCGCGGCTTCGGGTTCCTCATCCCCTCGAACCCGCGCGCGCACGGCGACATCTTTATCCCGCCAGAGGGCGCGAGCGATGGGCTCACCGGGGATCTTGTCAAGGTCGAGGTCGTCCACCGCAAGCGGCGCCCTGGCGATGACCGCTCGCCATTCACCGGGTACATCATCGAGATCCTTGAGCGCAAGCAGTCGAGCTTCTCGGGTGAACTGACGCAGCGCGGCTCGCAGTGGCTCGTCTTCCCCGACGGCGCCTCGCTGACCGATCCGATCGTCATCAAGGACCCCGGCGCGAAGAACGCGAAGGAAGGCGACAAGGTCGTCTTCGAGTTGCTCCGGCACCCCGAGGACAACACGCTCGGCGAGGGCGTCATCACCGAGGTGCTCGGCGCTTCCGGTGAGCCGGACGTTGAGACCGCCGCGGTGATCGCGGCGCACGCGCTGCCCGGTGAGTTCCCGGATATGTGCTTCGAGGAAGCGCGCGAGGCGGCGAAGGCGTTCGACACGATCATGGATCGTGTCGAGAAGGAAGGGTTCGAGAAGGTGCTGCCGGATCGCGAGGATCGTCGCGACGACTTCATCATGACGATCGATCCGCCGGATGCGAAGGACTACGACGACGCGATCAGCCTCGAGACGCACAGCGATGGATGGACGCTTGGGATTCATATCGCGGACGTGTCGAGCTTTGTCACGCCGGGCACGGCGCTCGACATCGAGGCGAAGGAGCGGGGCAACTCGGTGTATTTACCGAGGCTTGTGATCCCGATGCTGCCCGAGCTGCTGTCGAATGGAGTCTGCTCGCTGCAGGAGGGCGTTCCCCGGTTCTGCAAATCGGCGTACATCAAGTACGACAAGCGGGGCAATGTCACCGCCAAGGGGTTCTCGCAGACGTGCATCAAGTCCGCCAAGCGGCTGACGTACCTCGAGGCGCAGGCGCTCATCGATGGCGACATCGAGGAGGCGAAGAAGCACACCAAGGCAACACCCGAATACTCCCAGAAGGTCATCGATACGTGCAAGGAGATGGACCGGCTCGCGCGGGTCATCCGTGATCGGCGGCGCAAGGACGGGATGATCCATCTGGATCTCCCGGATGTTGAGTTGATCTTCGGTGATGACGGCAGGGTGGTTGACGCGCAGCCGGAAGACGACGCGTTCACGCACACGATCATCGAGATGTTCATGGTCGAGGCGAACGAGGCGGTCGCACGGCTGTTCCTGGAGCTGAACGTGCCGCTGCTGCGCCGGATCCACCCGGAACCCGAATCCGGCGGCAAGGAAGACCTGCAGAAGTTTGTCCGTGTTGCGGGATACGCGATCGCGAAGAACCCGGACCGGTTTGAATTGCAATCGCTGCTCGATTCGACCGCGGGGACACCTGCGGGACCGGCGGTGCACTTCGCGGTGCTGCGGACGCTCACGGCGGCGGAGTATTCCCCGGCGCTCGTCGGGCATTACGCGCTCGCGTCGGAGGCTTACGCGCACTTTACGAGCCCGATCCGCCGGTACCCCGACCTGACGGTGCACCGGGCGCTCGTTGAATATCTCGAGCGGACACAGAACGGCTCGACGCCTCCCCAGGGGACCGGCAAGGCGAAGGCGCTGGGCCGGAACATGATGGACGGCGACGGATGTCCCGATGAGCAGACGCTCATCGAGGTCGGCGGCTGGTGCAACCAGACGGAGCGCCGGGCGCAGGACGCCGAGCGCGAATTGCGGAAGTTCCTCGTTATGCAGCTCATGGCGGAGCACATCGGCGAGGAGTTCCCTGGTGTCTGCACCGGCGTGACGAACGCCGGCGTGTTCGTGCGGATCGACAAGTACTTGATTGAAGGGCTGGTCAAAACCGTGGACCTGCCGGCGAGCGGGCCGCGGGGCGGCCAGTGGAGGCTCGATCAGAAGACCGGCGGATTGGTCGAGCAGGGCTCGGGCAACTCGTTCAAGCTCGGCGACCGCTTCGGCGTTGTCATCAGCGGTGTCGATCTGGCCCGAAGGCAGATGGAGCTGGTGATCCCGTCATCGGAAGCGAAGAAGCGCGACGGCGTGGGCAAGGCGCTGAAGCTCGGCGAGCCGGGCGGCGGTGTCGGTGGTGGCGCGGGCGCTGGTTTCAAGGATGTCCGCACCGGCGGGCAACGCCGAAGCAAGAAATCGAAGAGCCGCGACAAGCGGAAGTCGGACCATCGCTCTGATCGGAAGAACAAGGGCAAGCGGCAGTAAACTAAAGCCGCGATCGGTCAGTTGTTGTGCGTGCCCTTGGGCGCTTCGGGGTCGATCTGCGGGTCGGCGCGCTGGATCAAATCGCGGATCGTGACGAGCTCGTTCTCGATGATGTCCACGCGACGGTCGATGTCGCCCTCGCACAGCAGGTCGTAGCGCGCTTTGTCGTTGGTGATGATTGAGACGCCGATGAGTTCGAGCACCGCGATCGCCGGGGTGTCGAGATCGCTCAGGCATGAGCACACGCTCTCGGCGGCGGTCAGCCGATCCAAGGGCGCCTCGCTGAGCAGGTCGGTCAGGCGGTGGCGCGCTTCGAGCATGTCCGGCGGTTCTTCGTCCTGCTGCATCGAACCGATCGGCGCGAGCAGGCCCCTGCGGTACAGCACGCCTTGTTCAGGTTTGAACTCTTTGCGGATGCGCGCCCGGCAGATCCCCTGGAGCAGGATGTTGAAGCGACCGTCGGGGAGGCGTTCGTGCTGGACGATCTGACCGAGGCATACGCAGGGGCGCACCGGCGGTCTGCCCTGGTAGTCCTGCTTCCAGTCGTCGTCCTGGAATACGGCCATCGCGATCTGGCCAGAAGAGTCGAGCGCGTGCTCGACCATCTGGCGGTAGCGGTCCTCGAAGATGTGCATCGGCGCCACGGCGTGCGGCAGCAGCGGCACGGTGGGGAGCGGGAAGATCGGGATCGGTTTCCCGAAGTTCACTCGGACTGTCTCGGGTCGGCCCATGGGAAATAGTAGGAGCCGAATCAGTCCAACGGCTCGGGGCGGAACAGCTTCGTGCCCAGCGCCCAGTTCTTTTCGGTGAAGTTGCCACCCATGTCCACCTGGTTCGATCGCTCGGGGCGGGCGGCGTTGAGGCAGATGAATGTTTTCGCGTCGAGGTCGTCGAGCATCCCCACGAAGACCGCCTCGGGGGTTGAGGGGATCTTGGCGGCGCCGAACTCGGGCTTGGTGTGATGCGAGATGATGATGTGCTGGAGGACGGTCAGCGCGTGCTGCGGCAGGCGGACGCCCTGCTCGACCATCAGTGTCTGGGCCTTGTCGTGGAGCATGATCGCGCCGTCAACGAGGTGGCCGATGAGCTGCCCGCGATCGGTGTAGCCGAAGCCCTGATCGAACTGCAATTCGCGCGTCTTGCCCAGGTCGTGCAGGAAGAGACCCATCAGCACGATGTCGCGGTTGAGGCGCGGGTAGAAGGGGAGCGTTGCGTTGGCGAGGTTGCACAGGTTGAGCGTGTGCTCGAGCAGGCCTCCGAGGTACGCGTGGTGCAGCATCATCGCGGCGGGCGCGACGCGGAACTGGCTCATGAGCATCTCGTCGTCGAGGTACGTCTTGGCGAGCGCCTTGATCGAAGGGTGCTCGATGGTGTTCAGGATTTCGAGCAGCTCGGCGAACATCTCTTCCGGCTTGCGCTCGGAGGTCGGGAGCAGGTCGCGGAGCTGCTCGTCGGTGGGTTCGGTTCGCGCGATTCGGTGGAGGATGAGCTGGAGCTCGCCCTGGTAGGGCTGCGTCTCGCCGTGCGCTTCGACGAAGCCGTTGGCGGGGAGGGACTGGAAGACCTCGTCGGGGATGGACCACATGCGCGCGGGAAGCTCTCCCGAGCGGTCGCGGAGGAGGCAGCGGAGGTAGGGCTTGCCGTTGCGGGTGGTGCCGAGCTGGCCGTTGCAGATGGTGAAGATGCCCTCGAAGCGCTCGTTGGGGCCGAAATCGGCGATGAACTTGCGGTCGGTGGATGGGGGCGTGGGTGTGCTGGTCATGGCGGTGGTCATCGAGGGCGGTCTCGTTTGAAATTGGCGATGGAATCGAACGCGGGATTATATGCGGCGAATCTGTGGCAGGGATCAGCGGTATCATGGATTGGCTGATTCGAGCCGGAACTGGCTATCGGTTGACCTCCAGAGGAGGCGATGATGTGCATCCAAAGAATAGTTTTCTTTAGTGCAACGGTCGTGGCGATGCTGCTGGCTGTCTGTGCCTCAGTGTCTCACAAGCAGGCGGGCGAATTTGATCCGACGATCATTGTCGATGGGCCTGATCGGATCTTCGATTTCGGACATTTAGAATTTCCTATCGAGTCGATTCCAAGCGATCAAAGCCAGACTGATATTGATCAACGGAATCATTTTCTGAATGATGCGATTCGTCTCACGGCTCCGCAAGCCAATGCGAAGTATCTCAGAAACGCGAACCTGGTTCCAACGGACCTGATGGGAACCGGGGCCGAGACGCGGGCCTGGTACGAGGCGAACGCGACCCGGGTTGATAATGGATCGGCGAGCATCTTCGGGGCTCGGGACTATGTTCCGATTATTGTCGATCTCGACGGGACTCTTCGGATGCTGGATCAATCGGACTACCGCACTCCGGGCAGCGATCCGGATCCAGACCGGTGAGGTCGTAGTCGCATGTTGGGCACCTTGATTCGTCGAACTGGCTCCCGACCTCGGCGCCTGGTGCGATCGCGCAGAGCACGAACGCCAGCGGCGAGGTGGCGATCGCGAGGGTCGCGCCGGCGATGACCGGGTCGAGCCAGCCGGCCAGCGGGACGCCCCCGGTGATGGCGCTGGGTGTGCCGAGGAAGGCGAAGAGCGTTGAGGCGACGATGAAGACGCCGGTCAGGAGGATGGCCCAGGTCTTGAAGAGACGCGGCGAGATCATTGCTGGGCGTCAGTCTGGAGATCGTCGTTAAGGGTTGGATCAATCGGCCTGCCGCATTCGGGACAGTGGTCGGTCTCCAGGCCGGTGAGGTCGTAATTGCAATCGGGGCACTTCGATTGGCCCTTCCTGTCGCGGGGGTGGGTCAGGAGCGATCGCTTGACCTCCTTGCGGTTGAGCATGAGCCACAACAGGACACCGAACCCGCCGGTGAGCAGGACGAAGAGGACGATGCAGATGCCGATGATGTAGCCGTAACCCAAAGTTCTTCATGCTCCGCTGCGATTGGATGATCGCGTATTGATGATCTCTTTCAATCGCTCCGACAATACCACCTCGTGCCCGATCGGTTTGGGCCGGTAATACTGTTTATCGACACCCAGATAGTCCTGCGCGGTGATGTGCCCGATTGAAGTGTTCGCGTCGTGCGAGTGGTTGTAGTCGTAGCCTTGGCCGTGCTTGTCGCTGCCGTGGCTTGCGGCTTTGGTCGGGTCCTTGAGGAAGATCGGGACGGGCTTGGTTCTGCCTTCGCGGACGTCGTCGAGGGCCTCGTTGATCGCCTGGTACGCGGCGTTCGATTTGGGCGCGAGCGCGAGGTACGTCGCGCACTGGCTCAGCGGGATCCGTGCTTCGGGCATCCCGATGCGCTCGACGAGGGACCACATCGCGTCGGCGACCATGATGCCTCTGGGGTCGGCGTTGCCGATGTCCTCGCTCGCGAGGATCGCGAGGCGTCGTGCGATAAAGCGGGGGTCCTCGCCGCCTTCGAGCATGACCGCGATCCAGTACACCGCGGCGTCGGGGTCGGAGCCCCGGACGGATTTGATCATCGCGCTGATCGCGTCGTAGTGCTCGTCGCCGTGCGACGAATAGTTGATCGCCTTGCGCTGGATGGATTCTTCCGCGACGTCGCGATCGATCGTGATCGCGCCAGTCTCGTCAGGTGTTGACGAGAGCACGGCGACCTCGAGCGCGGTCAGCGCCCTTCGGGCATCGCCATCGCTGATCGCGGACCAGTGCGCGATCGCGTCGTCGGTGATGGTGATGGTTGACGCGCCGAAGCCTCGTTCCGGGTCGGCGATCGCGTTGCGTACGAGGCGCGCGATATCGTCATCGTTGAGCGGCTCGAACCGGAAGAGCGTGCTCCGGCTGATCAACGCCGCGTTGACGGTGAAGACCGGGTTCTCGGTGGTGGCGCCGACGAGCGTGATCAGACCGCGCTCGACATCGGCGAGCAGGACATCCTGCTGCGATTTGCTGAACCGGTGGATCTCGTCGAGGAAGAGGACGGTTCGGCGTCC
>JAJDDA010000034.1 GCA_029260535.1 Phycisphaerales bacterium | reverse complement strand
AAACCGGCTCGTGTTGTCGCGCCGATGAGGGTGAACGGTTTGAGCGCGATCGAGACGGTCCGCGCGTGCATCCCGGAATCGACCTGCACGTCGATGCGGTGGTCCTCCATCGCCGGGTAGATGAACTCTTCGACCGCGGTGGGGAGGCGGTGGATCTCATCGATGAACAGGACGTCGTGCTTGCCGAGCCGAGTAAGGGCGCCGACGAGATCGGTGCCTCGGGTGAGCGCGGGGCCTGAGGTGGAGACGAGGTTGGCGCCCATCTCCATCGCGATGACGTGTGCGAGCGTGGTTTTGCCCAGACCTGGGGGCCCGTGCAGGAGGACGTGGTCCATCGGCTCATCGCGCCCGTTGGCGGCTTCGAGCCCGATGCGGAGGCGCTCGATCAATTCGCGCTGCCCGACGAATTGGTCGATCCGTTCGGGGCGCAGCGCCCAGTTCGCCCTTGCCTCGTCCTCAGAGACCGTCTCGCCGGTGATGATTCGTTCGGTGGCCATGTGAGGGGTGAGTGTAGCAGAACGACCATCCCAACTGTCATTCTGAACAACACGATTACCAATCGCCCTACACTGGCGCCATGCCGCCTTCTGATGATGCACACCGCCGCCACCGTGACGCCGCCAAGGGTGTGGTGGTGTCGCTGCGTGAGGAGGGCTTCACCGCGTACTTCGCCGGGGGGTGCGTCCGCGATGAGGTGTTGGGATTAGCACCGAAGGACTACGACGTTGCGACATCCGCACGTCCTGACGATGTCAAGAGGATTTTTCGGCGGGTCAATGAGGTCGGCGCCTCATTCGGCGTCATGCTCGTGCGCACCAGGGGCGCCACGATCGAAGTCGCCACGTTCCGGCGGGAGGGCGCCTACACCGATCGGCGCAGGCCTGACGAGGTCGAATACGCCGGCCCTGAAGAGGACGCTCGGCGCCGAGACTTCACGATCAACGCGCTCTACCTCGATCCATTGGCGCCAGCGAAGGAGCCGTTCTTGCAGGTCGATGGCGAGGTCATCGATCTCGTCGAGGGCGTCGAGGATCTCGCGTGCGGGATTGTCCGCGCCGTCGGTGACGCCGACGCGAGGCTCGCCGAGGATGACCTGCGGGCGCTCCGAGCCGTCCGATTTGCCGCGAGGCTGGGGTTTACGATCGAGCAATCGACGCTGGAAGCGATCGAGCGCCACGCGGGCGATCTCGTCGGTGTCAGCCGGGAGCGCATCGGTGATGAACTCCGGCTGATGCTCGCGCACGAGAGCAGAACAGAGGCGGCGCACCTGATGGAATCGCTGGGGCTTGTCAAGCCGGCGCTCGATTGCAGCGCTGGCGCGAGCCCGAAGCGGGAAGACCGCCTGCTCACCGGGTTGGGAGCGGATTCAGCATTTACCACCGCGCTGGTCGCGTGGACGATCGATCGCCTCGGATCGCAACCGATGGATCTCGGTCTCGTCGAGGCGGAATCGAAGGCGAGCATCCTGCGGCTCCGCTCGGCGCTGTGCCTGAGTAATGAGGAGCGCGACTCGATCGTCGGGATCTTCGATTCACTGGTGAAGGTTGGTCAGCGGTGGGGGAGCATGACCGTGGCGCAGCAGAAACGCCTCGCGGTCAGGCCCTCGTTCGACGGAGCGATGGAGATTCTCCGCGTGGCGGACCCCGGAGCCGCCGGGATTGTCGAATCGAGGATCGAGGAACTGGCGGCGACGGAATCCGGCTTGGCGCCCAAACCCCTGCTCATCGGCGATGATCTGATCGACCTCGGGCTCACGCCGGGTCCCCGGTTCCGGCGGCTGCTCGGGGCGGTGTACGACGGCCAGTTGGAGGGACGGATCAGCGATCGGGCCGGCGCTCTGAAGATAGCGCAGGAACTGGGAGCCAAGGGCGACCAGGAGTCCCAGGGGAGCCTTTGAAGGCGTTTTGTATGGATTTGGCCTGTTTAAAGCCAAAATCGCCCGGATTCGAAGAGGAATCGGATCCGAATCCCTAATTGGTCGGAACCCGGGGGGGGAGGGACCCATATACTGACTATGTGGGAACGTTGACGGCGTGAGCCGATCATCTGGGGATTGTCCGATCTCACTGCCAGTTCAGCACTTCTCTTGATGAGGCAAGCACAAATGCGATTCCGGAATCTCGCGTTGATTACGCTCGTGGCTCTTTCCCTGCTCGCCGTCGGGGCTATCCCGATCAACGGCGCCGGCAGTGCTTTCGCCGACGATACCGCCGTGAACCCCGCCGAGCCTGAAACGAGGGATGTCATCATCCTGCGATCCGGCCAGATCGTCGAGGGGACGATCCTCGAAGAAACCGGCGACCTGGTCAAGATTATCGTGGTCGTCGGCAAGATGAAGGCCCCGACGACGTACCGGCTCTCCGAGATTCTTGAGATCCAGCGCGATCTCGTGGTGGTCACAGACCTTGAGGGCGCGAAAAAACGCGGCGATGACGGGGATGGCGGCGGTGGCTGGGGCGACCGCGATGATGAGAAACCCATCAACTCCGCGACCGACAAGCCGAAGGTGTACCGCTTCCCGATCGATGGGCACATCGTTGGAGCGTTCCCCGGTTTGTTGAATTATCTTCAGCGGAGCAACCGTCGCGACATTATCTCCTTAACACCTGTTGAACGGACCATGCGCGATGCGCTCTCCTACGACCCCGATGTGATCATCGTAGAGATCGATGCCGATGCGCCGAGTTCCGTTGGCTGGGATGGCGGGGTTGTGACCGAGCCGCTGCAACCGATCTTTCAGGAAGTGATCGACAGCGAAAGCGTTCGGCTCGTTTTCTGGGTGAAGGAAGCCTCGTTCGGCGCCGCCTTCCTCCCGTTCATTTGCCCCGAGATGTACTTCGAATCGGAGGCCTTCTTCGGTGGGATCGGAACGCTCGACGACTTTGACATCGGCGATGAACTCGTCAACGAGAAGCAGATCTCGCTCCGCATCGGCCGCGCCGAGGGTGTCGCGATCAAGAACGGCTACGACCCGGCGATTATCCGAGGGATGGCGCGACAGCAGAACTGGCTCTGCTACCGGTTCCGCCACGGCAAGATCGAATTCCTCGAGCACAAGCCACGGCCTATCGACGGGGACGATTGGGTGATCCTCACCGATGACGGCAAAGGCGAACAAAAAGATGAGATGAAGACCCGCGGCAACGACGTGCTGAACATCGATGCCCAGACCGCGATGGAGATCGGGCTCTCCAAGGGAACCTATGACGACATTGACGATCTCGTTTTCGCTCTGGGGATCCGCGGCGAGTACGACCTGATCGAGGGCCGCGCCGAGCGGAACTTTGACGAGTGGCGAGACCGGGTCGAGAACGCCATCGACCGGATGGTGCAACTCCAGCGCGATCTGGATGAGGCCGGCAAGGGGAATGGCCGGAACGAGAGCGAATCGAAAAAAATAGGCCGCCAAACACGTGTCCTGAAAGAGATCAGAGCGTTGTACGGGACCTTCGAGGAGGTCCTCGATCCCACCCATTCTGAGAGAGCGCAAATCGACATCCAACTCGAAGCTCTCAAAGAAGCGGTTTTGGAAGCCAGGAACAAAGAAAAAGAAGCCAATAGAAATAGATCCCGCCGTCGTTGAAGCATCGATGAGCCCCTTGTTCAACAGGCGCCATGCGTCGAGTTCAAAGCAGTAAAGCGAGTGATTGATGAAGAACCTAAAGACCAAATTTATGATCCCCCTCCTCGCGGCGTGCAGCATCTTTGCCGCGACCTCTGCGCTCGCCGATTCGATCTACCTCAAGGATGGGCGCGTGCTCGAAGGTGAGATCTCGCGTGAGGGCGACACGTTTGTCATGCTCACAACGAGCATCGGTGACATCGAGAACGTCCAACTCATCAGCAAGGATGACATCAACCGGATCGTCCGCGATTCAACGCCGATCGAGAACCTTGCCGAAGAGGCGATCATCGACGCTCCCGAAGAAGAGGCCGTCGTCTCCGATGGCGCCACGCGGATCGCGTTCCTCCGCCTCGGGTGGCTCCCCGAAGACACCGTCGGTCCTTACATCAACACCGACGCGCTCGAGCGATCAGTGGAAGCGCTCGATGGCAAGGCGGATGTGCTGGTCCTCTGGATCGACACCGGCGGCGGTTCCGTTGCCGAGACCATGAAGCTGGTGGATTACATCGAGAAAGAGATCAAGCCCAAGTTCCGCCTCGTCGGATGGGTCAAGCGCGCCATCTCCGGCGGCTCGTTCACCATGCACCCCATGGAAGAGATCTACTTCATGCCCGAGACCAGCTACGGCGGCTCGGTCGCGTTCAGTTCGCAGAACGGAAAGGCCACCGCATCCAAGGGCGCTTTTCTCGAGCAGATGCTCGAGTTTGGTGAGTTGGCATCGTCCTACGGACATCACGAGCCGTTGCTGATGCGCGCCATGCAGATCCGCATCGATCTCTCCTATGACATCGACGAGGACGGCGTCGCGCACTTCCGTGAAGATCGAGAAGGGCGTTACATCCTCAACACCGACGACAAGATACTGACCCTGAACTCGGATCAGGCGATGAAGATCGGGTTCGCCAAGGGAATCGCCAGCACGAAAGAAGAGCTGGTCAAGAAGATGGGGTACGAGGAGTGGGTCGAGGTTGGCCAGGATGTCGACGCCGAGCAGCAGCGGTTTCGCGACAACATGAAGAAGGCAGAGACCGAGCTGCTCAAGGCCTCAAGAAGCTTCCAGATCGCGATGGAAAACGGGAATGTCGGCAGGGCTCAGAAATTCCTTGGCGACATGCGATCCTGGTCCAGGCGGGCTCCCGCGTGGCAGGATTTCTCCACCGCTGGGCTGCCCCCGCTGACGAGGGAGCTCTTCCGGGAACTCGAGCGTCAGCTGGATGAATTGCGAAGCGCACAGCAACAACGCAAGCAGAAGCGGCGCTAAGTAGGAATTTGACCTTTCGCGTCATCCTCCCGCAGGCCGGACGCGACAGCCATCTCTCAATATGTCATGATGAAGGGACGCCCACACCGGGCGTCCCTTTTTCGTTGACGATTGTCAGCCCATCCATGACCTTGTCCTTGGAGCCAGAGCCTTGCCCGCATCCGCCATGACCGACTTTGTCCCCGCCTCCATCGATGCTTCCCGCTGGACCGAGATCGAACCGCTTGTCGGTGCGTTGCTCGAGCGCACCATCACATCAACGGGTGATCTCGAACGGTGGCTGCTCGATCGCTCGGAGTTCGACGCCGCGTGTTCCGAAGCACGCGCCGACCTGTACATCGCGATGACCTGTCGGACCGACGACAAGGGGGCCGCCGGCGCGTGGACGACGTACATCGAAGAGACCCCCCCGAAGCTCACCCCCGCGGCTTTCGAGCTGGACAAGCGGCAGGCGCAATTGTGCGGGCAATTTGAGCTTGATCGCGCACGGTTCGCGGTGATCGAGCGTGACACACAGGCGGACGTCGAACTGTTCCGCCAGGAGAATGTCCCGCTCGAGACCGACCTGGCCAAACTGGATCAGGACTACGACGCGATCGCTGGTGCGATGACCGTCGAATTCGACGGCGCCGAGCGCACGCTCCCGGAGATGGCGCGGTTCACCGAAGAGACCGACCGCGCCGTGCGCGAGGGCGCCTGGCGCGCCGTCAGCGAGCGGCGCCTCCGCGATCGCGGCGCGATCGACGGGATCTTCGACAAGATGATCGCGATCCGCGACACGCTCGCGAGCAACGCGGGGTTCGACGATTACGTCGGGTACGCCTACCGGTCCAAGCACCGCTTCGATTACGGCCCCGCCAAGTGCGAGGCGTTCCACGATGCGATCGAGAAAGCGGTTGTCCCGCTGGTGAGCACGATCGATGCGCACCGGGCGAGCACGCTGGGTGTCGACTCGCTCCGCCCGTGGGATTTGGGTGTTGATGTCAAGGGCAGGGCGCCGTTGCGCCCATTCGTTGGCGGCGAGGACCTCTTCAAGAAATCGCTCGGCGTGTTCGGTCGCGTGGACAACGGGCTCGGCGAGATGTTCGCAACGCTCGGCGCCGGCGGGCAGCTCGATCTCGACTCGCGCAAAGGCAAGGCGCCCGGCGGGTACCAGTACATGCGCGACCGCTCGCGCAAGCCGTTCATCTTCATGAACGCCGCGGGGTTGCAGGGCGACGTGCGCACGATGGTGCACGAGGCGGGGCACGCGTTCCACTCGTTGCTGTGCGAAGACGAGCCGCTGCTGCACTACCGGCACTCGCCGATCGAATTCGCCGAGGTCGCGTCGATGACGATGGAACTGCTGACGATGCCCGAGTGGGGCGAGTTCTACCCCGACACGATCGACGCCGACCGCGCCCGGCGCGATCAGCTCGAAGGTGTGGTCCTGCTGCTCCCATGGATCGCGACGATCGACGCCTTCCAGCACTGGCTCTACCGCAACCCGAAGCACACGCGTGATGAACGCACCAAAGCGTGGGTCGATCTGGTCAGCCGGTTCGGGCGCGATGTCTCATGGGATGGGCTCGAACCAACACGCGAGGCGCTCTGGCAACGCCAGGGGCACCTCTTCGGTTCACCGTTCTACTACGTCGAGTACGGCATCGCGCAGCTCGGCGCGCTGCAGCTGTGGCTGATGTCGCTCGAAAAAGGGCGGCCCGCCGCGATCGAGGCGTACAAGAAGGCGCTCGCGCTCGGTGGGTCGAGACCGCTCCCCGAGTTGTTCGAGGCCGCCGGGATCGAGTTTGATTTCTCCGCGTCGATCGTCGAGCGTCTGATGGGCGCGGTTGGTTCGGCGCTGGAAGAATTGCCGGCATGACCCCTGAAGAATTCCGAGCGCTTGGTCATCGAGTCGTCGACTGGGTGGCGCAGTACATGGATGAGGTCGAGTCGCTCCCGGTGCGTGCGCCGATCGAACCCGGTGCGATCGCGGCGATGCTTCCGAGCGAGGCGCCGGAATCCCCCGAGGGCTGGGACGACATCCTCGCGGATCTGGACCGCGTGATCATGCCGGGCATCACGCACTGGCAGTCGCCGAACTTCTTCGCGTACTTCCCGTGCAATGCCAGCGGGGCCTCGATCCTCGGTGAGCTCGTTAGCGCGGGCCTCGGCGTGCAGGGCATGATGTGGTCCACGAGCCCCGCATGCACGGAACTGGAAACCGTCACGCTCGACTGGCTGGCGAAATTGATCGGGCTCCCCGAAACATTCCTGAGCACCGCGCCCAACGCTGGCGGTGTGATCCAGGGCACCGCGAGCGAGGCGGCGCTGGTCGCGATGATCGCGGCACGACATCGAGCGGGGGCAACCGATTCGCTCA
>JAJDDA010000033.1 GCA_029260535.1 Phycisphaerales bacterium | reverse complement strand
GCTCGTCAAAAAAACCACCCTCGACGGGTTGAGAATCTTTGTCGGCGTCATGCTGCTCCTCGCAGGAACCGCCATGGCCACAGGCCTCATTTAATACAGCGCGCCCAACGCCTGGGATGAGCAAAGCGAATCCCAGGATCCTCCCCCAACCTCTCCCCACCGGGGGAGAGGTCGATCCGCAAAGCGGATCGGGTGAGGGGGCCATCCAAGCCCGCCGCGAAGCGGCGCTCCACACTCTCCAAAAATACAAAGCGCCGATCCCCCCAGACCGGCGCTTCGGGACGACCAAGGCCGTCCGCGTGATGATCAAGGCGGAGCTTGCGCTCCGTCTCTCTTGTGCGCCAGAAGCGCTGATGCCGATTACGGCCGGAACGCCGCCGCCGATCATCACGATCCACCCCACTCGGCACGCGGAGCCAGCCAGCCCCGCGATCAGAAGAAGAAACCCATGGTCCGCGGCGCCTACCCAACCGGCGCCGACCACACCAAACCTTGCACACCGATCATGCCCTACATCCGGCGCAACACAACAACCAAGCACAGTTTTTTCCATGTTTTAAACGCTTCCCGGGGCATCCCTCGGCCCGATAGCCACCCCGATCGTGCGCGCTATCGGGCACACCAACCATCCGCTACGATCACAGCAATTCATTGCCCCGCAATCCCTCTCCCCGGAGATGTCCAACGATGCCCTGGCTGTCCGTCAAACAAGCACTCGCCTCCGATCCCGGAGCCAACACCACCTGCAAAGGCTGGGTCCGCACCCGCCGCGACTCCAAAGCAGGCCTGAGCTTCATCAACCTCCACGACGGAACGTGCCAGGACCCTATCCAGGTCGTCGCGCCGTCGGATCTATCCAACTACGAAGCCGAGATCCTCCACCTCACCGCGGGCTGCGCGATCGAGGTCGACGGCGAACTCGTCGAATCCAAAGGCAAGGGCCAGTCCATCGAGCTCAAAGCGACCGCCATCCGCGTGATCGGCATGGTCGACGACCCCGACACCTACCCCATCAGCCAGAAACGCCACACCTTCGAATACCTCAGAGAGGTCGCACACCTGCGCCCCCGGACCAACAGCATCGGCGCCGTCGCCCGCATGCGGCACACCCTCGCAATGGCGACCCACCGCTTCTTCGATGAGCACGGGTTCTTCTACGTCCACACCCCCATCATCACCGCCAACGATTGCGAAGGCGCCGGCGAGATGTTCCGCGTCTCAACGCTCGACTCCGTCAACACCCCCCGCACCGATGATGGCGAGACAGACTTCGACCAGGACTTCTTCGGCAAAGAAGCCCACCTGACAGTGTCGGGTCAGCTCAATGTCGAGTCCTACTGCATGGCGCTGAGCAAGGTCTACACGTTCGGTCCAACATTCCGAGCAGAGAACAGCAACACCAGCCGTCACCTCGCCGAGTTCTGGATGATCGAACCCGAGATCGCCTTCGCCGACCTCAACGACGACGCCGACCTCGCCGAGCAATACCTGCGAGCCCTGGCGCAAGCCGCGCTCAACGATCGCGCCGACGACGTCGAATTCTTCAACAAGCGTGTCGACGACACGGTCTTGGACCGTCTCCAGAGCGTCGCCGACTCCAACTTCGAGCGCATCACCTACACCGAAGCCGTCGACCTCCTTAAGAACTCCAACGAGAAATTCGAGTATCCGGTCGAGTGGGGGAGCGACCTTCAGTCCGAGCACGAACGCTGGCTCACCGAGAAAAAAATCGGCAAGCCCACCGTCGTCATGGACTACCCCAAAGGGATCAAGGCCTTCTACATGCGCTGCAACGACGATGGCAAAACCGTCGCCGCCATGGACGTCCTCGCTCCGGGTGTCGGCGAGATCATCGGCGGCTCCCAACGCGAAGAACGCCTCGATTTCCTCGACGCCCGCATCGACGAGATGGGCCTCCCCAAAGAAAACTACTGGTGGTACCGCGACCTCCGCCGCTACGGCTCCGTCCCCCACGCCGGCTTCGGCTTAGGCTTCGAACGAATCGTCCAGTTCTGCACCGGGATGGCGAATATCCGCGACGTGATCCCGTTCCCGAGAACACCCAGAAGCGCGGAATTTTAATCCAATGACCGTGACGATGCGTAGCCTGCGTCAGCAACTCAAGTGTGTATTGATGGCGATATGCATAATAGTATTTCTGTATATCGCATTTTATGTATCTGTCCGGATGATTTTGCGATACCAGGCGTCAAGTCATATCGCGGGTACATCAGTCACTCCGCAACTACGTCAAATTCTGAACGAGGCGTATGGGATTGTTGACTTGTCTTCTGGCGTGCAAATTGTCGAGGTAAATTTGCAAGGACCTAGGGATTACACGCTTTATACGCATTACATAATGTCAGAAAATGATTGGCAGTATGTGGAGTCTGTGATTTTGCATCAATCGTACATACCGATCGAGGAAGGCCGTCGCGATAATAGAATCGAAAACTGGTGGGGGGCTGATGAGATGCAGTCGAATCTGGGGCCGGAGAATCTCGCTGTTGTGGAGAGCGCTTACGAGTTGAATAACAATTCCGACGGCTCCTACTTGATGATTTTTCAATGCTACCCAGTTGATGGGCTGTACTCGGTGTACATGCTCGCAACAGATGAACGGTTCCCTCCGAGGATCTGGGATTTCTTTTAGTAGGCCAACGAGTTGGTTTATTGCTACATGCTGATTGCCTCTGATCGGTCAAGTCGCCCGTGGCAGATGACTGAATGCTCCCGTGGTCTTTCGAGAGATCACGCCTAAACTCCTTTCCTCGATATTTCTCCAAAGGACGATTCTGAAATGCCAAAAGAAATCAAAACCCTCGCAGTCCTCGGCGCCGGCCAGATGGGCGGCGGCATCGTCCAGCTCTGCACCGGAATGGCGAACATCCGCGACGTGATCCCGTTCCCGCGAGCGCCCAGAAGCGCGGAGTTTTAATGTCTAAGCGACTCCTAAAACTAGAAGTACACGAAGACAACGATCTTCGTAACAAGACCGTGGAACATGTCTGGCCTGATATATGGGCTAGGTGGAAATGGGAGCATCTTGATTGCCTGACGATTGCGCCAAGCAAAGAGCACGTCGGTTTGCTGAAAGACCTCTCGTCATTGTTAGTTGAGCCTTTCGGCATTGTCTACGTACTCAATGATTCGCGTGTTGATGACTACGGCAACGGTCGTTACCAAGCTGAGCAAGAGCTGACAAAGCAAGAATTATTTGAATTTTTGGACCGGTACGAGCGTTTCATCGAGCAAGATGCTCGCCATCATGTAGTCGTCGTATCACCAGATTTGGGATCGCAAATAAATTGCCACTCAGATCAACTGCTCGTCGTGTATGGAAGCACCGAGGACATGATCCCGATCCTTGATCGCCGAGGAATGCGTGAAGTAGAGCACCCACCTTTTCTTGAAGCGTGCGCCTATAACTTTCACCCCGAATTTGATGCCGACCAATTGCAACTACTCTCAGAGCGAGAGTGGCAGTTCACCCCCGTCGAACAAGAGTGGTAATCGAATGTAGTATTGATTTTGCCAGTATGTATCTCGAAGAGTTAATTATTGAAAGATTCACAGCAAATGCCCAAAGAAATCAAAAACCTCGCAGTCCTCGGCGCCGGCCAGATGGGTGGCGGCATCGCTCAAATCGCCGCCCAAGCCGGTATCGGCGTCACCGTCTTCGACACCTGGGCCGAGGGCATCGACCGCTGCAAGGCCCTCCGCATGAAGCTCTGGGCCCGCGCCGTTGAAAAAGGCAAGATGACCCAGGACGAAGCCGCCGACCACGCCGCGAAGATCACCTACACGCAGGACCTCGACGACATCGCAGGCGCCGACTGGGTCGTCGAAGCCGTCGTCGAAGACATGCAGGTCAAGGCCGATCTCTTCGGGCGCATGTCGCAGATGTTCACCGATGACAGCGTCGTCCTCGCAACGAATACAAGCAGCATCAGCATCACCGAGATCGCAACAACCGCTGGCGACGCCGCCCACCGCGTGGTCGGCATGCACTTCTTCAACCCCGTCCCGGTGATGAAGCTCGTCGAAGTAATCCAGGGACTGCAAACCTCTGACGAAGTCGTCGAGCGCACCTTTGCCTTAGCCGAGCGCCTCGGCAAAACCCCGCTCAAAGCCAACGACCGCGCTGGGTTTGTGAGCAACCGCGTCCTGATGCCCATGATCAACGAGGCCTTCTACGCACTCATGGAAGGCGTCGCCGAACCCGAAGCCATCGACGGCATCATGATGCTGGGGTGCGCCCACCCAATGGGCCCGCTCCGTCTCGCCGACTTCATCGGTCTGGACACCTGCGTCAACATCATGAACGTAATCGCCGACGGCCTGAACAACGACCGCTACCGAGCCTGCCCGCTCCTCAAGCAATACGTCGCCGCAGGACGACTCGGCAACAAAACAAAGCTCGGCGTCTACGACTACAACAAATAGTGACTCGCTGAAGCCGAATCCGAACCTCTTGAATGACTCGGGTTTGGTTCTTTCTTGCAATCACAGCGCCCGTTGCTCTACGATCCCTCCTGACCCGCTCGATTTCTCGAACGATCAGAAAGGACCGCCGCAATGAATGCGATCAAATGGCTCATCTCAGGATTCATCGGAGGGCTGGTCGGCGCCGCCGCATGGGCGCTGATCTACCACTACGCCAACTTTGAACTCGGAATTATCGCCTGGGGTGTCGGCGTCCTCGCCGGTGTAGGCGTCCGCGCGACCGCAGGCGACAGCGAAGGCTTCGCTCCAGGCGCCATCGCGGTCGTCGCCGCGCTGCTCGCGCTCGGTATCGGCAAGGTCGGCGGCATCTACCTCGATCTTTCAAGCGATCCCGGCCCCGAATACCGAGCGCAGGAACGCGAGTACCTGACCTCGATTGTCGCAAGTGAAGTCGTCGTCGAGTACCACAACAAGGGCAAACGGGTCAACTGGCCGGACGGCAGCGGCATGGATACCGCGTCCACGTCAGGCGATTTTCCCAAAGACATCTGGGCCGAGGCAAACAAGCGGTACAAAAAAATCAGCGAGTCAGACCTCGAGCGATACCAGAAAGAACCCGCGTTATTGGTCTCGCAGGAATACGTCATCACATACGTCGCCGATGAAGTAATGAACGAATGGGAAGGAGAAGGCCGCACCATCAAGTGGCCCGACGGTGTCGAGCCCTACACCGGTCAGTGGAGCGGCGATTACCCAACCGAAGCATGGGACGAAGCCCTGAATCGCTGGGACGCGATGTCCTCCAGCGAACGCCTCGATTACCGCCACGCGATAATCCCGGTCATCCCCGACTCCAACCTGCTCTTTGCAATCGAAGTCGTGCCGTACACATTCACCTTCTGGGATGTCCTCTGGTTCGGCCTCGCCCTGGTCTCGGCCTACAAACTTGGCTCCAACGAACACGACGAATAACCCCGCGCAGCGAGCACCGCATCAGTGAGAAATGGTTCCCCGAACGCCGAACCCAAGCGAACCGAAGGCTCGGGTATCTCAGCCTCCCTCTCCCCTTGGGGGAGAGGGCCGGGGTGAGGGGTCTCCCCAGATTCCGCCGCAAAGCGGCGATCTCTTCCAAACCTACCACCAAAGCAGCATCGCCCCGGCAACCAGAAACACCACCGCAAAAGGCGGCGCCACGCGCAGCATCAACCGCCGCCCGCCGAGCAGCCCCGCAAGCAGCGTCTTGAACACCAAACTCCCCATCGCAGCAACAACAAGCACCCGCCAACCAACGTCCGGCGAGATCATCCCGTCCTGCACCTGCTGCGACATCGACAGCGTGATCGCGCTGATCGTCGTCGTCCCCGACAGCGCCGCGACGATGTACACACCCGAATCGCCGAGCCACGCGTTGCCAGCGCTCACCGCGATATAAACAACCGCAAAGACCGCCCCGAACCACAGCGCCGCCTTGAGTTCAGAAGGGTTGTCCTGCTCGGGCAATTCCGTCATCGCGTGCCGCGCCTGGACCCAGAACGTCCCCGCCATCAGCAGCGAAACCAGCAGCAGCGCGTACAGCTTGGGCGCCACCACGCTGAAGAACTCAGGCCCGATCACCGCGACCTCGATCCCCATCCGCACATACATCACCGTCGACGCCAGCAGGATCACCAGCGCCGCAACATTCGCCGAGTGCTTGTCGCCGTTGACCCGCCTCGCGAAGCTCACCGTCGTCGCCGTGCTCGACACCGCGCCGCCGAGCGCACCCGCCAGAGCCGCGCCCGCGCGCGTGCCCAGCGCCTTGTACCCGACATACGCCGCGAGGCTGATCCCGACGACCAGCACAACCATCCACCAAACCCGACGAGGGTTCAGCACGTTCAGCCAGGGCGCCGAATCGCCAGCGATGTCGATAATGCGATTGGGAAGGATCGGCAGCACAATGAAGGTGATCACCGCGAACTGCAAAATCGCACGCACGTCCTTCTCGTTCAGCTTCCCCGCAAACCCGTGCAGCGATTCCTTCGCCGCGAGCAGCACCGCAAGCACGATGCTCACCCCGATCGGGATCATCACCATGTTCTCAGGCATCGCCGCCAGCATCGCGCCGCAAACAAACATGATGATGATCGAGATGTCCGTCGTCAGCCCGGGGTCCGGCTCATCCTGCGATTTAATAAACTCGCCGGCGATCGTCACCAGCACAACGCCAAGCAGCGTCACCGCCGGCATCCAAACCCCAAGCGTCGGCGCCAGCATCGCGCTGATCGCCCCGAGCAGCGTGATCAGCGGGAACGTCCGAAGCCCCGCGATGTGCCCCGAACCCCGACCGCGCTGCAAGCCGACCAACAGCCCCAGCGCCAGCGCGATCCCGAGCGTCATGTAGGCATGTTTCGGGTCCATTCCGATAATCCTATCCCTCATAGGTGCTTACAGTCCGAAATCCAGAGCGATATTGCCGCGCAATCAACGATCTGAAGACCACTTGTATCGGACGATGCCTCCCCCGACTTCATCCACACCAGCAGATTCAGAGCCTCGCCAACGACGGCTCAAACAGTCACGATCCGACTACAATGCCCCCATGACCACCACGACATCCACCGCAAAAAACCCCGGCGCCATCACCGATTCTTCCAAAATCGATCACCACGCCGTCACCATCAGCGGCCTCGTCCTCGCCCCAGGCTACGGACCCAACACCGCGATCACCCCCGGCGAGATCACCTCCCTCGCCTCCCCCGCCTCGATCCAGGAACACATCGCCTCCCCCGGCGAGTTCCCCTACACCCGCGGCCTCTTCGCCCACGGCTACCGCACCCGCCTCTGGACCATGCGCCAATTCGCCGGGTTCGGCTCCGCCGACGACACCAACGCAAGATTCAAATACATCCTCGCCGCAGGCGCCGGAACCAAAGCCAACACCGGCCTCTCCACCGCCTTCGATCTCCCCACACTCATGGGTAGAGATTCCGACGACCCGCTCTGCTCCGGTGAGGTCGGCCGTTGCGGCGTAGCCATCGACACCATCGAGGACATGCACCGCCTCTACGCCGACATCCCCATCGACAAGGTCACCGTCTCCCAAACCATCAACGGCCCCGCCGCGATCATCTGGGCGATGTACCTCGCCATGGCCAAGCAGCGCAACATCGACTGGTCACTCATCGGCGGAACATTACAAAACGACATCCTCAAAGAGTTCCACTCCCAGAACGAATTCATCTACCCCCCCGAGCCCTCCGTCAAACTCGTCGTCGACACCATCGAGTTCCAGACGCAGCAGGTCCCCAAGTGGAACTCCGTCTCCATCAGCGGCTACCACATCCGCGAAGCCGGATCGACCGCCGCGCAGGAACTCGCCTTCACCCTCCGCGACGGGATGGAATACGTCGAGGCCTGCCTCGAACGAGGCATGGACATCGACGCCTTCGCCCCGCGCCTCTCCTTCTTCTTCAACGCCCACAACGAGTTCTTCGAAGAGATCTGCAAACTCCGCGCCGCAAGACGAATCTGGGCGCGCATGATGCGCGACCGCTATGGAGCGAAAAACGAACGCAGCTGGTTCATGAAGACCCACGTCCAGACCGCCGGCTGCTCACTCACCGAGCAGCAACCCCTCAACAACATCGTCCGCGTCGCGTACCAGGCAATGGCCGGTGTCCTCGGCGGCTGCCAGTCCCTCCACACCGACTCGATGGACGAAACCCTAGGTCTCCCGACCGAGCAAGCCGTCACCGTGGCGCTGCGAACCCAGCAGATCCTCGCCCACGAAACCGGCGTCACTCGAACGGTTGACCCGCTCGGAGGCTCCTGGTTCGTCGAGCAACTCACCGACACCATCGAGCAGGAAGCGATGAACATCATCGATGAGATCGACAACATGGGTGGGGGGGCATGGTCCGTTGACTCGGATAGCAAACCCAA
>JAJDDA010000032.1 GCA_029260535.1 Phycisphaerales bacterium | reverse complement strand
TTCTCGATGTAGATATCCCGCTGCGGGATGTACGCCTCCGGCTGGTAGTAGTCGTAATAACTGACGAAGTAGCACACCGCGTTGTGCGGGAACAACTCGCGCATCTCCTCGAACAACTGTGCCGCGAGCGTCTTGTTGTGGCTGATGATCAGCGTCGGCTTCGCGACACGCTGGATCACGTTCGCCATCGTGAACGTCTTGCCCGTCCCCGTCGCGCCCATCAGGCACGCCGCCTTCGAGTCCTCGCTCTCGAGTGATCGCACCAGCGCATCGATCGCCGCCGGCTGATCGCCCTTGGGCGTCATCTCCGAAACGATCTGGAATGGTTTCCCGAGCGAGCTCATGCAGGGGACAGTATGACCGATTCCCCGACGCCCGCCTCGCCCTCGCTGAGCACCTTTGTGTACACCCGGCACTCGCCAGGATGATCGTCCTGATGAATCCGTCGGATCGCGCCATCTGCAAACGAAGCGAAAATCGTCGAGCAAGGCACGGCGTAACTCGTCGCCTCCAGCACCACACCGCCGGAGAAGGTCAGCCTGCTCCCAGGGGTGAACCTCGACCAGTCGAGCCCCCGGATCGTCACGTTCTCACCCGTCGAGCCGGGGCTGATCGGGTGGCCCTCCGCGTTGAGCCGTTCGATGAGATCCATCGAATACAGGCACACCGCCCGGTCAGGCCCTCCATGGTGCTTCTTGTCGCGCTGGACATCGCCCTCAAGACCAAGGGCGCCGACCCTCGCTCGATCCAGCGGCAGCTTCGGAACGCCGCCCATCGAGATGCTCATGTGCGTGACAACGCCGTCCAGTCCGAGTTCTTGCATGCCCGATCCTACGCTGATGATTCCACGGATGTTCACGGCATACGATGCCGCCACACCATGCAGGGTTTCTTAAACAACCTCATCCAGCTCACGCTCGAGATCGCCCCGTGGCTCATCGTCGGGCTCGTCGCCTCAGGTCTGCTTCAGGCGCTGTCACCCAAGCGTCTCATCGCGCGGATCCTGGGCAAGCCCGGTCTCGGCTCCATCATCCGCGCCGCGATCGTCGGCGCGCCGCTCCCGCTCTGCTCGTGCAGCGTGATCCCGCTCGCCGTCGATCTCCGCAGGCAGGGCGCCTCGCGAGGCGCCACCGCCTCCTTCCTCGTCTCCGTCCCGGAGACCGGCGTCGACTCCATCGCCGTCACCTACGCGATGCTCGGCCCATTCATGACCATCGCCCGCCCCATCGCGGCCATCTTCTCCGCAATCTGCGCAGGCCTCGGCGTCGAACTCATCAAGGACGAACCGGCTGTCCGCGAGCCCGCAGCGCCAACCAGTTGCGGCTGCTCCGAGAGCAAACCCGCCGCGACTCCCGGATCCTGCTGCCACGCAGAAGCACCCCCGAAGCCCACAGTCCTCTCGAAACTCATCGAGGGCCAGCGCTACGCCTTCACCACGCTCTTCGGCGACATCGCGAAATGGCTCGCCCTCGGCATCCTCGTCGCCGCAGTGGCGCTCACGCTCGTGGACCCGGGGCAGATCGCCCAATGGGGATCGGGGCTACCCGCGATGCTCGCCATCACCGCAATCGGGATCCCCCTCTACGTCTGCGCAACCGCGTCAACCCCCATCGGCGCCGCGATGCTCTACGCCGGGGTCTCGCCGGGGACGGTCATCGTCTTCCTTCTCGTCGGGCCGGCAACAAACATCGCCACGCTCGGTATCGCCCGCAACGAGTTCGGGACCGCCGGCGCCATCCGTTACTTCATCGCCGTCGCAGGAAGCGCCATCGCGATGGGATTGCTGACCGATCTGCTGGTCAAGGATCTCTCGATCAACATCGCCGACCACGTCCACGAGCACGCCGAGTTCTTCCCCGCTTGGCTCGCCGCAACAAGCGCGATTGTTCTGGTCGTCATCGGGTTGTGGAAAATCGGCAAAGACGCGATGTCGCGCCGCAACAACAAGCAATCCGCCTGCTGTCATTAACCCCGCGTCGAAGTCAGCAAATCCCGAGGCGTCTTCCGCGAAAGCTTCGCCGCCGCCGGCCACGCCGCCCCCAGCGCCGTCGCGAACACCGCCGCGCTGCCGAACACAATTGGGACCATCGGCGGGATCACCTGCAACCGCAGCCCCGCGAGCAACTCATAAATCACCTGCCCCGTTGCCGCACCGTGCAAGCCCAGCGCGACCCCGAGGACGCTCGCGCCCATCGCGATAATGATCGTCTCCCCGATGACGAGCCGTCGAAGCAGCGATCCTTGCGCCCCGATCGCGCGGAGCACCCCGAACTCGTACCGCCGCGCGTCGATCCCCGCGACCACCACGCTCGCGACACCGAAGCTCGCGATCAGCAGCGCCCCGATCGCGACGATCGACATCACCCGCATCGTCGTCCTGCCGATCGCCTGGATCGATTCCCGCACCGCCGCCCCTGATCCCACCGCGAGGAGCGTCCCGCGCAGCGAAGCGCGCATCTCCTTGACCGCAACCGCAGGGTCGATCTCGTCATCAAGGTTGATCTGGAGCAGGCTGATCGTGTCGTTACCGAACTTCTCGATGAGGTCCTTCCGCGAGCCAAACACCGCGCTGATCGATTGCTGGGCGCGCTCCTGCCCGATGTCGTAGTACTGCGCCACCAGTTCCAATCCTGGTGACGAAACCACCCCGACGATATCGAACTCGAACTCCTCATCGTCGAATTCGAGCGTCACCGTGTCGCCCAACCCGAGCCCCCGCGCGACGTGGAACTCACGCGCGATGATCACCGAGCCGCCGGCTTCGAGTTTCTCGATCGCAATCTCCTGATCGCCCTGGACCCACTCCATCGTCGTCATCTCGAAGAACAGCCGAGGCTCGAACGCGATGAACGACGTCTTCATGTTCGCCAGCGACCGCATCCCAAGGACGCGCTGCTCGAGTCTTTGCAACGTGATCGCGGTCGATTCTTCAACGAAGGGCAGCGCATCGATCGTATCCTTGGCGCTCGCGGGCAAGCCCGCAGGGCCGCTCACAAACGCATCCGGGAAGCGCACCGCGCCGAGCCAATCCCGAAGCAGCGCGTTGCCGTTGGTCCACATCGTGACAAGCAGCGCGAGCCCGACCATGAGCGACCCCGCCGTAAAACCGTGCCGCAAGGGGGTCGCCCTGATCGTCCCGATGAGCATGCCCTTGGGGAGCCGCAGCAGCTTGTTCAGGGCCGGTCCAAGCACCCTCGTCACCGCGAGCGTCACCGGAGCGCCGAGCAGGAAGTACCCACCAAAGAGCGCAGGGGTCGCGACGATATTGACCAACCAGAACGCCACCTCCCCGTCCCTCGGTCCGAACGCCGAGGCGATACCGATGACGAGCAGGAGAACGCCCGCGATCGTCACCCCGACCACCCCCGCGCCGCTCGCGGAATTCGCCCGCACCCGCATCGCGGTCAACGGGGAAACCCGCGCGGCGCTGATCGCCGGCCACATCGCACCGAGCAGCCCGGCGCCGACCGAACCGATCACCGAAAGACTGATCCCGAGCACCGAAACCCGCAACCCCGCAGGCAGGTTGTCCGCGAAGACCACCGACGCCGCGTACGCGATGCCAACACCCAAAGGAGTCCCGAACACCGCCCCGATCCCGCCGATCACAATACCGACCGTCAGCTGCGACGCCGCGATCTGCGCCTTGCTCGCGCCGATGCAACGCATGATCGCAAGCTCGCGCTGCCGCTCAAGCACCCCGGTCGTCAGCCCCGTCAGGATGATGAACGACGCCGCCAGGAACGTCAGCGCCGCGGCAAAGACCATCCCGATATTCGACGACTGCACATTCTTCGCCAGGCTCGACGCCGCCCGCTCGGTCGTCCGTATCAGCAGACCCTTGGGCAGTTCCTCGGCATGCGCTTCGCAAAACGCCGCGGCGTCCGTATCCTCGACCAGCACAATCTCGATCGATGCGACCCGACCGGTCGCGCCGCTGATCTCCGACAAGGTCGCCGCAGTCACGTACGCCTCGGTCCTCGAGATATTCCCGAAGAGAGGCCGCGCCACGATCCCAACGACCGTCAACGGCTCATCCGTATAGAACGACATCGTTTCGAGTTGATCCCCGACCGAAGCGCCGAGCTGCGCCGCGAGGCGTTCTTCCACAGCGACTTCCCAGTCCGCCTCGACCGCCCGACCCTCGATGTACTTGTGGGGGAGCACCAATTCATCAACCCCAGGCTCTACACCCCAGCCAACCGCAACCCAAGGCTCGGGGTCATCCTCATTGGCGCTGACATTCACCAGCGGGATCGGCCCCTTGCTCCTGGCGCTCGCGACCGCGACGCCCTCCCAGCGGCGCACCGTTTCAAGCAGCGATGCATCGAACGCCCGCTCGCCGACGTGCCGGATCCGCGCATCAGCAGCGCCGACCGCGAACGCGGCACGCAATTCCATCCCCGCATTGACCGAAGCGATCGCGCACGCGACACCAACGACCAACGCCGAACTCAGCGCGACCGCGGCGATCAGCAATGACGTCCGCCGCCACCTACCGGACAAGCTGTTGATACCGATCCGCCAGGCAGACCGCATCGATGTGCTCCGATTCGATTTCGCCGACCATCACGCCGTCACGCAAGACGGACACCCGCTTGCAATGCGCCGCCGCCGCCGGCTCGTGTGTCACCATCAAAACCGTCATCTCGTGTTCGAGCGCGATCGCGCCGAGCGTCGACCACATCTTCTCGCTCGCCGCGGAGTCCAGCGCCCCCGTCGGCTCATCGGCAAAGAGCACCCGCGGCGCAAAGAGCAGCGCCCGCGCGATCGCCACACGCTGCTGCTCGCCCCCCGACATCGCCTCAGGCCGGTGGTCGGCTCGTTCGAGCATCCCCAGCGCACCGAGCAGATGCTCGCTCCGCTCACGCCGCCAGGACTCAGACTCGCCCGCGAGTTCTCCGGGGAGTTCCACGTTCTCCCGCGCCGTCATCGTCGGGATCAGGTTGAATTGCTGGAAAACGATCCCGATCTCGCGCTGCCGGAACAGGGTCAGTTTCCGATCGCTGAGCCCCGAGATGTTCTTGCCCGAAACCTCGATCTCACCGGAGTCCGGCCCATCGAGCGCCGCGAGCAGGTGCAGCAGTGTCGATTTCCCACTCCCCGAGGCGCCCATGATCCCGAAGAACCCCGGCTCATCGATCGACAGATCAACACCCCGCAGCGCGTGGACCTCGCGTCCGCCCTGCCGATACGACTTGTGTACTGCAGAGCAATGGATCATGTGAATCGGTAGTGGGTAGGGGTGAGCCGAAGCGGGCCGACCCCTCATTCTTCGGAGAAGCCAGACAGGATTTCAGCCCTGCAGGCTCTGGTACGCCGAGGCATCGAGCAGATCGTCGAACCCTGAAGAGTCTGCGACCTTGATTTTGATCAGCCAGCCCTCGCCGTATGGATCAGTGTTCAGCAGCGAAGGATCGTCAGCCAGCTGCGCGTTGACCTCAAAGATCTTGCCGCCGAGAGGCGAATAGACGTCCGAAGCCGCCTTGACCGATTCCACCTCGCCGATCGAATCGCCAGGCCCGACCGTCTCGCCCGCCGTCTTCATCTCGACATAGGTGATATCCGTTAACTCATCCACAGCGACCTGCGTCAGCCCGAGCGTCAGCAACTCGCCATCGAGCTTGATCCACTCGTGCGATTCCGTGTACCTGCGGTCATCGGGTGTAGTCATAAGGGGTTAAGCCTGTCTGCGAGAAGAGGGTTTGGTTTCATCAGCCCCTCCCCAAGACGCCCCGGGTCAGGATCCGCCAATGCTACCGAGGTTGCCCCCGCTGGCAACCAGAGCCGATGCCGATCAGCGCCGGTTTTCACCAGACCCCGGAGTCTGTAGAGTGTGCCTCAACAGGGCCCTTTCCGCATGTTGCTCATTTTCTCCGCCGCCACATTCCGTGCCTCGATCAAATCGAGCCGACGCAAGCTGACCTTGGGAGATCTCCCGAAGCTGGCTCGCGAGGATTTCGAATTGTCAGGGCTGCTGGTGACCACCGACCTGCTCGCAGGGTGGGACATCCCCGACATCGAGCGCCTCCGCGTGCAAGCCGACAAAGCAGGCTGCCCCTGTCTCGCCCTCGTCGAGCCAGATCCGCACGACCTGGGCCTCCTCAAGAACGACAGGCCCGACCAGTCCATCGACCGCATGCAGCGGGTCCTGCTCGCCGCGCACCGGATGGGCTGCAGCGCCGTCGGGTTCCGCGTCTCAGGCTCCAACGACAGCGCCGCCAAGGATCGGCTCGTCGCCCGCCTGAAGATCGTCGTCGCCGAAGCCGAGAAACTCGACGTCAACCTCCTGCTCGCGATGGCCAAGGGCCCCACCGAAACCGCAGAGGGCCTCATCGACACCATCAAACGCGTCGGCGGTTTCCGTATTGGCGCCCTCGCCGATTTCCAGGACGCGGGAGCGACCGACGACCCGGCTGACACCGTCCGCCGCCTCGCACCGTACGGCCCGCTCGTGATCGCCTCCTCCGTCGAGTTCGATGATGAGGGCAATCACACGCGCTACGATCTCGCGAGCTGCGCCAATGCCCTCGCTGACGTCGGCTACGACGGCGCTATTGCAATCGAGTACCGAGGCGCCAAGGCCATCGAAGAGTGCGTTGCCGCCACCAAGACAATCGTCGAGAACGCGTTAACAGAAACCCAGAAGTAAGCGCAGGACATGCACATGACCCCCGCGGATCTGCAACTGAAACCGAAAACCGATCCAACCAGACCAGCGGGCGAAACCCCCGAGACGCTCGGCGCTCCACAAGGCCGTGATGCGCTCATCGTCACCATCGACGGTCCCGCAGGCGCCGGCAAATCCACCGTCGCTCGCGAGGTCGCCGCGAAGCTTGGTCTCGAGTTCCTCGACACCGGCGCGATGTACCGCGCCGTCGCCGCGTTGACCATCGACCACGAGATCGACCGCACCGACGAGCAGGTCGTCGCGAAACTCGCACGCGATGCCGACCTCCATTTCGACTGGACCACCGATCCCCCGACGCTCCTCGCATTCGGGAAACCGATCATGACCCGCCTCCGCGACAGGGACGTCTCCGCGCTCGTCTCGCCGATCAGCGCGATGCCCGAGGTCCGCGACGTGCTGGTCACCCTCCAGCGCCGCATCGGTGGACGTCACCCGCTGCTCGTCACCGAGGGCCGCGATCAGGGATCGGTCGTGTTCCCCAATGCACCGGTCAAGCTCTACCTCGACGCCTCCCCAAGAGTCCGAGCCCTCCGCCGCGCCGAACAGATCGGCGCCGGCGCCGACCTCGACTCGATCGAACAGAAAATCATCGACCGCGATCTGCGCGACTCGACCAGACCCGTCGGCCCGCTCGTCAAACCCGAGGGCGGCACCGTCGTTGACAGCTCCGACCTGCAATTCGACGAGGTCGTCGACGCCCTCGTCGCCATCGTTCACGAAAAGGTAGGCGCCGATCTGCTGACCGCGATCCGCCGACGCGAAAGCCGTGGCTGAGCAAGACCAACCGGGGCCCAAACGCGTCGGGATGCCCTTTTACCAACGGGTCTTTTATCGCTTCTGGTGGTGGGTCTGCCTCATCGTCGCAACGTTCGTGTTCCGCTTCCGCCGGTTCGGGCTGCACAACGTCCCCAAAGAAGGCCCCTTCCTGATCGTCGCCAACCACGAGTCCTTCCTCGACCCGGTCATCACCGGGCTCGCGATCGCGCACAAACCGGTCACCGCGCTCGCGCGCAAGTCCCTCTTCAAGAATCCGATCTTCGGCGCCGTCCTCCGGTCCATCGGTGTCACACCAATCGACGACAACGGAGGCGACATCGCCACGATCAAGCTCAGCATCAGGCTCCTCCGCGAAGGCCACGTCGTCTCGCTCTTCCCCGAAGGCTCGCGCACGCACGACGGCAAGATCCAGCCCTTCAAAAAAGGCGCCCTGCTCCTGATACGCAAATCAACCGCCCCGATCCTGCCGATCGCCGTCGCCGGCGCGTACAAAACCTGGCCAAGGTCGCAGAAACTCCCCAAATTCTTCGGCAATCACGTCGCGATCAACGTCGGCAAACCCATCGACCACGATGACCTGCTCAAAGACGGCCCAGACGCCGCGCTCCGAAGGCTCGAACAGGTCATCCAGGCGCTCAGAGACGAGATGGACCCCATCATCGACTCCCATGGACGCCGAGTCTGAGCGCAGCGAAGGCTCGGGTATCAAACGTCAATTGTGAACCGATCAGCACAAAGCGGGAAGCATCAAACCCCGACCGCCTGAGCATCCCGATCCGTCAGCATCCCGCCGTCGGACCGTTCCTTCACCGTCCCATCACGCTTCCACGACCGCTCGCACCGAGGCTCACCGCGCAGGTCGTGCACGGCAACCTCCGACGCGTTTGCATCCAGCGACACCCGGCTCACCCCGATCAGATCCGCGATGTCCGCCGGATCAAACCGATCGATCACGCCGTCCGGATCGGGGAGCGTGACACCGGCGTCCAGCGGCGCATCAACGCCATCCGCAGCGCGGGCATCCTCGAGCGCCTTCAGCGCCGAGTGCCGCGACGCCATCACAGCGCCCCAACCGGCGTCAATATCGCAATCGAACGAATCGATGATCGTTTTCAGGTGCACCGTCGAGTCATCGGTGTGCACGTGCAGCGCCCGCCACGACTCGTCCGCGGTGTGCGGCAGCAGGGGGGCAAGCAGCCGGCTCAGCCCCTCGCAGATCGCCCCGAAGACCGCCTGCGTCTGCTGGCGCCGTGCCGAGCCCGGCGCATCGCAGTACAGCCGGTCCTTGACCGCCGCGAGGTAGATCGAGCTCAGCGTCTCGTTGCAGAACTGGTACAGCCTCGTCTGCGCCGCCTTGAAGTCGTACCGCTCGTACGCCGTGCGCACGAACGCCGCCGTCGAGTTGTACTCACCCAACGCCCACGCATCGATCGAGGTCGGTTCAACCGAAGCCGGCGACCAATCCGCCGGGGTGTTGGAGTCTTCGAGGCAACTGAGCATGAACCGCAGCGTGTTGCGCACCTTCCGGTAGCTCTCGCCGGCGGTCTTGAAGAACTCCATGTCCACCTTGATGTCGTTCTCATACGCCAATGATGCAACCCACCACCGGCACACATCCGCACCCAGGTCCTTGAGCAGGTCCTCGACATCCACCGTGTTGCCCAGCGACTTGCTCATCTTGGTCCCGTCGCGAGCGACCATGAACCCGTGCGTGAGCAGTTCCTTGAAAGGCGATTGCCCCTCGCAGCCGAGCCCCACCAGCAGCGACAACTGGAACCACCCCCGGTGCTGATCCGATCCTTCCAGATAGAGCTGCACCGGGAACCCGAGCCCCCGCTGCTTCATCACCGCGCGCCACGACGACCCCGACTCGTACCACACATCAAAGATGTCGTGCGTCTTCTTCAGCGTCGAAAGATCCAGGCCCGCCGGCGCATCCGGATCCTGACTCATGTCGTAACCGCTGAGCAGTTCCGCAGGGGTATCCGTGTACCAGCAATCGCTGCCCTTCTCGCGCACACGCTCGGCAACCGCCAGCACGCTCGCGTTCGTCAGCAGCGCCTCGCCATCGGGAGTATCAAACGCCGGGATCGGCAGTCCCCACGATCGCTGCCGGCTGATGCACCAATCCGGACGTGAATCGAGCATCCCCCGCATCCGGTTTCGACCCCACTCCGGGATGAACTTCACCTCGTGCGCCGTCGCGTCGAGCGCCTTCTCGCGCAGCGATTTCGACTCGCCCTTGCGCTTCTGATCGACGAACACGAACCACTGCTCCGTCGCGCGGAAGATCACCGGTGATTTCCCCCGCCAGTCGTGCGGGTACGAGTGCATGAACCTGAACGAATGGAAGAGCCGCCCCTGCTCGTCGAGCCGGTCGGCAACCTTCTCGTTCGCGTCCCAAACAACCATCCCCTGCAACCAATCGGGCGCCGTCTCGTCATACGTCCCGTTGCCCAGCACCGGGCAGTAAATCGGCAGGTCCTCGCTCAAACCCGTCTGGTAATCCTCTTCGCCGTGCCCGGGCGCCGTGTGGACCAACCCCGTCCCATCCTCAAGCGTGACGTACTCGGCAGGAACAACCCGGTAGAGCGTCGGACGCTCAACTCCAGGCAACCGTTCCTGCAACTGGACATGCAATTGATCCGTCAGCGTCGTCTCATCGGTCAGCGGATGCCGGTACCGCAGCCCAACCAGCTTCTCGCCGCTCGTCGTCGCGAGGATCTTCACCGACTTCGCGCCGGGTCCCTTCGCGACCTGCTCCACCAGCGCCTCGGCGAGCACCGTCACGGCGCCATCAATCTCGACCAGCGCGTACGTGAACCGCGGATGCACCGCGATCGCCAGGTTCGCCGGGAGCGTCCATGGAGTCGTCGTCCAGATCATGAACGAGGGCGCCGCGCTCAGCGAGTCGGCATCAACGCCGAACGCCTCCGCGACCGCTCCGCCATCGAGCGCCTCAAATTGCACGAAGACCGAAAGATCCTCGCGGTCCATGTACTCGAGTTCCGCTTCAGCAAGCGCCGTCTCGTTCGCGACCGACCAGTGCACCGCCTTGAGGTGCCGCTTGACCAGGCCCTGCTCAACCAGCTCGGCAAACCCCTCAAGCACCGACGCCTCGTACGCCGGGTCCATCGTGATGTAGGGGTGCTCGTAATCCGCCATCGTCAGCAGCCGTTCCATCTGCGCGCGCTGCAGCTTGATGTACTTCTCCGCGTACTTCCTGCACTCGCGCCGGATCGCCAACCGCCGGGGGTCGTCGTCGAGCGTCAATAATTTCTCGATCTTGCCCGACTCGACCAGCCCCGTCATCACCTTGTGCTCGATCGGCAGCCCGTGGCAGTCCCACCCCGGGACGTACGCGCAGTCCTTATCAAGCAGCGTCTGCGACCGGACCACGAAATCCTTGAGGCACTTGTTCAGAAGGTGCCCCAGATGAATCGACCCGTTCGCGTAAGGAGGCCCATCGTGAAACACGAACGGCTCGCTCGACGAACGCTCCGCCCGGACCTTGTTGTAGAGGTCCTGCTTGCCCCACCGCTTGAGCGATTGCGGCTCATTCTGAACCAGGTTCGCCCGCATCGGGAACGACGTCTTGGGCAGGTTCAGCGTCTTCTTGTAATTACGCTTCTCAGCGGCGGTGTCCGTCATAGATCTTCTGCTCTGTAGTCATTGGGGCGAGACGCTCTCGGCGCCTCAGGAATAGTTGAATACCGATCGTATCGGCCAAAATCGCCGAGTCTTCGCAATGCGGGACATCCCGCGAAGGAAACAGTGGGCACAAAACGAAAAAAGGCCCGATCAACGGGCCTTGGTCGTTGCTCATCCGAGCATCCGAAGATCCCGTCAGCCCTCGGCGTCCGCATCCTTGTGCTCGAAAATCGTCTGCGTCCGCAGCACGAGCCCCGAGTTGGCGATCAGGTGGTAGCTCTGGGCATGAATCTCGCACCGGAACCGCTGAACGTCCAGGATCGAGGCGCACTTGCCGCCGTCGGCATCGTCCCACAGGTGCATCAGCGCCTCGGACTCCCTGCCGAACTCGGTCAGCTCGCGGTAGGTCGATTCGTACAGGTTCTGAGGGAGCGTCTCCGTCTGGACCGTCGCCATGAAATTGATGGTCTCGGAGAGTTCCTGCTCGTGGTCCTTCTCGCCGGCACATGGAATTGTGGTCTCGAGGCCGCGCTCGGGGAAGTTCGCATCCTGATAGGTGACCAATTCGGTCCCGCACTGCCCGTCGTGCTGGAACCGCATGCAGTGCGATCCCGGCATGATCCATGCCTCAAAGTCGTACTCCCCGTGCGAGATCCGCCGTTGTCCTTTGATGTCAAAGAGTTCCGGATGCAGCGCCCGCCGGTACACCAGCAGGCGGTAGGCCTGCAGTGTGGCCTGTTTGAGGGAAGTGTTCATGGGGATCCTTAGCTTGAAGCCGATAGTTCGTACGTGGCAATCCGTGCTTGCGAGGACTTTAGGCAGACGGTCGTTTGAGACAACGCATTGTGAGTAGTTGAACGCCGCTGGCAATGATTTTTTTCGGATTTTGACGGCGCCCTTTGCGTTCAATTCGCAAGGCGCCACAACATCGTGATGATTACGCGAGTTTTCACCGATCGGTTCGAATAGATCCCCCGGAATTGGGGGGAAAACAGCAGATTGTTTCACACATTAACCAACAATTTTTCCACAACAACCGACGCAACAGCACACCATGCCAGCACTTGATGTCCGACTCCGACTCGTCAGAAGGCTCCCCAGGCCCGCAAGAATCGCCGCGCTCGAATCCGCGCTCGCCGTCGCGGGCCAGGCCGAAGGCTCCGAGATCGCGCTCCAATTGCTCAACATCGCGTCGGAAGAAAAACCATTCGCCGATCTCGTCGAGAACGGCCTCTTCAAACGCCGCAGGCAACCAACACAGGCCATCCGCCCGTTGCTCGCGCTGCTCCGCGCGTGGCCGATCCTCGGTGAAGACGAACGCACCGCCGCCGTCGCGATCGCCGGGACACGAATCGGCGCCGTCCTCGAACTCATGGCCGACGACCGCCGCTTCGCGCACCGCATCGCCGTCGCAACGATCGCGTCAAGCCATCCGACACCCGACACCATCCCGATCCTCGCGAAGCTGGTCATCGATACAGATGACGATGTTGCAACCGCAGCAGAGTCCGCGATCGAGACCATCAGCAGCGCCGCCGACGCCTTCGAGCCCGCAACGATCGAGGCGCTCGATCAGCTCCTCGCAGAAGCGGGGCGCTCATTCAACGACCACCGCAAGCCAGGCGTCATCAGCGCGATCGCGACGCGCATCGACGAGCCGGGCGCTGCGCTTGCGAACTGGCTCCTCGACGAACACCAGCAGGGCCTGCTCGCGCTGCGAGGGTTGTTCCGCCGGGACAAGACACCCAAATCAGCGAACGCCGCGATCAAGCTCCTCGACCACCCGACCCTCCGAGGCGCCGCAAGGACCAGGCTCGAGAACATCACCACCGAAGGCGAGCGCCGCGAGCTGCTCGTCGGTTGGCCAGGCCTGCTCAACCCCGAGCGCCGCAGGGCCCTGACCCCGATCCGCCGTCCCGATCAACTGCTCCCCAGCGCCGACGATACCGCGAACCTTGATGATGAAGCGCTCGTCGGTCTCTGCGTCTGGACGATGGCGCTGAGGCTCCGCCCCGACGATCGCGCCAGGCGCCTGACCCGCATCGCGATCGGATCGTGCGATCACGCCGCCTTCGCCGCGATCCGCAGGCTCGCCGCGCTGCCGCGCCCGGACGCCGAAGCGCGCTCCGGCCTCTTCCAATCCACCAGCGCAAGCAACCCCGCGCTCGCCGCTCTTGCCGCGTCGGCGCTCATCGACGACCGCTCCCCCGCGGCGCGCACCTGGATGCAGGCGCTCGAACGCTCACCCCAACGCAACGTCCGCGACATCGCGGCGATGTCCAACCGCCGCTTCAACCCATGGATCACGGTGGTCGATCGGAACCCCTTCCTGAACACGCTCGCCGCACGCCGCGCCCTGATCAGCGACCGCGAAGCAGCGATCGGCAGGCTCCGCGACATGATCCGCAAGGGAGACACCGACTCAAGGATTCGCGCCATGCGTCTCGCCGAGCGTCTCCGTGTCGAGCGCGATGTCGAGCTCGAGCTGCTCAAGGCCCTCGCCGAGGATGACACGAGGATCGTCGCGAGCGCAACGCTGACACTCCGCAGGCTCGGAACCTCCGCCGCGCGATCGGCGCTGCTCTCGTGCGTCGAGCACCCCGATTCCCGCGTCGCCGCCAACGCGATCGAAGCGATCGCCTGGTCCGAGTCCGACCACCCGAGGGTCACCCTCGCCTCCGATCACGACAACGCCCGCACCAGAGCCAACGCGCTCAGAGCGAGGCTCGTCTCGCGCAACGATCGAGGCGCCGTCACACAACTGCGAGGGATGCTCGCCGACGACCGTTCAGGACACCGCCTCTCGGCGCTCTGGGTCGCCCAGCGCACCGCGCAGACCGGGCTCGCCAAAGACATCGCGCAGCTCCTGACCACCGAAACCGATGAGCATGTGAAGGTCAGGGGCCAGCGCTGCGCCAGGCTCCTGCTCGCGCACCTCCGCCAGCATTCCGCCTCGGTGCACGCGGCCCAACCCAGAGCAGACCGACTGGAGGAATGGAAATGGTCCTGACCAACACGCTCGCAACCGCAACCAGCAACGGCGCCGGGAACGGCCTGCTCATCTTCGGCGGCATCGCGCTCGGCGCCCTCGCGCTCGCCTGGGCCGTCACCTGGTGGGTCTGGCGCAGCCCCCCGGCGCTCGAACCCCAGGAATACGCCTTCCGCGCCATCGCCCGCAAGCTCCGCCTCACGAACAGGCAGAAAACGATCTTCCGCAAGCTCGCAAGAACCATCGACACCGAACCCATCGCCCTGCTCATCTGCCATGAGGCGTACCAGAAGGCCTTCCGCCGTGACGGTTCGGTCTCCGACAGCGACGCCGCAGGAATCGAGAGCCGCGTTTTTCAAAAACGCCGCCGCTTGTCGAGGATCATCACGCCCTGATACGCTTCGCCCGCAGGCAGCCCTCTGTGTTTGTGTAGAACAGGGTTTGCCCAACGCGCGAGGCCACGATGCAGAAGAAGTTCCTGACAATCGGCTTTGTAGCGATCCTGTCGGTCACGATCGTCCTGCTCGTCGGCGTCCGCCTCTTCATCACCGGCGCGGTCGGGTTCGACGACTGGGTCATGCGGCAGGTCCTCGGGGTCGCACAGACCTACCTCGTTCCGACCATCGAGTTCGACGACTTCGATTACAACGCCCCGCTGACCGTGACGTACCACGGCGTCCGCCTCGTCTCACCCGACGGGATCGAGGTTGTCAACGCCGGCGAGCTGATCGTCACGCTCGGTGAAGTCCCCAAGCGAGGCAGGCCCATCGTGATCGAAGGCGTCACCGTCCGCGACGGCGTTGTCCGACTGATCGCGAGCCCCGACGATCCCGAGACCACCTTCAAGGGCCTGGCGCCCTTCGTGAAAAAGAGCAACCTCAAAGCGCAGGAATCACTCGCGAAAGAAGTCCGTCTCAGCGAGACGCTCGATCTCCGCACCCTCTCGCTCGTCAACGCCGGGATTCTCTTCGACCCGGGCGATGGCCAGCCCCCGATGCGGCTCGACGCCCTGACCATGGCCATGGATATCGAGCCGGTCAGCGAGGGCAAGAGCGCCGATGGTGTTTGGCATCAACTTGACATCAACATCGATCGCGGCGACCTCTTCACCCTCGTCGTCGATGGAAGGATGAACCTCGACATCCTCGCCGCCGAACTTGATGCGCTGAATCTCCGTGTCGATGTCGGCACAGATTCGGTCGCCGCGCTCCCGCCCCAGCTCCAGCAGATCCTCAACGACCACGACGCGCAGGGACAACTCGAGATCAACCTCAAAGGCGCCGCAGAGATCAGCCGGTGGCGACAGTGCGAACTGGCAGGCGCGATCAACCTCCACGGCTTCAACCTCGGCCTCGGCGAGTACCGAATGCCCATCGACAGCGGCGTCGCGCCGATCAGCGTCAGCAACGGCGCCGCGACGCTCGGCCCGGTCCGCGTTGAGGCCCTCGAAGGCATCGTCCATGCGCTCGTCGGGGTTGACCTGACCAGCGATCTGCTCCCAGCGGAGCTCGAATGGTCATTTGAAGGATTCAATCTCCGCGAGCTCCTCCGCACGGCAGCGCCACAAGGGGAGCAGCCCAAATTCGCAGGGATCCTCGGTTCGTTCGGCTCCGCCTCGGTCAATCTCACCGACATCCCCGCATCCATCGAAGGCCGAGGCGAGGCGCACATCATCAAAGGCCGCCTGGTCAACATCCCCGGCGTGCGCGAATTGAACGAGGCCCTCGATGTCGGCGCCGCCATAGGAGGCGGAGAAACGCTTAGCGACAAGTTCGACATCGTCTTCGGGCTCACCGATCAAGCGATCCGTGTGGACAGCTCGGTCCTCGAAACCAACGCGCTCCTGGCAAGGGGCAAAGGCCGTGTTTACTACAACCAGGGCCTCGACCTCACGCTCAACGCGGGGCCTATGGAAAAGGTGCAGAGCCTCCTCGGGAAGTTCGGCAAGGTGCTCGGCAACATCACCGACCAGTTCATCGAATACCATGTCACCGGGACCGTGAACAATCCCAAGGTCGCCGTCAGACCCTTCGGGATCGGCTTCTAAAAAACCTCAGTTCCTCGGGGGCGCCGATGCCTCCAGCGACAAAGGTGATTCTCCCCGGAGCCGGCGAGCGATATCCGCGCTGATCCGCCAGTCCCGCGCCACGGTGACGTGACTCAGCGTCCAGGGCCCGTGCACCCAATAAGGCGACATCCCAAGAGGCGCCGTGCGCGTCGCACCGACAACCGCGTCGTTCGTGCGCGCATAACAGATCATCTCGTACGCACGGTCCGCATCGGCTTCGTCCAGCGCGGTTAGGAACTCCGACCCCTGCTTCATCTGCCTCGTCATGTAGTCCGGCGCCAACGAATCCGCCAGACACGCGCCCAGATGAGGCGTCGCGATCGTGAACAGCCGCGCGATCCGCAGCCGTTTCCGTGTTGACCCATCAGATTGAATCCCGGTCGCCGCCCCGTGCCGCGCAACCAGCCCTCCCATCGAGATCCCGACGATATCGACCTCGACAGTGAACTCGGGGTTATCGCTCGGCCACATCTTTTCAATGTTCCTGATGACATGGTCCGTCGCGCTCTCGATCGATCCGTCGTACATCACCGAAACACCCAGCGCATCGGCGCGCACCTGGGAGGTCATCTTGATCAGCCGCCCGGTCATGGTCCGGACCTGCACGTGGTACGGCGCGCGGTACCCACCGATGATGACCAGGGGGCGATCGAGCGCCTTGGGGCGCTGCATCATCGCGTCCCTGGCGCTGAGCGCCTGCGATTCGCTGATCGGGAACCCCGGATGGATCGGCAAGGCACACCCTCCAAGGAGCAGGAGAATCAGACAGCACAGCGAGACCCTCGCTGCAACCATCGCCCGACAGGATGTATGCTGATCGTCTCGCATGCCTGTTCAACCAACCATACTGCTCATCGGCCTCCGAGGGTCGGGAAAATCAACACTCGGGAAGCAACTCGCCTCCAGGCTCGGTGTCGATTTTATCGATCTCGACGACCTGACCCTCAAAAACATGGGCGCCCAAACCGTCGCGCAAGCCTGGCAGAGCGAGGGCGAACCCGCCTTCCGCAAGGCGGAGGCCGACGCGCTGCGCCAGGCGATCGAGCAATTCAGCAATGGGGGGATGGGCGGGATGGGGGGGGTGATCGCCCTCGGAGGCGGAACCCCAACCGCAATTGGCGCTGAGGCCATCATCCGTGAAGCCCCGGCAACGACCATCTACCTCAGAGGGCTCCCGGCATTGCTCCGATCAAGGTTGCCGCAGGACGACGACCCCAACCGACCAAGCCTGACCGGCGCGAGCCCAACCGACGAGATCGAGCGCGTCTTCAACGCCCGCGACCCGCTGTACAAAGCGATCGCCGACCACACCATCGACCTCACAGCGCATGAACAACCCGATGCGACGCTGCAGCGCTGCATCGGGGTGATCGGGTGAGAGTTCCCACCCTCCTGTTGATTCAAATCTGATTTACGCGGCCAGCGCGTACCGGCCGGTTGAGAGCCTGCCCTGCAGCTGCTCTTCGTCGCCCTCACGAGCAAAGCGAGTGAACGCAGCTGCAAGCCGGACCGGACCGATCTCATCCGGATCGCTCATCCAGATGACATTTGCAAAGACAAAGACCGAGCGACGCGAGGTCGACCGCTCCATGGAGTTCTGCGGAAGATCAATGCGGAGCGCGACCTGGGTGCCGGGCTCGACGCCGCGATCCAGTTCAAACCGGATGCCGCCCTTGCTGATGTCGTAGGCGTGCCCTTCCCACTGGAACTCGTCACTGTCCAGAGGACGGACCATGATCCGAGAATACGAAGCGGGGAGTGAGTACCGCGTGAACTGACGCCGATCGATATCTGCTGTCGCCATTGGAATTCTCCATCTGTGGACCTCGGTGCGCACGCAATGGCGCTCAGGCCGAGTCCTGCATCCTCATCGGCGCAACAACCCGACCACTTGATCCAATCGGGACAATCAACACGCTGGTCCAGCCAGATCCATCCAAACCGGGGTTATCCGTTCAGATTCGGGGTTCAGGCTCGGGTTTGAACAGGGGATTCCACCGGCGCTTCGGCACTCAGGTTGATCCGCACCGAGGTGATCCGTACCCCCATCCGCCGCTCGACCGCATCGAGCAGCGTCCTCGGGACGCTCTCGAGGAGTTTCACACCGAGGTCATCCGGCACATCGAGGACCTTCCCGTCGTCAGTGGAGACGTGCAGGTGCTCGTGCAGGTCCGCGTCGAACCGCGCGCCGCCCTCACTTGAAGTAGGGGGGAGCTTCCGGCACAGCGCCACCGCGCACAGCGCATCAAGCGTGTTGTACACCGTCGCGAGGCTCAGCCCCAGCTTCGGTTGCCGTTGCTTGACGAGCCAGTACAGCTCCTCAGCGGTGGGGTGCGATGTGGTCTGCGCCAGCGCGTCAAAGATCTCGGACCGCTGCTTCGTGCAGCGGAGCCCCTTGCGCGCAAAGAGTGTCCTGGTGTCACACATTGGTCGATCGCCGCTCCTCACAGATCGGGAGCAAACGGAGCACCCGATGAGCGATTCTTAGGCGCGGCTCGCAACCGGGCAAATCGATCCCGACAATCGGGCCTATTGATCCCGAATCGACTGTGCCAGTTCCGCCACACGACGAACCGCCTCGATCGCGGCGTGTGTCGATCCGGAGTTGGTCATCCGTTGGAGCGCCGCATCAGCCGCCGCCGAGAGTTCCTGATGACCATCGGTGGCGCTCGCGTGAGCGATCGATTCGCACGCGATCCGCAGGCTCGGGAGATCCTCGCGGATGATCGAGGCCTCCAGCGCATCGATCCGGCTCTGCATCGAATCGATGTGCTCGTTGATCGCCTGGGTGTTCGCCGCAGGGCTGCCCGCTTCCGGCGTGTGCGTGCAGCGGTGCAGCAGATCCTGCAGCCTCGTCTTGCTCAGAGGCTTGAGCGCGATCTGCGCCGCGCCGAGCTCATGCAGCCTGCTGTCGCGCTCCTCATCGGGTGATCGCGTCACGAACGCGACAGGGCCGGTGTGCCCCGCATCGCGGATCTTCACCATCGCCTCGTCACCGGGGACACCGTCAAGGTCGCCCTCGCAAACCACCACGTCGAACGCGTCGCGCCGCAGCGCATCGAGCCCGCCGCCGAGATGACGAGCGGTGACGACCGACATCTCCTGATCCGCCAGGAACCGCACCGCCTGATCGCACGCGGCGACCGATGGATCGATGTACAGCATCGTGCCTTCCAGCGCCCGCTTCTCCGGACGCTTCGTGCCAGCGGCGCCAGGCGCCAGGTCAACCGGCTCAACAAGCTGGAAGTATGTTTCAATGTCGATCTTGCGAGAGAACCGGACACCGATCTCGTGGATCTTCGCGTCCACGTGCCGGCACGCAACGATCGTCCCGGGGAACGCGAGCAGCTCGTTCTGCCGGGTTTCGAGCACCACCGTGCAACCGGCGCCGTCGTACAGGAACCCACCATGGATCAAGCCAACACCTTCCTGCGAGAGGTTCCGAGCGCCGACAAGGTACCTCGCGTGCCCGCCTCCAGGGTGCGTGACCTGAATCGCAACAGAAGGAGGGCGGTAGTTGTGCCGGGTATGGCTCCGGCGATCGTCCTGCTGCGCATCGGAAAGTTCAGCCCTTGCTTTGGCGTCCATCTCATCGAGCAGCCTCCGCTGCTCGCGCGAGGTCATCCGGACAGAATCCTGGAATTTATCTTGCATGGTGTTGCTCCCCTTTACCCGTTCTGTCCGGGTTCAGATCCCGTTTCCGCTTTGAAGCCCTCGTCAGCCCCCGCCGGTTCGGGAGCGCCCTTGGCCTCGATGCGTTCGCACACGCCGAGCAGACGCTGGATCTCAGAGATTGATTCGTTGATCGACATCGACGCGGTCAACTCGGTGACGGCCGTCTTCGCGGCGAACGAGACCGGCGTAAAGCCGTACCCGGATCCGGTTTCCATCAGCGTTCTGCATGACTGCAAAGCGCCCTCGTACTCGTCCTTCTCGATCGCGTCACGGAGCGTGCCGGCGACCTCTTCGACATACCCCAGGTAATACTCGACCAACTCGATCGCGTCGGGGGTGCTCGCCAACACGGAAAAGATCGGGCCGTTGCCCGAAGTGTCGGTGTCCTGGAGACAGTTGCTGAGCAGCGCGATCAGGCTCGCCGGGCTGTACGGCTTGGTCAGCACCGTGAACGCCCCGGCAGCGCCCATCAGTTCGTATTGTTTCGCATCCATGCTGTTCGCGACGACCACCAAAGGGCCCTTGAACCCGGCGTTCCGGATGCGGTCGATCGCGGAATCCTCCCCGTCACCGGGAACCTCACTGCTGAGCATGATCAGATCGATCGCGCTGGACTTGATCTGCTCGATCGCCTCTTCGCAGGTCGCCGCGGTTTCCAGCGTGATCCGCGAATCCTTCAGGTGGAACGCAACCAGTTTTGCGTCGGCAAATTTCTGATCGACGTAAAGCAGCCGGCCCGACAACTCGTTGCACTCGTCGCTGTCAGGATCAGGATCAAGCGGTGTCTCGCCAGCGAGCGTCAGGTACCGCCGCCGGTCGGCAGGCTTGTCAAACCGGATCCCGATCTCATGGTTCTGCCCGCTGATGAGCCGGCAATTGATGACCCTGCCCGTGATGCTCTCGATCCCACCCCAGATCGTCGGCATCTGCACGATGACCTGACTCGACGGGTACAGGAACCCGCCGTGAACGAACGAAACACCGCCGGAGGAGATATTCCGCAGGCAGATCAGGAACCGCGCGACACCGCCATCAGGGTGCGTGACCTGCACCGGGATATCGACAAGGTGGCACACCGCGCGGTGGTCCGAGCGGTTGCTCTCGTCAACGGAGCGCACGTTGGATTCCATCTCCGCCAGCAACGCCCTCTGGTTGGCTTCGCTCAGACGGACAGACTTGATGTATTCATCGCTCATTCCAATCGCTCCGCTTCGAAGAACAACAACGCCGAGCCCACCGGTCGCCTGGAGGGTTCGTGGCATTCATCGTCTGGAAACGAGAGACAATTCAGGGGTTCCCCCTGCCGGTTGCCGAACAACGCATCAACCGGTTATTGAGACGGCCATTGCGCCCGCCACGCAATCGGTGTTTCCTCTTGGGTTCTCTCAATCCAACTTTTCAAACCTGGATCATCCAATCAGGCGATACACGGTGTCAGTTTCATTCAGGAGCGGGTTAGTCTTCAACGATCGGCTCGAGCCGTTTGCAAGCGCTGCTGAACCGCTGCAACTCGCCGATCGCTTCGTTGATCGACATCGATTCCCGCAATGCGACGGCGGCATCGTTCGCGGCCTGCTCCAGCGGAGGGAAACCATAACCGTTGGCGGACTGCGAGATCGCAAGGCAGACCTTGAGCACCGAGTCGGCGTCCTCAGCCTCGATGCCCTTGGTCAGGGTGTCAACGAGTGTCTCGACATACTCCAGGTAGTTGGCGACCAGCTCGATTGCCCCAGGGTCGTTCTCGAGCTGGCAACGGATCGGTCCCATGCTGCTCGCACACCCCGAGAGGCACTCCGTCAGCACCCGGACCATGTTGGACGCCGAGAGAGGCCTCCCAACGATCTCGTCAGCGCCGGCGTCGAGCGCCGCAGCAGATCGCGTTGAATCCGGATCGGCAGTCGTGGCAACGATCGGCCCCTTGTACCCCGCCTCGCGGAATTCGCGGATCATCTCGCCAGGCTCCGCCTCTGCTTCATCGATGTCCAGAAGCAGCGCGTCGATAGGCTCGGACCGGGTCACCACGATGCCTTCCGCAGCGGTTTCCGTGCCGATAATCTCAACGTTTGATTCTTTGATGTGATGCCGCGCCAGGTCCACGTTGATTGCACAGGCGTCGATCATGAGCAACCGGCCTGCCAGGGAGGCGATCTTTGATTTCTCGGGTTCGGATTCGAGCGCCCGCTCACCAGGCAACGTGATGAAACGCCGCCGATCAATCATCGAATCAAACGTCACCCCAAATTCGTGCGTCTGCTTCTCGATGTGCCGGCATGTTGCGACCTTGCCGAAGATCACTTCCTCGCCGCCCCAGACCGTGGGGAGCGTGAATTCACACCGACTCCCAGGATAGAGAAAACCGCCGTGCAGGAAGGAGATGCCGCCAGTGGAAATATTCCGGCAGCAAACGAGGAACTTGGCCACCTCGCCATCAGGATGAGCGACCTTCAACCTGACATCCGGGACATGGTATTCGATCCGATCGTGCTTCCGATTGGATTCTTCGACTGGCTTGGAGGCCTGCTCGATCGTTCGCAGCAATTCGCGCTGTTGACGCTGCGTCATCCGGGTCGAGTTCAAAAAATCATTATCCATCGTCCTGAACCTCTAAAATCGATGTATGCCCTGGTTTATTCACACATATTTGTGTGTACAATCGGACCGGTGGATCGATGAATCTATGATTTATCTGAAGTCCGCTCGATTATCGAAATAATCATTCAGAAGCCATATACAGGCACAGCTTCGGCGTTATGTCCCATAGCCATTTCATCGGATGATTGGCGCCAACTCGACACCCCGATCTGAGAAATCTGCATAGCATCAAATCATGCGAATCCGTAGAGCAACAAAGCAGATCACCGTTGGGAACGAGCGCACAGGCATTGTTCTGATCGGCGGTGGGATCCCCTCGGATGGTGGCGATGCCACCACGCCAGCGCCAATCTCGGTGCAGACCATGACCGCCGGCTACACCCACGACATCGACCGGTGCGTCGCCGAGATTAACCGCCTGAAGGCCGCCGGCGCCGACATCGTCCGTGTCGCCACCCCCGAACGGAAGGACACCGAGGCGCTCGCCGAGATCCTCAACCAGACCCGGGTCCCGATCGTCGCCGACGTGCATTTCCACTTCGAACGCGCCCTCGAAGCCGTCGAGGCGGGCGTCCACAAGATCAGGCTCAACCCCGGCAACATCGCCGACCGCGATCAGGTCAACGCGGTCATCGACGCCTGCAAAGAACGCGGCATCCCGATCCGCATAGGCGTCAACGAGGGCTCGATCATCGAGCGCAAGGACAAGCAGAAACGCCTCGACGAGCTGGGCCGATTCTTCTCAGACAAAAAAGACGGCCACCTCATCGCGCTGATGGTCACCAAGCTCGAAGAGTACCTCGAGATCTTCCGCGACCGTGATTTTCACGACGTCTGCATCAGCGCCAAACTCATGGACGCCGCCTCAACGATCGAGGTCTACCGCGCCATCAGCGAGCGCTTCGACGAGCCGCTGCATCTGGGGGTCACCCACGCCGGCCCCAAAGAAACCGGCGCAATCCGATCCATCGCCGCGATGGCTGCCTTACTCGCGGACGGCATCGGCGACTCCTTCCGCATCAGCTACGCCTCTGATCCGGTGCACGAGGTCGAAGACGGCCTCGAACTCCTCTGGTCGCTGGGTCTCCGCGAACGCAAGGGCGTCGACCTCATCGCCTGCCCAACCTGCGGCAGGATCCAGGTCGACCTCTTCACGCTCGTTCAGGATGTGCGCACCAAACTCGCTGACACGATCGAGCTCCCAATGAAAGTCGCCGTGATGGGCTGCGTCGTCAACGGACCCGGTGAAGCCGAGGGCGCCGACGTCGCGGTCTTCGCCGGCGACCGCCGCGGGATCATCTACGTACAAGGCGAAAAAGTAGCCAACGTCCCCGAAGCAGAGATCCTCGAACGCCTGCTTGATGAGTGCGTCACGCTGCAGGATCGCGTCCGCGCTGGTGAAACCAAGCTGGGCGACAAACGAGTCGAGATCATCCCACCGGACCCCATCGGCGAACTCGGCTCCGGCTTCGACCGCATCGCATCAGGGCAGGTCGAGCAGGCGACACCCCTGACGATCACCGGCGCCAAACCGGTTTGATCATCGCTGGATGGAGATGAACGGTTCTTTGTAGAGCGCATCGATCGAATCGAGCGTTCTCGTCATCACACCGAGCGACCGCACACACCGCTGCAACTCGCGCTCGATCGCAGCGACATCCTTCGCCTCGAGCGCGTGCCGAACTCCGGGGAACACCCACGCCGCGTACCCGCTGGTTTCGTCGGGCGCCGCGTACAGATTCCGATGCCATGGCCGACCGGGCAACCCCTCGGCAACAAACCACGCGCGGTCTGTGCTGATGAGCAGCGAGTTGACCTCATCGAGCGTCACATGGCCGATCAGCCCGTCCGAGCGTCCGAGCCGATCAACTATGACAAGGGCCCTGCCGTGGTGCGCCCGGACCGCAGATTCCAGCGATGAAAAATCAGCTTCAACCTCCAATTCCATCGCTCGCAAGCGCAGCGCCGAGATCGCATCGGCGGCGTCCTGACCGAACCCCGTCGGATCGATCGGCGCGATCGGTGAATCCGCCAGCCGCACCGCGAGCAGCGCGGTCATCCGCGAGAGCATCCGCGCCGACTCGTAATCCATCCCGACAACCTGCCGGTACCACGCGATCGTGTCGTAGTTCGAGTGGTACGCCGAACCGGGCGCCCCGTGCGCACCAAGGTTGATCGACGGGATGCACAGGTGCGACAGGAACCCGACATGATCCGAACCACCGCCCAGTCGCCCCACGCGCATCGGCTCCTCCGCATCTTCACGGTGGATCGGGTTGCCCTCGGTGTCGGGGACAACCCTTGTGAGTTCCCGGATCAACGGTTGCAGCGTTGGCGATGCGCCCGCGTGGAAGCTGGGACCCATCGCCGCCGCATCCAGGTTGATGTACGCCACCGCGTTGGCAAGCAGGTCCGCCGCGTTCGCCTCGCACCACTCCACCGATCCGATGATCCCGAACTCCTCCGCGCCCCAGCACGCGAACACCACGCTCCGCGCAGGTCGCCAGCCTGTCTCTTCCATCAGCTCCGTCAGCGCCCGCGCCGCTTCCACCGTCACGATCGTTCCAGAGAGCGGATCGCCGGCGCCGAACCCCCACGCATCGTGGTGCGATCCGATGATGATCTTCTGCTCAGGGTTTTCAGCGCCTTTGAGCGTCGCGATGACGTTCGCCGTGCGCACGATCGACGCGGACTGCTCCACCATCAGCCGAACCGTCAGCTCATCGCCACCGGTCAGCCGGTACGTCGGAGCCATCCCGCCGCGCCATTCTTCAGGCGCCTCCGGTCCCTTCATCCGCGCAAAGATCGGCTCCACCCCCGCCCAACCCACCGGCTGCACCGGGATCGCTGGCAGCCCGACCGCCGCAGGGTCCAGCCGCTCCGCGTCGAGTGTCGCTTCAACAAAGGGCGTCAACGGATCGCCGTCGTACGCGAGCGTCTTGATCGATCCGCGCTGGATCTGCTTGGGTGTGGCGAACCCGCCCTCGGGGTACATCGACCCCTTGGTGTACCCGTTGTCATCGGGGTCGGTGAAGATAACCAACCCAACAGCGCCGGCGTCCTGCGCGTACTTCGCCTTGTACCCACGGAAGTTCCCGCCGTACCGCGCCAGAACAATCGCGCCCTCGCACGAAACCCCGAGCTGCTTCAGTTGCTCGAAGTCTTCGAGCCGGCCGTAGTTCGCGTACACCACCGGAGCCGTGACATCACCGTTCCCCGAGTACGCGTTCCACCCGAACCGGTCGAGACCGGGGTGCCCCGTCAGCGGGTCGGTATGGATCGCCGGCTCGTGCAGCGGCAGATCGAGCGTGTCCGGTGTAACGACCGAGAGCGCCGCATCAACAGGTTTGGGCAGGTACGCGTAGAACTCGTGCGTCTCAACCTCCAACCCGAACGTCTCGAAGAGACCAACCAGACGCTCGATCGTGCGCGCATCACCCGGTGATCCCGCCACGTGCGGCTCGGATGCAAGCATCTTATGAACACGCCGGAGGTGCGCGGTGTCCGGCGCATTGAGGATCTCCGCGTCTGACGGTGTCGCCCCCATCGCCCCCGAAGGGAGCGCAACAAGACAGAGCAGCGTCAGTCGGCGGACGAGCGGCAGGGGGTTCGGCATGCTTGTGTTATTGCTCTTAGAGGTGCGCGTTGATCTTGTCGACGACCAGCTGGCTGAAGGACTCATCCCCGAACGTATCGACGCGGACGCGAACGTTCGTCGCGTCAGCACCCGCCGATTCGAGCTTCACCGTCACGCCCCGGCCCCCGGTCGATTCGCCCTCGAGGACGGTGGTCGCATCGGATTCATTGAACGATTTCTCGCGGATCTCAAGGTCTCCGAACGCCGCCCGGGTCGCCTTGATCGAGGCGGCCAGATCGCCCTTGAGCACACCCTTGTACTCCCCATCGACGAACCGGTACCCGGCGTAGGCCCCGACACCAGCGACGGCGTACCAGCACCCTCCGATGGAAAGCCCGAACACAGGCACTAGGATGGTCAGGACGAGCGATCGATGGAGCCTGTTCATGAGGATGAATCCCTTGCTGAAGAATCAATGTATGAGCCGCACGAGTACCAGCCAACAGCGTATTCGCTGGAGACGTTTCGTGCGAGCCGCCGTCGCGACCCTCGCGATCCCCGCCGTCGCGCTCGCACAGCAAACCTATTCCAGCGGTGTTGTCGCGGCGGATCACCCGCTCGCCTCCAATGCAGGCGCCGAGATCCTCGAGCAGGGCGGCAACGCCATCGACGCCGCCGTCGCCACCTCGTTCGCCCTCTCGGTCGTGCGGCCCATGTCCTGCGGCATCGGTGGCGGGGGATTCATGATCATCCACATGACCGACGACCCGCGCACAAAGATGCTCGATGACCCCATCGACATCGCGCTCGACTACCGCGAGACGGCGCCCGCCGCGATCACCGAAGACTACTTCGACAACCTGAGCGACCCCGGCGCGAGCCAATTCACAGGCGCCGCCGTCGCTATCCCGACCACCGTCGAGGGGCTGCTCGCGGCGCACGCGCGGTTCGGCGCACTAACACTCGATGCCGTCCTCGCCCCGGCGATCGCTCTGGCGCAGGACGGTTTCCTCGCGGACGAAACCGAACGCAGAATGGTCGCCGAGTTCGCGCAATGGTTCACCGAGAACCCCATCAGAGCGGAGTCCAGCCAGGGCGCCTACGACCTCTTCGTCGAGCTTGGACCCGAGAACCCGGGTGACATCCGGATGAACCCCGAGCAGGGACGAGCGCTGAGCCTCATCGCCGAGCAAGGCGCCGAGGCATTCCGCACCGGACCAATCGCCAACGCGATCATCAGCACCGTCCGGCGCACCGGCGGCGTGATGACACTCGAAGACCTTTCTTCCGATCGCATCCGATGGATCGAGCCGTTGCGGTTTACGTTCCACGGGCGCACCTTCCTGACAATGCCCCCCAGTTCCTCGGGAGGCATCGTCATCGCTCAGACGCTTGGCGTCATCGAGCGCTACGAGCACCTCCACAGCGTCGAGCTCGCTTCAATGGGGCACAACACCGCCGAATCGGCGCACCTCATCACCGAATCGCTCAAGCACGCCTTCGCTGATCGCGCGCGGTGGTTGGGTGACATGCCGATCGAAGACCCCAGGATCACCCGCCTGCTCGACCCGGCCCACCTCGACGAGATCGCCGAGCGCATCAAGCCAGACGAAATCCAGCGCAACCGCACCTACGGCTGGAAACCCGACGAATCGGTCGTCGACGGGCAACTCCCCGATGATTCGGGGACAAGCCACATCAGCGTCGTCGATCGACACGGCAACGCGGTCGCGATGACCGAGACGATCAACCTCTCCTTCGGCTCACGCATCCTCGTCGATGGGTTCGGCTTCTGCCTGAACAACGAGATGGACGAC
>JAJDDA010000031.1 GCA_029260535.1 Phycisphaerales bacterium | reverse complement strand
TCCCCCCCGAAGACCCCTCGGCCGGACAATCAACGAACACGGCCGATCGACAATCCTCCCTGTCGCTCGGCCGTGTTATTGCGCCCACAACAAGGATGCCTGTTCCGGCTGCGCCGATCGCGCCGTTCGGCAGCTGCGCCAACCCGCCATCCACCGAACCCACCGCGCTGTGGACAACCCTGAATCGGAAACTCCCCAATGGCGCCGACGGAACGCGCCATTCGCACACACGGAGGATTCGAACATGTTCAGCATCAACAACAACGTCAATTCGCTCGTCGCCCAGCAGGCGTTCGCCCAGAACAACATCAAGCTGATGCAGGGTTTCAATAAACTCTCGACCGGTCTCCGCATCAACTCCGGAGCCGACGATCCCGCAGGCCTGATCGCGTCGGAGAACCTCCGCGCTACGCTCGCGCAGCTCGAAGCGGAGACGCGATCACTCGAACGCGCGCAGCACGTCACCAACACCGCCGATGCCGCGCTGGGTGAAATCTCGGACCTCGCCAGCCGAGCCGAAGAACTCGCTGTTGCCAACGCCAACACCGCCGGGATGAGCCAGGCGGAGATCGACGCCAACCAGATGGAGCTCGACTCCATCATCCAGTCCGTCGATCGCATCGCCTCAACCACCACCTTCAACGGGTCCAAACTCCTCGACGGTTCATTCTCCATGACCGCCGCGCACGACACCTTCACTTTCCAAAGCGCACAGGCAAACGACCTCACCGCCGATGTCGACGGGACGACCTACTCCCTCAACGATCTCAAATCGGGTGGCTCACTCGCGATCAACGGCGGCGACACCGCGTCCGCGGCACAGGTCCTCCGCACCGTCACCGGCCAGATCGCAACCGCGCGAGGCCGCCTCGGCGCAATCTCCGCCAACACCATCTCCCCGGCGCTGAACAGCCTCCACGTCGCGATCGAGAACATCACCGCCGCCGAGTCCTTCATCCGCGACACCAACTTCGCCTTCGAGACCGCCAACATCGCGCGCAACCAGATCCTCGGCGCCGCCTCGCTCAACAGCATGGGCATCGCCAACAACCAACCCCGGATGGTGCTGTCACTGCTCGGTTAACGCGCACGAAACCGAAACTTCACGAAAGCCCAGGGATTCCGGTCCCTGGGTTTTTTCATGGAATTCAGACCCCCAGCGTCTCCTTGATCTTCGCCTGGATCAGCTTCGCGTCCGCCTGCCCGCCGGAGGCCTTCATCACCGCGCCGATCAGCCGACCGATCGCGGACATCTTCCCGCCACGCAGATCCTCGACCACCTTCGCATTCGCCGGATCTGCCAGCGCCGCATCCACCCACGCCTGCATCGCGCCCTCATCACGCACCTGCAGCAGGTTGTGCCGTTCCGCTTCGGTCTTCGCGTCCGCGTCGCTCTCGCACAGCATCCCGAACAGCTCATCCGCAGCGGACGAACCGATCTCGTCACCAAGCCGCAGCGCGATGATCCCCGCGACCTGCGTTGCCGTAATCCCGAGCTCGTTCGTTAAAACACCGCGCTCGTTCGCCCGCTTGGCGCCCGACTGCAGCACCATGTTCGCCGCCTGCTTCCACGCCGCCGACGTTGGCGCCCCCGCCTCGATCGCAGCCTCCGAGATGTCCTCAAAGAAGTAGCACACATCGCGTTCCTCGGTCAGCGCCAGCGATTCCTTCGCGCTCAGACCGCATTCATCCTGGTACCGCGCCGACCGCTCGTGCGGGAGTTCAGGAAGCCGCGACCGCACCTCTGCGACCCATGCCTCATCAACAACGACCGGCGCCAGATCCGGATCCGGGAAGTACCGGTAGTCGTGCGCATCCTCTTTCTCACGCTGGACGAACGTCTTGTTCTCGGCATCGTTCCAGCCGCGTGTCGTCTTCGAACCGGGACCCATCACCTTGCCGTCCTCTTCCCACCGCGCCGCCTGATGCTTCTGCTCGTACTCCACCGCGCCCTTGAGCGCCTTGAACGAGTTCAGGTTCTTGATCTCCACGATCGGCGTCTTCACCTCGTGCCCGTCATCGAGCGTCAGCACCAGGTTGATGTTCGGCTCAAACCGCATGTGCCCCTTCTTCATCACACCCTCGGTGACCCCAAGGAACCGGCACACATTCCGCAGCGTGCGCGCAAACGCGACCAGCTCATCCGCCGAGCCGAAGTCGGGCGCCGTCACGATCTCGAGCAGGGGTGTCCCCGCGCGGTTGTAATCAACGATCGAGAAATCAGCCTTCCGCCCGCCCGGCAATTCGTGCAGCAGCTTCCCCGCGTCCTCTTCAAGGTGCGCCCGGATGATCCCGATCCGCTTGGTCGAACCGTCCTCCAGCGGGAGGTCGAACGCGCCGTCGAAGCACAACGGGAGGTCGTACTGGCTGATCTGGTACGCCTTGGGCAGGTCGGGGTAGTAGTAGCTCTTCCGGTCCCACTTGGTGAACGGAGCGATCGAGCACCCCATCGCCAGCCCCACCAGCATGGACATCTCCACCGCCGCCTTGTTCATCACAGGCAGCGCCCCGGGGAGCCCCAGCACGACCGGGTCGATCAGCGTGTTCGGCGCCGCCCCGTCGAACTCATCGCACGCCGGCGAGCCGACCCGCGTGAACATCTTCGAGCGTGTCGCCAGCTCGACATGGATCTCCAGCCCCACCATCAATCTCGTTGAAACTATTGCAGCCATACGAACATCTTACAGACCTCCGCCCCGCGCTTGGGATGACGCTCCCGGAATCCCAGTATTGAATCGTTCTATGAAGCAGGGCGTTCCACGCCCCGCTCCCTTCCAAGGCTACACTCCCGAGCAATGCAACAGCGCGAAGTCGTCATCACGGGATTAGGGGCCATCACCGGGCTCGGCATCGGCGCCGAAGCGATGTGGCAAGGCCTCCTCGAAGGCCGATCCGCCCTCGCTCCGATCAGCGCCTTTGACGCCTCCGGCTTCCCCTGCAACATCGCCGCAGAGGTCCCCGACTTCAGCGCCAAGGGGTACGTCCCCAAGTCGTACCGCAAAGCAGTCAAGGTCATGGCCCGAGACATCCAGATCGCCGTCGCCGCCGCCCGCCTCGCCATCGAAGACGCCGGGCTCATCACCCAGGACCTCGCAACCGACGACCAGACGCCCACCTACACCCCCGACCGCGTCGGCTGCCAGATCGGCGCCGGGCTCATCGCCTGCGAGATCGATGAGCTCGCAAGAGCCCTCGTCACCAGCCTCGACGACAACGGGAGCTTCGATCACAAAGCCTGGGGCAACGGGGGCATGGACAACCTCCCCCCGCTGTGGCTGCTGAAATACCTCCCCAACATGCTCGCCTGCCACGTGACCATCATCCACGATGCACAGGGACCGTCCAACACCATCACCTGCGCCGAAGCCTCCGGGCTCCTCTCCGTCGGTGAATCCATCCGCGTCATCGCTCGAGGCGACGCCGACTGCTGCTTCACCGGTGGCGCCGAGGCCAAGGTCAACCCGATGGGTCTCACCCGCATGGACCTCGCCAACCGCATCGCGCACACCGATGAAGACGCCGACCCCACCTCGCACATCCGCCCTTACGACCCGAACGCCACCGGTGGCCTGCTCGGCGAGGTCGCAGGGATATGCATGGTCGAAGCAATGGACACCGCAACAGCGCGCGGCGCCAGGCCCTACGCCGTCATGTCCGGTTTCGGCGCCGGCCATTCCCCGCGCCATGGAAACCCCCGGGAACGAGCCGAAGGCCTCATCGCAGCCATCGAAGCCGCGCTCTATCAGGCGGATACGGCCCCCGACCAGATCGACGCCATCATCCCCCACGCCTCGGGCATCAAGGCCCTCGACGACGAAGAGGCCGCCGCATTCGAAGAAATCTTTGGCGATAAGCTCGGCGAGATCCCGCTGGTCACGCTCACGCCCAACATCGGCGACGGCATGGCCGGCGCAGGAGGCGCCGCGGTCTGCGCCGCAGCCCTCTGTCTCAAACATCAATCTTTGCCGGCACGCATCCATCCCGGTTTTCCTGCGAATAACCTGCAGGCGGGTCCCGTCAATCAACGCGATGCCCGCCTCGATCGCGTCCTTGTCTGCTCAAACGCGCTCGGCGGCCAGAACGCCGCACTCGTCCTATCCGCAGCAACACCATGAACCCCGAAGTTCAACCATCAACACCTACGACAGGCCACGGAGCGAAACGATTATGCCGACCCAACAACGACGCGCTATCCCCACCGAAGAACTCGACCCCGAACTCACCAGCGTCAGCCGTGAGGTCATCGGCGCCGCGATCGAGGTCCACAAAGCACTCGGCCCAGGCTTTACCGCCGATGTCTACCGCAACGCGCTCGCGCAGGAACTCAACACCCTCAGCGTCACCTACGAACGCGACCACGCCTTCCCCATCACCTACCGCGACACCAAGGTCGGTGAACTCAACTTCGATTTCTACGTCAACGAGCGTTTCGTCCTCCAGGTCCTCGCCGAACACCGCGAGATCGACGGCCTCGACCGCACCAGCCTCCGCGCCAGCCTCCGAAGTGCCGACCTCGAGTTGGGCCTGATCATCAACTTCGGCGAACGCCGCCTCAAAGACGGCCTCGTCCGCGTCCTCAACCCGGACAAGCTCAACGCCCTCCGCGAAAACAACCACGACCACAACGACGACAACCACAACGGGTGATAGCGAGTGACTGCAGCAGACAACACATCCAAACCCGAAACAAGGATCGTCATCACCGGAACCGGTTGGGTCACACCCCTCGGTGACACCATTGACGGTGTCTGGGATCGGCTCATCAACGGCGATTCAGGCGTCGGTGATATCGAGCGCTTCGACGCCTCCACCTTCGTCTCCAACTTCGTCGCGCAAGCCGCCGAGCCCGACCTCGCCACCATCCTTGCCGATCACGAATCACACGAAGGCGCCGGACCCAACACCAGGTTCGCCCTGAGCGCAACAGCCCAAGCCTGGAAACAAGCCGGGCTCGGCGACCCAAGCAAACCCGGCCAACTCAATTCCGGCCACCCCGACCTCAACCCGCGCCGTGTCGGGATCTACCTGGGCTCAGGCGAGGGCCTCCTCGATTCCGACAACTTCTTCGCGACCAACGTCGAGTCCTGGGACGCCGAAGCACGCAAGGTCGACATGCAAGCCTGGGCAAAGGCCGCTTACGAAAAGCTCAGCGCCGTCAAAGAGATCGAGCAGGAACCCAACATGCCGATCAGCCACATCGCCGATGCCTTCGGCGTCCGTGGCCCCGCGTTCAACTGCCTCACCGCCTGCGCCGCGTCAACGCAGGCCATCGGCGAAGCCACCGAGATCATCCGCAGAGGCGAAGCCGACGTCATGATCACCGGTGGCGCGCACACCATGGTCCACCCGCTCGGCATCACCGGGTTCATCCGCCTGACCGCGCTCTCATCTGACCGCAACGCGGGGGGCCCCTTCTCCCTCACCCGCGACGGATTCACGATGGGCGAGGGCGCCGGGATCCTCATCATCGAAACACTCGAGCACGCGCTCGCCAGAGGCGCGACACCCCTCGCCGAGATCGTCGGGTTCGGCTCCAGCGCCGACGCCTTCCGCATCACCGATATCCAGCCCGACGGCAAGGGCGCCATCGCCGCCATGACCGAGGCCCTCGACGACGCCGGCATCGACCCCTACTCGACCGACGAAGCTGGCCGACCGCCGATCCACTACATCTCCGCACACGGCACGGGAACTAAGGAAAACGACTCCATCGAGACCCGCGCCATCAAGGGGATGTTCAAGGACAACGCCCCCAACATCCCCATGAGCTCCATCAAGTCCATGATGGGGCACCTCATCGCGGCCGCAGGCGCGGTCGAGTGCATCACCTGCGTCCAGACCATCCGCACCGGGATGCTCCCGCCCACAATGCGCCTCAACACGCCCGATCCCAACTGCGATCTCGACTACGTCCCGAACAAAGCGCGGGACTGCAACCCAGTCGGTGGCGTCGAGGTCGCCCTCTCCAACAGCTTCGGCTTCGGCGGCCAGAACGACACGCTCGTCCTCCGACGCTACACCGGGTAATCTCCATCCCGGATGACCGAGAGCAATCAACAACAACCCAACGCTCCCCACGCCAGGGATTCCGCCAAAGCCCACCGCACCGCACTGCGCCGTCAATCACTCATCCTCCGCCATTACTTCAGAACCAACACCCCAGCGACACTCGCAACCAAAGCCCTCGCCCACCTCAAAGGCGTCTCGCTCCGCACCTCCCTGATCGCCGTCACCCTGCTGCTCATCGCATCGATCACAATCACCGTGCTCACCGCGATCACACTCGCAAGAGACACCCCCGACTGGTGGCGGCACGCCAATTTCGAATCCGATCAGACACGCGACCTCGCACGAAGGGTCGAGATCGCGATCGTCGAGCACGTCCACAAACCGAGAACAAACACAGAAGCCTGGCGCGTCTCGGTCAACGTCGAGCAGGCCAACGCCTGGCTCAACGCCAAACTCCCCGCCTGGGTCGAAAGCCGCGAGCTCGAATGGCCCGACAAGGTCGACCAGATCCAGGCCGACTTCAACAACGGAACGATCACCCTCGGCGCGAAACTCAACAAGGACGCCGCATCGCAGATCGTCGCCGCCAGTTTTCAGTTAGAGGTACGGCACGACGGCGCCCTCTGGATCAAGCAGCCCCGTGCCCGCGCAGGGCGCCTCGACCTCCCCAACGGCTGGACCGTCGCCCGCCTCCGCGAGTGGCTCCCGCCGGAACTCGAAGAATCCGAAGCGATGAACCGCGTCCTCAACGCGCTCGCAGGAAATGAGCCGCTCTTCGATGAAGCAAGGCTCAAAATCGGCGATGGCCGGGTCGTCCGGATGCTCCGCATCACCTCAAGCGACGATCAGCTGCTCATCGAAGCCGTCACCGAGCGCCCCGCAATGACCGCGTCCCGACCGCAGCCCGACGCGATCATCCCGCCGGAGCTCATTCCGACGCTGATGGTTGACGGCGCCGATACACAGGCCGATCCGCCCGAGTAAGCTTTGGCGCCCCACCGACAACCGTCACGCACCCCGGCGACAGCGCGCCCTCGATCGACTGGATCGTCGCAGGAGTCGGGCACAACTTCGATTTCGTGTCCATCGTGACGACCTTGCCACCGGTCTTGATCAGCAGCCGCATCGGAGCCGCACCGGACCCCGACCCCTGCGAGCGCAGCACCCCCGAGAGCAGCTGCAACGCGCCCTCCGTGTGCCCGTTGTGCGCGCCGGCATCGACCAGCACGTCCACGCGCCCTGCGAGTTGCTCCGACGCCTCTTCCATCGGCACCACACGATCAACGATCAGCTGCGCCTCGCCCCGCTTGTGATCGACCTTGCCGATCAGGAACACGATCGAGTCCGACCGTACCTTCTCGCCGCAATCCTTGAAGACATCCGCAAACAGCACCGCCTCCGCCGTCCCGTGCAGGTCCTCGACCGTCACGATCGCCATCCGCGAACCCGCCTGACGCCCGTTGCGGATCACGATCGGCCGCACCGATTGCACCAGCGCGCCCAGCGCAACAACCTCGTCCTGCCGCATCGCCTTGATCGTCTTCGTCGTGGAGTTCGCAAACGACGCGATCAAGCCCTTGCACGCATCGAGCGGGTGGCTCGACACATAAAAACCCAGCGCATCCTTCTCGTGCGCCAGCGTCTGCTTCTCTGTCCATGACGACGCCCGAACCAGCGGCGGCACCGGCGCCACCTCAACCGCCTTCTCCGAATCTCCACCCCCGCCGCCAAAGAGCGACGACTGCCCCGCCGCGCGGTCCTTCGCGATCGACGCCCCCGCCGAAACCGCGTTCTCGATCGTCGCGCACATCGCCGCGCGGTTGTCGCGCCCGTGCACCGAGTCGAACGCCCCGCACTTGATCAGCGCCTCGATCGCCGCCTTGTTCACCACCCCCGCCGGCGCCCGCTCGCAGAATTCGTGCAGCGAAGTAAACGCCTCACCGCTCCGCCGTGCTTCGACGATCCCATCGATCGCCCGCACCCCGACACCCTTAATCGCCGCCATCCCGAACCGGACATGCCCGTGCAGGTTGTCCCGAGGCTCGCCCTCTTCAAAGACTACGCTGAACGACGACTCCGACAGGTTCACGTCCGGAGGCCGGACCTCAACACCAACGTGCCCATCGGTAAAGACCGTCCGCTTGCAGTCGTCGAGGTAAGGGATCCAGTCCGAAACCTTCTGCGCCTGCGACTCGAACGACAGGAACGCCGCCATGTACTGGTTCGGGAAGTACCGCTTGAGGAACGCCGTCTGGTACGCCACGATCGCGTACCCCGTCGAGTGGCTCTTGTTAAAGCCGTAACCGGCAAACTTCAGGATCAGCTCGAACAGCTCATTCGCATGCTTCGAATCAAGCCCCTTCTTCCCGGCGTTCTCAACAAACAACGGACGGTTCGAGTCGATCACGTCCTTCTTCTTCTTGCTGATCGCCTTAATCAGCGTGTACGCCGACCGCAGCGGGATGTCGCCCAATTCATGGACGATCTGCATCACCTGCTCCTGATACACCATCACGCCGTACGTCTCTTCGGTGAACCGGTCCACGATCGGGTGCACCTTGGGGACCTGCTTCGTCCCGTGCTTGCGCTCGTTGTAATCCGGGATCAGATCCATGGGCCCCGGCCGGAAGAGCGCATTAGCCGCGATCAGATCCTCCAGCCGGTCAGGCTTCATCTCCGTGAGCAGCCGCCGCATCCCACCCGATTCAAACTGGAACACCCCGGTCGTATCGCCGTTGCGGAAAAGCTCAAACACGCTCGGATCATCAAACGTCAACCGATCCAGATCGAGCGGATCGCCTGTCCGCGATTCGTCCCAGCCGACCGCCTTGCGGATCGCGTCCTCGTCCAGGCCCTCGCGGATCAACTGCTTCGCCCGTTCGATCACGCTCAGTGTGCGCAGCCCCAGGAAATCCATCTTGAGCAAGCCGATCCGTTCGCATGTCGGCCCGTCCCACTGCGTCACAATATCCTCAGAGTTCGGCGCCTTGTACAAAGGCACGATCTCATCGAGCGGCCGTGTCGCAACGATCACACCCGCCGCGTGCACCGAAGAATGCCGCGCCTGCCCCTCGAGCGTGCGCGCATTGTCGAGCAGCCGCTTCACCAGCGGATCCTCGTCGTACATCTTCTGGATCTCGGGTTCCGCTTCCATCGACTCATCGAGCGTGATGTTCAGCGTCTCGGGGATCAGCTTCGCCAACCGATCCACATCACCCAGAGGCATATCGAGCACGCGACCAACATCCCGGATCGCCGCCCGCGCCTTCATCGTCCCGAACGTGATGATCTGCGCCACGTGCCCGTATTTCTCGCGCACGTAATTGATCACCCCCGCGCGACCGTCCTGGCAGAGGTCGATATCGATATCAGGGTACTCGGCCCGGTCCGGATCGGTGAACCGCTCAAACAGCAGCCCGTACTCCACCGGGCATGCGTTCGACAGACCGATCGTGTACCCGACCATCGTGCCGACACCCGAACCACGCGCCAGCGACGGGATCCCGCGCTGCCGGCCCCAGTTCACGAAGTCCCACACGATCAGGAAGTACGCGCTGATCATCTTGTCACTCAGGATCCCCAACTCGCGATCGAGCCGAGCGCGGATCGCCTCAATACGCGCACGCTCCGCCTCGTCCTTCGGCGCCTTCGCGTCATTCGCCATCGCCGCGCCGTACCGCCAGACCAGCCCCGCCTCGCAGAGATCCCGCAGCGCCACATCGCACTCACGCGCCAGGTCCTCCGCCGACGCGGTGTCCGTCGTCGAATCGAACGGCTCAAGCGAAAAATCATCGCAGAACGATTTGAACCACGCCGTCAGATCACCCTCGCCCTTGTACTTGCGCAGTTTCTTCGGTCGAACCACCCGCACCACCGGCGCGTGGTTGTCGAACTCGAGATCCAGCTCACACCGCTCGGCGATCTTCACCGTGTTGTCGCACGCCTCGGGCAGATCCGTAAACTCCTCGCGCATCTCCGCCGGGCTCTTGACGTAGATCTGCTCCGGGTACCGCATCCGCTGCTCATCCGACTTGAGCCGCCCCGTCGAGATGCACACCAGCGTGTCGTGCGCATCGTGGTCCTCCGCCCTCAAAAAATGCGCATCGTTCGTTGCAACCAAGGGGCAATCAAACTCCTCCGCCAGCTTGATCAGGTGCGGGTTGATCGCGTTCTGTTCCGGGATGTGCCGCTGCAACTCGACATAGAACCGGGGCCCCTTCGGCCCCGGCTTGAACACCTTCAGGTGCCATTCCATCACCTCGCGCGCCCGATCGAAGTGCGCCTCATCGCTCGTCTTCTCGTACTCAACCAGGTGGAACGCCAGCTCAGAACCCAGGTGCCCGTTGATCGCGATCAGACTATCGCCAAACTCCTCCAGGCACGCCCGGTCCATCCGAGGCTTGTAGTAAAACCCGTCGAGGTACGCCGTCGAACTCAGCTTCATCAGGTTCGCCCAGCCGTCCGCGTTCTCCGCGAGCAGCACCAGGTGGTGCCCGCCATCGCGCACACCCGTGCGCGTCCGGTCGGTCCGATCCCCCGTCGCAACGTACGCCTCGCACCCCAGGATCGGCTTGATCCCCTCGCGTTTGCACCGCGAGTAGAACTGCAGCGCGCCAAACAGGTTGCCGTGGTCGGTGATCGCCACCGCCGGCATCCCCAGCTCCTTCACGCGCGCAATCAGCTTGTCGATCCGGTTCCCGCCGTCGAGCAGCGAGTACTCCGTATGCAGGTGCAGATGGATGAACTGCTCATCCATCGGGATCGCCGCCGTCTTCTCAACCTGCGCACTCGCACCAGCCATGCATCGCTCCAATCACGGTTCCGGATCACTCACTCCAACCACCCGATGATACCGCGCCCGCCGACCCGCCCAACCCCCACGACACCCCTTCCACACCACCCTGGAACACCCAAAAACGCACCCTTGAAACCAACCCACCCAACCACCCAACCAAAAAGGTGCAATGGAACACTCCGCCGGACATCCCCACCGACTGACCCCCGGGAACCCCAGACCCGTCCCGGCCCTGCTCGGCGCCCTCATCATGGTCGTCCTGCTCGTCACGCTCTTCGTCTTCGTCCTGCCCCTGGCGCTGCTGCTGATCGCCGCCGCGATCCTCATCGGCCTCTTCATCCGCGCCAAAAAAGCACTCGACAACCTCGGCCAATCCCGCCGAGACCGCGAGGGCCGAAAAAACGTCCGCATCATCAATCGCTGATTCAACGTGCCACGACCCAGGCTCCGCTGGGTCGTGCTCCCCTGCGGATCCCAGGATTCATCACCCCAACCCAGTCTCCCGCGCCATCGCATCCAGCCAGTGCGCCCGCGCCTCAACGGTCACCGCGCCAACGTCACCCGACCCAACAACCCCCGACTCAATCCGCACCACCGGCAGCACACCCCAACTCGAGTTCGTCAAAAACACCTCGTCCGCATCGAGCAGATCCGCCACCGCGCACATCTTCTTGACGATCGGCATCCCGATGACTGCTGCCCATTCGAGGATCACCCCCCGTGTCACCCCAGGCAGCACCGGGCTCGGGATCGCACCACCGGTTGTTTCCTCTTCACCCCGCGCGATAGGCGTCACCAGTTGCCCGTCTTTCACCGCGAACACGCTGCTCACGCACCCGCTCGCGACATGGTTGCTCACCTGCAAAACGATCGCCTCCGCCGCCTGCTTGCTCGCCGCGACCTGCAGTTCGCGCAGCCTCGGCCAGTACCGCAGCGTCTTGTGCCCCTCAAACGGGTCCAGCGGGTTCGCGCGCCAATCCGCGATCACCACCCCGACGCCGCGCGTGAACATCGCTTCCGGATACTCCGTAGCCTCCTTCACCTCGATCAGAATCGTCGGGTCCGCGACACCACCGCCGGCTCGATCCGCCAGCATGTTCAGATCGCCCCCCGTCACCGTCGCGCGGATCCGCGCCCGATCAAGCCCCGCCCGCTCGACGCACGCCTTGATCGCATCGCCCAGCGCCTTGCCGCGCAGCTTTTCACTCAGCCCCAGCACCCGCGCCGACTCCGCCATCCGCGCCATGTGCGCATCAAGCCGGAACACGCCGCCGCCAACCGCCAGCATCGTCTCGAAGAGCCCGATCCCGTGCTGCAAGCCGGCATCGAACGCCGAAACCTGCGCAGCGCCGCGCTCAACAAACTCGCCGTTCAGCCAGACCACACCGCTGCCCGTCGCTCCGCTCTTCACAGTCTCGCTCATCAAAGACCTACCCAAACGATCAACCACCCCAGCCCCGCGATCGCCGCGAACAACCCCGCGTGCAACGCGATCAGCGTCCCGGCCACCCTCGGCGGGCAGCGGAACGACAGCCAGACCGTCGAGAAATACAGCGCAAACGCGATCAGGTACACCACCAGCCGCTGCCCCGGGAATCCCCACTGCAACTCCAGCGCCATGATCGCAAGCCCGACCGCCATGCCGATCCGTGCCGCCGCGATGTCCCCTTTGCCCGCGCGCACACCAACCGCCCACGCGGTCAGCGCAAACGCCAGCAGCCCGATGCTCAGATGGATCGGCGCCCGCAGCAGCACCCGCAACGATTCCAGCGAGCCCGGCCCCAGCTTCTGCCAGAAGTTCGCGTCCTCCGCGTAAACCGTGTTCGTCACCGCGAGCACGATCGCCGCGATCATCGCGCCGATCCCCATGATCACATAGAACTTCCAGCCCAGCTTGCCGGGCTTCGAGAGCGCATCACCGGTCACCGCAGCGCCATCGCGCCACCCCTCGATCCGTTCGCTCGCGCTCTTTTTCTTCTTCGGCTTCTTCTCAGGCTCATCCTCAGGCGCCGATGCAGCCGCAGGCTCCGCATCCTGTTCAGCCGCCGAATCCGGATCAACCTCAGCAGGATCAACCGGCTTCGTCAATTCTGGATCAACCCGCTCGTGCAGGTCGTAAGGCTCCACCGGATCTCCATCCGCAAAGCCATCGCCAGACGACCCGGGCTCACCGGCCTGCTCCGATTCTTCAAACGGCTCGTTGTTCTTCTGCTCGTCAGTCACTCTGGCGCCTCATCTACCGCTTGCCTGCTCGTCCTCGGCTTGCGGAACTGCACACGCAGCCCCGATCGCAGGAAGAACTCAAGAATCTCGTGCCCCGGCTCAACCCGGAGATCACTCGCCGCCGCGTCGCGCTCGATCAGCCGCCGCGAGACCTGCCCTTCCAGCCACGTCCCGCCCATCGCAACGAGGCTTGGGAAATCCAAGGGCGCCCGGTCAACGCACGATGAATCCGCCGTCGCCGCGATCATGATTCGGAATCCATCCTCGTCCCGTTCATTTGTGCCCACGCTGCCGAGCCGATCCAACCGATCAAGCCGCCGCAACACCGGACCAACCACCTTCGAATCGATCGCCTCGATCGCGCGCACCTTCGCGCCAACGTCTCCGAGGAACGAGGCCTCCGCGGGAGTTCGCACGTGCGCGACCACAACGTCGTACCGATCCAGCGCAGACGCAACCGCTTCACCCAGACTCTCGAGCCCCTCGCCCTGCGAGATAGGCACGCGATCAAGCCCGATCAGTCGCCCGACGCCAACCGCGTGCTCGCTCTCGGCAACAATCGCCCCGCGCAGCGCAAACCGCTCGGCAAACCCGTGCCCCGCCTGCATCACAGCGCCGCCGCCCCAGATCCACGCCACATCGACCGGCGCCGAACCCGCAGCGCGCCGCGCCCGGTTGACCTCGCAATCCAATAGCGCCTCGGCGCCGATCTCGATCAGCCGTTCAATCGCAGGAAGCACCCGCCCTGACGACAACCCGTCGCGCCAGTTCTCACCAACCAGATCAACAGGCATAACCAAATCAACCCGATCCGATTCTGCGCCTCCGCGTTCAATCAGCACACACCCCGTCTGATCCACCGAAGTCGCGGTGAACCGCTCCATCAGGTCGGGCGCCCGCGTACCCCACGCCTCGATCAGCGCCGCAACAACCGCCCGCGCTTCGGGCGCATCGATCGAGCCCGCCGCAGGCGAAGACACGACACCGTCGGGCGCCGTCAAAAACGTCACCCGCCACGCGCGGTCACCAGGCTTTGTTTCAACACCCCGCGCCAGCGCCGAGAGCGGCCCCTGCGCAGGATCAACAACCGCAGGGTCACACCCGAGCATCGACATCGTCGCGGATGCCGCGCAAGGCCGCATCCCCGTAGGCGACGCCGCGCAAAGCCCGACGCGACCCGACTGCGCGATCACATCAATGTTCGGTGTGCAAGCCGCCTCGAGAGGCGTCATCCCGTCCAGCGCAACGATCGATTCGTCAATCGATCCTTCCAGAATAATCAGCGCGTACTGCATCCGCACAGGATACAGACAATCCAGCCGCCGCTAAGAACAAGCCGCCAGAATTCAGTCAGGAGCCAGCGCCGGTTTGCTCGGAAACCCATTCTGTCAGCGTCTTGAGCACCCGCTGATCGATCGTCGTCTCGATCACGCCGTACTCCGCAGGAAGCCCCGTGTTCGCAGGCTGGAGCATGTGGTTCATCCCGTCAAAGGTGATCAGCGTCACATCCTTGTTCCCGCCGGACTTGAACGCCTGCTCGATCAGGGCCTGATTCACATCGCCCTCGACCTGCAGATCCAGCGATCCGAAGACCGCCAGCGTCGGGCAGCTCACCTTCAGGTACGCCTGCACCGGGTTGTACGCCAGGTAATGCCGGAACCACGGTGTCAGCAGCTGCTGCACCTGCGCCGCCACCTGATCGCCAACGTCCGGCACCTGGCTCCGCTGCTCCGGAGGGTACATCGCCAGGTACGCCTCGGCGACCCTCGCCCGCAGTTCCCACTCCACGTCTACCTCGCCCGCCCTGGTCATCACCAGCCGGTGCGCCGCCTGCGTCGCGATCACAGCCTCCTGGATCTGCGACACCGGCATCCCGATCGCGCCGAGAATCCGCTGCGATTGCTCGGTCACCATCTCGTGCCCGGGCATCCCGGGGCTCGCCAGCAGCGCCAGGTATGAAATATCACTGCTCCGTGTCGCCGCGATCGCCGCGACCACGCCGCCCTCGCTGTGCCCAACGACACCGATCGAACCGCTGTCGATCTCAGGGGTATCCATCAGGTACGCAACCATCGCGAGCACGTCGTCCGAGAGATCCGCGTCCGTCGCCTGGATCAGATCACCAGTCGAAGACCCGACACCACGATCGTCACAGCGCAGCGAAGCAACACCAACCCGCGCCAGCGCATCCGCCAGAACCGCGAAAGGCTTGTGCCCGAACATCGCCTCGTCCCGGTCCTGCGGCCCAGCGCCGCTCAGCAGGATCGCGCAAGGGAAGGGACCGTCACCCTCTGGCAGGGTCAGCGTCCCACCGAGCGCAACGCCAGCCTCTTCAACAACAATCGTCAGCCCCCTGGTCGTGTAAGGCCCACCATCCGTCGGGGTCTGGGGCCGGACAACCTCACCGGATTCATCCAGCGCGACCATCCGCTCGAGCGTGAACGGGAACTCGTTCTCACCCTGCGTCATCGTCCCCGTCACAACCTTCCCGTCAGCAGACAGGCTCCCACGGAAGACCGCATCCGTCGGGGGCGGCGCCACCAGCGTCACCTGCCGCGACACGATCAACGCCTCGCTCAGCGCCAGACTCTCCACATTCTGGAAGGGAACCGAGATCGTCCCGCCAAGCGAGCCGTCCTCGATCGGCGCCAGCATCACGGTGAACGACAGCGAAGCCCCGTTCATCTCAAACCGGCCGACCCACTCCTGCTCAACCGCCTCACCGGATTGCGCCTGCGTTGCAGAGCCAACCGTGAGAACAACCATGAGCGCCGCCAGAACCGTCGAGATCATCCGAATGCTGAACGCCATGGCGCTCTCCTTATGACAGGTATGTCATGTTTGACATGAGAAACAATTGATCTATCTGAGGGGCCAATAGGAGGCCGCCTTGCACCCTGTTCTATCGGTCGCTCGCCCGCACGATCCAACCAAGGCTGACCGGTAACGAAAAAAAAGCACTGTCAGCGCAACCATAGCGCCAGAACAACGTCATAACTGCAATTATCGGTCGCCCTGCAAGCGTCAACCTGCCGGCATAGTCTCCAGTGCTGACGAATCCGCCAGCCCCGCCGCGATCCGGAGCATGTTCACCTCACCAAACGCCGGGCACAGCAGCTGAACACCCACCGGAAGCCGCTTGCCCTCGACCTCCGCGAACCCCGCCGGGACCGAAACCCCCGGGATCCCCGCCAGGTTCGCCGTCACCGTGTAGATGTCTTCCAGGTACAGCGCCAGCGGATCATCGATCTTCTCGCCGATCCGGAACGCAGGAGTAGGCGTCGAGGGCAGCAGCACCGCGTGCACCCCCGCCCCGCTCGCATCCGCCGAAAAGACCGCATCAAAGTCGCCCTTGATAAGCCGCCTCGCCTTGAGCGCCGTGTTGTAGTACGCGTCGTAGTACCCGCTGCTGAGCACGTAGGTCCCGAGCATGATCCGCCGCCGGACCTCACCGCCGAACCCCTCCGCCCTGCTCCGCGAGTACAGCGTCTCCAGATCCTCACCCTGATCGATCTCCGCGCGTCGCCCGTACCGGATCCCGTCAAACCGCGCCAGGTTCGACGAAGCCTCCGCAGGAGCCACGATGTAGTACGCCGCGATACCCGCGCCCATGTGCGGCAGGTCGATATCAACAATCTCCGCGCCCATCGTGCGAAGCCGTTCGACCGTCTCCTCAAAGACCCGCGCCACGTCCGGATCGTTCTGCTCGCTCCGCGCCTGCGCAGGCACCCCGATCCGCAGCCCCTCGATCGGATCGCGCAGCCGGTCCGTAAACGCCGGGACCTCAACCCGCGCCGAGGTCGAATCCAGCGGATCCTCGCCGCACAACACATCCAGCGCCAAACCCGCATCCTCGACCGTCCGCGTCATCGGGCCGATCTGATCCAAACTCGAAGCGAACGCAACCAACCCCCAGCGCGAGATCCGCCCGTACGTCGGCTTCACACCGACAATCCCGCACAGCGCCGCAGGCTGCCGGATCGATCCGCCGGTGTCAGACCCCAGCGCCAACGGCACCATCCCCGCAGCAACCGCAGCCGCCGAACCACCCGACGACCCGCCAGGCGCCCGCTCGGTGTCCCAGGGATTCCGCGAAGGCCCGAAGCACGAGTGCTCCGTCGAAGACCCCATCGCAAACTCATCCAGGTTCGTCTTGCCCACGATCACCGCGCCCGCGTCAATCAGCCGCTGCGCCGCCGTCGCCGTATAGGGTGATTCGTACTCCTCAAGAATCCGAGAGCAGCACGTCGTCTTGCCCCAATCCAGACATATGTTGTCCTTGAGCGCCACCGGAACCCCGGCCAGCGCCCCAACCCGCTCGGCGCCCTCGGCAGCGATCCGAGCGTCGATCGCCCCCGCGTCCGCGATCGCCTTCTCCGCAAAGACCTGCGTAAACGCACAGACCGTCCCATCCAGAGCCTCGATCCGCTCCAGACAGCCCCGAACCGCATCCACCGAGGACATCGCCCCCGACCGGATCGCGTCCCGAATCTCAACCAAAGTTCCGCAAGGTGTGCTCATACCGCCAATGTAACCCAATGCCGTACCGCCTGTTGAACGAACCGCGTGTCCCGCCGCTTCGATTTTCCTCGCTTTAGTATTTGCAGCCCCGTAACATCGCTCAAGAATGATCACCCGCCGCTCCATTACGACCGCACTCACGCTGCTCTTTGCAGCCGTGCTGTCGTTCGGCGGCCCAGTCGCGGTCCACCTTTTGGGCGACCACGTCCTCGCCGCACCCGAGACACACCACTGCGAATCCTCGCCGCACACCCACTCGCTCCCCGCAGAGCACGACACGCAGGACCAAGACTGCCCCGAGTGCGAC
>JAJDDA010000030.1 GCA_029260535.1 Phycisphaerales bacterium | reverse complement strand
CCTCGACCAGCTCACCAAACTCACCGACCGCGATCACGGCAAAGCCCCAATCGCGGTCGTCGCGCACGACTGGGAGACACTCGACGTCTTCGAGAACGGCGCCGACCGCACCGAGCCACCCGAGTGGCTCAAGGGCAAGCGCGTCTTCCCCGTCTGCGCCATCGCCGCTCCCGAAGGATTCTTCGAGCGCATCCGCACCGCCGGAGGCGTCGCGACCGGCGAATTACCGCTGCGGGACCACGATCATTTCAGGGGGCCAACGATCGACCGCATCCGCCGAAGAGCGCGGAACACCAACGCCGAGGCGATCGTCTGCACCGCCAAGGACTGGAGCAAGCTCTCCCGGATCGACCCCGCCAAGTGGCCATGCCCGGTCGTCCGACCCCGCCTCCGACTCCGCTTCGTCCAGGGCAAGGACGCCCTGCGTGAACTGGTCCTCGAAGCGGTCGGCTGAGTGAAACGCCCCATCCGCCGTAAAAGAGGCAGTCCCCAATGTCCGGAAACCTGATTTCAAGCAGGAATCAGGCAGTCTCGTGACCTGCCCCTGCGGACGCCATATCCTTGACCTCTTATGGATCAACTCCTCGACAAACTCGCTGACTGGAAGCCGTTCCGCGCTCTGGTCGTTGGCGATTTCATGCTCGACCAGCTCGTCTACGGAGACGCTGAGCGGCTGAGCCCCGATGCCCCGGTCCCCGTCCTGCTCGCCAAGCGCACCGAAGACCGTCCAGGAGGCAGCGCCAACGTCTGCCTGAACCTCGCCGCGCTCGGCGCAGCAGTCGAAACGTTCGGCGTCACCGGTGATGACGACGAAGCCAACCGCCTCCGCGCCGCGCTCAACAGCGCCGGTGTCGAGACCGAAGGCCTCATCCGCGACGCCTCGCGACCCACCACCGTCAAACGCAGCATCATCGGGCTCGCCCAGCACCGGCACCCCCAGAAGATGTTCCGCATCGACATGGAATCAAAGGAGCCGCTCCCCGACGCGACGCTGACACTCCTGCTCGAACAATTCGATGCCGCGCTCACGAACGCCGACGTCGTCTGCATCGAGGATTACAACAAGGGGGTCTGCTGCCCCAGGCTCTGCGCCGCGATCATCGCGCGCTGCAAAGTTGCAAACGTCGAGGTCCTCGTCGATCCCGCCGCGATGGATGACTACTCGCGCTACACCGGAGCAACCGCGATCACACCCAACCGCACCGAAGCGGAACTGGCGCTGGGACGCACAACCAACGACGCCGACCCCGATGTCGCGACAACAATGGCGCTCGACCTGCTCAACGCGCTCGAACTCGAAACGGTCATCCTCACGCTCGACAAAGACGGCGCCCTGGTTGCCCAGCGCGACTCACCAACAGCGCCGATCCAGGTCCCCACCGTCGCACGCGAGGTCTACGACGTCACCGGCGCAGGCGACATGGTCCTCGCGGCGCTCGCCGCAGCGAGAGCGAACGGGATCGACTGGCCAGACGCCGCACGGCTTGCCAACCTCGGCGCCGGCCTCGTCGTCGAGATGTTCGGGATCGAACCCATCCCGCTCGCCAGGCTCCGCCACGCGGCGCTGCTCGCCGCATCGCAATACGACGGCAAGGTCCGCGAGGTCGCCGAGGCGCAGGTCGTGCTCGACGCCCACCGTCGTGATAGCAAAAAAATCGTCTTCACCAACGGGTGCTTCGACATCCTCCACGCAGGCCACATCGCGCTCCTGCGCAACGCCCGCTCGCTCGGCGACATCCTCGTCATCGGTCTCAACACCGACGACTCGGTCAAACGACTCAAAGGCCCTTCGCGTCCCTTGCACAGCGAGGCCGACCGCGCGACGGTCCTCTCCGAGCTCGAATCGGTCGGGCTCGTCGTTCTCTTCGATGAGGACACCCCCATCGATCTGATCAACGCGCTCAAGCCGGACGTGCTCGTCAAGGGCGAGGACTACAAGAAGCACCAGGTCGTCGGCGCGACGGAGGTTGAATCCTGGGGAGGCCGCGTCGAGCTCGTCCCGCTGCTCGCAGGCCGGAGCACCACCGCCGCCATCGAACGAGCGAAAGCCTGATGACATCGCACCTCGCCGTCCTGCACCGCCAGTACCTCGACCTGGTGCTTTCGGGTGAAAAGACGATCGAGAGTCGGCTTACCAAAACTCGCCGAGCGCCATTCGGCAAAATCGCCACCGGTGATACCATCTATTTCAAGCAATCCTCAGGCCCCATCCGCGCTGTCGCTACCGCCGGGAAGGTCGTGACGCTTACCGATCTGAACCCGCAGCGTGTCTGCGAGATCCGCGATCAATACAACGATCAAATCGGCGGAAACCGTGCCGCGTGGGAACGCAGGATGCAATCCAAGTACGGCACACTCATCTGGATCGAGAACGTCATCCCAACCGGCGAGGGCCCCGTAGTCCCGCCCCTCTTCGGCGCCGCCTGGGTCTGCAACCCACAAGAACGAGCCGTCACGAGCACCCGATGACCAACCTCAACACGCTACCGCTGAACGACCTCTACACGGCGCTCACCGCTGACGGCGTCACCGCGCGTCTGTTCCAACTCGCCCGGACCGAAGACCTGGGACCCAACAACACCGACGCCACCACCAGCGCGATGCGCATCGGCGAGCAACCGATCCACACCGCGATCGTCGCCCGAGCTACCGGCGTCACCGCCGGCTTGAACGCGCTCGATGATCTCCTCCAGGTCTTCGCGCCGAACTCGAATTGCACCCTCCAAACAACCGAGGGCGCCGTGTTCCAACCAGGCGACACGCTCGCTACGCTCGATGGCCCCGCAACCGAAGTCCTCGCGATCGAGCGAACGCTCCTCAACCTGCTCAGCAGGCTCTGCGGCATCGCAACACTGACCAGTCGCTACGTTGACGCCGTCAAGCACACCGACGCAAAGATTCTCGATACCAGAAAAACCACCCCCGGCTGGCGCGCTCTTGAAAAATACGCAGTCCGCTGCGGCGGTGGCCACTGCCACCGAATCGGCTTGCACGACGCCGTCCTGATCAAGGACAACCATATCGCGCTGGCCAACCAACAGAACACCGACCTGAGCACCGCGCTGCGCGACGCCGCAAGCCGCGCCCGCGCAGCCGGCGATCCATCGTTCGTCGAGGTCGAGGTGGACACCCTCGATCAACTCAAGCAGGTCCTCTCGATCGAACCGGGGCTTATCGACATCGCGCTGCTCGACAACATGCCGCCGAGCGTGCTCACCGAAGCCGTCGCGATGCGCGATGCTGCAGCGCCGAGCCTGCTCCTCGAAGCCAGCGGCGGCGTGACGCTGAAAACCATCGCTTCAATCGCCGAGACCGGCATCGACCGCATCAGCATCGGCGCTCTCACGCACCAGGCGGTCTCCATCGACATCGCCCTCGACACGATCTGATTTAGCTCACCCCGAGCAGCGGTCCGAGCAGATCGTCATACGACGCCAACCCGACCGGCTTGCCGTCCGCGGTGACCACCGCGCACCGGATATCGCGCTCGGCAAAGAGCCGGAGTGCGTGCCGGACGGTGTCCCCCGCATCGATCATCACCGCGCTCTTCGCGAGCGACGCCCCCGAGCCTTCCTCAGGCGCCAGCGCCACGTCGATCGTCCGCGCCAGACCGATCACACCGCCGCGCCGATCCACCACCGGCATCCTTGTCTGACTGGCGCCGCTCGCCTTCACGGCGCTCTGTTGCACCCTCGGCATCCGCCATTCAGCGCCGATGCGGTGCACCCGGTTCCACGGGATCATCACACTCGCGATCGGCATCTCACCGACAACCAGCGCCCGATCTATGAGCGACGCCTGCTCGGCGCTGAGCACACCGCCGGACCCGGCCTCTTTCAGCAGGGCGCCGATCCGCTGCCGCTGCTGGATCGTTTCAATCCGCTGACCACCGATCGCGCGCTGCATCGCACCGGCGACGAGCATCACCACCGGGAGCAAGAGCGTCACCGTCGCCAGCATCCGGAACACCGCCAGCGGCAGCGCCAACCGAGGCGTCAGCCGATCCGCCTCCTCGCGGAAGAGATCCTTCGGGATCGTCTCACCGATCACGAACAGCACCGGGGTCAGCACCGCCGCGTTGACCGTGATCACCGCCCACTCTTCAAGACCCGCGAGCACCAGCAGCGCCGTCAACCCCAGCGACCCGGCGTAGTTCGCCGCGTTGTTCCCGATGAGCAGCGTCGCGATCAACCGCTCGGGGTGATCGATCTCCCGCTTGAGCCGCTGCGCGCGCCGGTCAGGAGGCGTCGCGCCGGCGCGGACCGCAAGCCGCAGCCGGTTCACGCTGTACACGCCGGTCTCGGTCCCGCTGAAAATCGATGACAGGCTGAGCCCGGCCAGCGCCACGAGAAGCCAGAGGAAGAACTCGCTCATCGCGTTCCTCCCTGGTCATCCCTCGACCCGGACTCGTCGTCGATGAGTGAAACAATCAAAGAATCAACGATCCCCGAATGCACAGACTCAACGCGCAGCGTCACGTTCCCGACGCGGACCGAATCACCGACCGTCGCAAGCCGACCGAGCCGCGCCACGACAACACCGCCGAGCGTCGTAGGACCACCCTCCGGCAGCGCCATGAGCGCATCCTCCCAGTCCCGCACACTCAGCCGACCCGGCGCCCTCCATAGGCCCGGCTCCAATTCTTCAACCTCCGGGATCGGGCTGTGATCTTCATCCGGCGCGGATCCAAGGATCCGTCTCGCGACGTCGCGCAATGTCGCCACCCCCGCGACACCACCGAACTCATCCACCACCACCGCGAGCCGCTCACCCTCACCGCGGAGCGTCCCGAGCATCTGGTCCAGCCGCGCCGATTCCGGAACAAACACCGGCGCCCGCATCATCCCGCCAACGGTGGTCGCCCCATCGAGCACCGCCCTCGCAAGATCAACAACACCGACAATCCCCTGATCGATCGTCCCCTCGCAAACGAGCGCACTCGCGAACCCGGTTTCCTCTGCGAAGCCCCGCGCCGCATCCGCACCATCACCAGGGCGGAGCCAGCGGATATCCACCCTCGGAGTCATCACGTCCCGCGCCTGGAACCGGCCGATCGCAGCGACACCATTGAGCAGCGCCGCCTCGTCCTCGACCATATCGCCGCGCAGGGTGCTCTGGGTCAGCAGCGCGCTGAGTTCATCGATCGTCAGGTGGTCCTCACGAGCACCAGGGCGCACCAGCCGCGCCAGCGGATCGATCACCAGCGCAAGCAGCGGCCTTCGCAGCGGGCCCATCACCCGGTGCACCGTCAGCATCACCGGCGCAAACAACCGGCACCACGTCACACGCTTGCTCGTCGCCGCGATCTTGGGGAGCACCTCGCCGAGCAACACCATCGTCAGCAACCCGCCAACAGACACGATCGCCTTCTCCCCGGCGCCCTGCGCGTGCAGCGTCAGCACCGAAAGCAGCACAAAGACCAGCACGTTGATCGTCATGTTCGCGAGCAGCACCGACACGAGCAAAGGTCGCGGGTTCGCCAGCAGCGTCTCCGTCGCGCGAGCGCCGATCCCGCCGATCGCGCGCAGCCTCGCCTTGTCCGATTCGAGCAGACCGAACAGCGCCGTCTCGGTCCCCGAGAAGAACCCGGACGCCGCCAGCAAGGGGGCGAGCGCAATCAGCAATGGCGCATCGGCGCTGGTCATCAGGCTTGCGCACCCTCAGCCGGATCAATCTGCTCGAGCATCCGCTCGATGTACCGCCACGCGTTGAGCTCCATCCGGATCGCCGTCAACGATCCCGCATCCGCTGGCTCACCGGCCTCGGCGAACAGCGCCCCGACCCGCGCGATGTGCCCCTCACGCTGCTCCGTTGCCCAGCGCTCCAGGTCCTGCCGTTTCGATGGATCATCCGCCGCCGATTCGAGATCCTCCCGAACCCCCATCATCTCCATCAGGAACCCGTCGGGGAGTGACTTGTCCTCTTCCTTCGCAGGACCACCGAGCAGCCGCAGCAGCGCATCGGCACGCGATTCCGGGTCATCCAGCACCCGCTTGGCCTCGTTCATCTGCGCAGAACGCCTCGCGATCTCGGATTCTTCCAGCGGATCACCGCCGGCTCGATCCGGATGCAGCCTCCCGCTCGCGGTCAGCCACGCCCTGCGGATCGCCCCGGGGTCGAGGTCGAACCTCGCTGATAGCCCTAGCGCAGCGAACGGATTGTCCATCGAGATCGGCTCCATCATCCGGTAATACTACGGGATTTTGCACGGCTCACCCCCATCGACACCCCCTGCCGCCCCAATAAGCCCTGTATCGGGCCGCCGTCCGAGAATATGTTTGACGCAGCCGAGCCATTCCGAGAGCATGGTGGTTGAGAGCCGCACGCGATGTTCGCCGGCGATCGAAAAACAGCACGGAGGCGCTCATTTTGGCCAGACACATCGGCATCGTCGCGGTCAGCCCCGAAGGTTCGGCGCTGTGCTACCGCAAGCTCGCCCGCAAGGCCATGCAGATCGCCGATCCCAGCCAGCGCCCCCGGATCACCCTCCACAACCGCCCCTTCTCCGATTACCTCGACGCGATCTACCGCGACGACTGGGAAACCATCGGCGACCTCCTGCTCGCCTCCGCGCAGGCCCTCGCCGACGCCGGCGCCGAGTTCCTGATCCTCCCCGACAACGTCGCCCACCACGCGCTGCACTACGTCGAATCCCGCTCACCCCTCCCCTGGGTCAGCATGATCGACCTCGTCGCCGACGCGATCACCAGAGACAACCGCAAATCGGTCGGCGTCGTCGGGACCAAACTCGTGATGCTGGGGTCCACCTACCAGACCGTCCTCGGACTCAAGGGCATCGCCGTCCACGCGCCGCCGGAAGACGAAGCGGAAGCGATCGACAAGATCATCTTCGGCGAGCTCGTCCACGGCAGGGTGACCGACACCTCCCGCAAGGTCTTCAACACCGTCATCGACCGCCTCGCCGACCGAGGCTGCGAAGGCGTCATCCTCGCCTCCACCGAGGCCCCCCTGCTCTTCGACGACCAGACCACCTCGCTCCCCACCTACGACCCGGTGGAACTGCTCACCGACGGTGTCCTCGAGTTGGCGACGGCCGCTCAATAATGTCGCAGCGACGATCCGCCTGACGCGGATGCAGACCCGCTATCCTCCCTCCATGCCGAACCTCATCACAGGCTGCACCTGCGTCGTCTGCGGCGCCGCCGCACCGCTCCCCAGATCCGCCGGGACGTGCCCATCGTGCAACGACCCCTTCGCCACACTCGAAATCAACTTCGACATGGACCGCGCCCGCGCGTCAATGACGCCGAGCGCCCTCGCGAGCCGTCCGTTCAACCACTGGCGGTACGCCGAATTGCTCCCGATCGAACCGGACGACCGCGCCTTCGCGTGGCCCGTCGGCTGGACGCCCATCCTCGATTCGCCGAGGCTCGCACAATGGGCAAACGCCAAACGCCTCCGCATCAAGGACGAGGGCCGAAACCACACGGGGAGTTTCAAGGACCGCGCCTCATCGGTCGGCGTCCTCCGCGCGATGCAGGCCGGCGACACAACCATCGCGTGCGCCTCGACCGGCAACGCCGCTTCGAGCTGCGCCGGGTTCGCCGCAATCGCCGGGATCAACGCGACGATCTTCGTCCCGGCGCGCGCGCCCAAACCCAAAATCGCCCAGCTGCTCATCTTCGGCGCCGACGTCCGCCGCGTCCGAGGGACGTACGCACAGGCCTACGACCTGTGCAACAGCGAGTGCGATACCCACGGCTGGCACAACCGCAACTGCGCGATCAATCCGTACCTCGTCGAAGGCAAAAAAACCTGTGGTCTTGAGATCGCCGAGCAGACATCGAGCGACCTCCCCGACTGGGTCGTCCTCTCCGTCGGTGACGGCTGCACCATCGCCGGCGTCGCCAAGGGTCTCACACAGATGCGCGAACTCGGATTCATCGACCGCGTGCCGCGCATCCTTGGAGTGCAGGCAGAGGGCGTCGACCCTATCGCGATCGCGTTTGAGACCGGCGACCTCCCGATGGACCGCACCGCGGACACGATGGCGGACAGCATCGATGTCCCGGTCCCTCGGAACTGGCGCAAAGCGGTCAACCGTGTCCGTGATTGCGAAGGCGCCTTCGTCAGGGTCACCAACGACGAGATCGCTCAGGCGATGCAGGCCGCCGGTGCGAAAGCCGGCGTTTTCTGTGAGCCCGCCGCCGCCGCGTCCATCGCAGGGATCAAGCGGGCGATCGCCGAGGGGATCATCGAGCCATCCGCTGACATCCTCGCGGTTTCGACCGGATCAGGCCTCAAAGACGTCGATTCCGCCATCGCCGTCGCCGGCGAACCGAACGAGGTCGACCCGCTCGCCGATTGACCGGTCTCCGATCCCCTACCCGGCGCCCGAGATGAGCCCCCCGAATCCTCGGATTGACCCACGAGATCCCCCCCAAACATCGCTATCATATCTCTTTGCGCCACAACGACCCCCAATCAACATGACCACCACAACCACATCCGACGCTCTCGCCAACGCCATCACCCGCTGCAAGCAGCGCGGCATCGTCATCCCGACGTTTGCCCAGATGCGCGACCCCTCGCTCATCCCGCAGGAGATCCGCGATCGGCTCAAGCAGATCGGCCTCTGGGATGTTGACCCGCTCAACCTCTTCCGGATCTCCTGGAAGAACGAACCAGCCGAAACCGGCGGCGGCTTCGGCGGCGTCAACTACGTCGAGTTCCCCTCGTCACTCACCGGGGTTGACGCCAAGCTCGTCGGCCTCGTCGGCAAGTGGTTCCCCACCGGCGCGCACAAGGTCGGCGCCGGGTTCGGGTGCCTCATCCCGCGCCTCATCACCGGCGAGTTCGATCCGCTCCACCACAAAGCCGTCTGGCCCTCGACCGGCAACTTCTGCCGTGGAGGCGCATTCGACTGCGCCCTGCTGGGATGCGACGCCGTCGCGATCCTGCCCGAGGGCATGAGCCGCGAGCGGTTCGAGTGGCTCAAAGAGATCGGCGCCGAGATCATCGCGACCCCTGGCAGCGAGTCCAACGTCAAAGAGATCTACGACGCCTGCTGGGACATCAAACGCAACCGCCCCGAGTGCATCGTCTTCAACCAGTTCGAAGAGTTCGGCAACCCGATCTGGCACTACAACGTCACCGGCCCCGCGTTCGAGGACGCCTTCAACGCGGTCAGCAAACCCGGTGACAGGCTCGCCGCGTACGTCTCCGCGACAGGCTCCGGCGGGACCATCGCCGCCGGTGATTACCTCAAGACCATCGCCCCGCACATGCGCATCGTCGCGGTCGAGGCGCTCCAGTGCCCGACCATCCTGAACAACGGGTTCGGCGAGCACCGCATCGAGGGCATCGGCGACAAGCACATCCCCTGGGTCCACAACGTCCGCAACACCGACGCCGTCGCCGCGATCGACGATCAGCAGTGCATCGACCTGATGCGCCTCTTCAACGAACCCGAGGGCCAGGCGCTGCTCGGCGCGATGGGTGTTGATGACACCACCATCGGAAACCTCCCGTTGATGGGGATCTCGTGCATCTGCAATATGGTTGCCGCGATCAAGACCGCCAAGGAATTCGACCTGGGTTCCAGTGATGTCATCGCCTTCCCACTGACCGATTCGATGCAGCTCTACGCCAGCCGGATCGTAGAAGAACGAGAAATCAACGGCGCCTACAACCAGGTCACCGCCGCGAGGCATTACGGTCGCTGGCTCGAAGGCATCGAGCCGGACCATTACAAAGAGCTCACCTACGCCGACCGCAAGGCGGTTCACAACCTGAAATACTTCACCTGGGTCGAGCAGCAGCAGCGCGATGTCGAGGACCTCCGCATGCTCTGGGACCCCGAGTTCTGGACGCAGACCTACGCCCAGGCGAGCGAGTGGGATCGCGACATCGAAGCCTTCAACGCACGCGTAGCAAGCGCGTAACCACACCGGGGATCCTGTGAGCGAAAGCATCAACTTCAATCTCAACGGCGCGAAGGCCGAGTTCAAGGGTGACCCCGCCTCCTCGCTGCTGACCTACCTCCGCGAAGAAGCCGGCGTTACTTCTGTCAAGGATGGCTGCGCGCCCCAGGCCGCCTGCGGCTGCTGCGCCGTCGAGATGGACGGCAAGGTCGTCCTCTCGTGCGTCATCTCGATGAAAAAAGCCGCCGGCTCAACCGTGCGCACTATCGAGGGCAGCGATCAGAATGTCATGAACACGCTCGCCGACGCCTTCGCCTCGTGCGGCGGCGCACAGTGCGGCTTCTGCATCCCAGGGATCGTCACCCGCGCCGCGAACCTGCTCGAATCGAACCCCGACCCCAGCACCGGCGAAATCCAGACCGCGCTCAACCAGCACCTGTGCCGGTGCACCGGGTACACCAAGATCATCGAGTCCATCCAGTGCGCCGGCGAATCGCTCCGCACCGGCAAGCCTATCGAACCCGCCGAGCAGACCGGCGCTGTCGGCACACGGCTCATCAAGCACAACGCCCGACCCCTCGTCCTCGGCCAGCGCCCCTTCGTCGCCGACATGACGCTCGACAACCAGCTCCACGGCGCACTCCGCCTCAGCGATCACCCCCGCGCGATCGTCAAGAACATCAACACCGAGAAAGCCGCCGCGATCCCAGGTGTCGAGCGAATCTTCCTCGCAAACGACGTCCCAGGACAGCGCAGCGTTGGTCTGATCGTCCCCGACTGGCCCCTGCTCGTCGCGCAGGGCGAGACAACGCGCTACGTCGGCGACTGCATCGCCTGCGTCGCTGCATCCAGCAGACAAGCCGCACGCGCCGCCGCCGACGCGATCGAGATCGAGTACGAGGTCCTCGAACCGGTCTCCGATATGTTCGACGCGCTCAAGCCCGACGCGCCGAAGATCCACGAAAAAGGCAACGTCCTGTCCGTCTCGAAAGCCAACAAAGGAGACGCCGAGAAGGCATTTGCCGACTGCGCGCACATCGCCGAGCATACCTACACCACCCAGCGCATCGAGCACGCCTTCATGGAGCCCGAGGCCTGCATCGCCACGCCGATCGAGAACGGCGTCAAGCTCTGGTCGCAGAGCCAGGGCGTCTACGAGGATCGCCGGCAGGTCGCGCTCCTGCTCAACCTCGACGAAAAGAACGTCGAGATCGAACTCGTCCCCAACGGCGGCGGGTTCGGCGGCAAGGAAGACCTCTCCGTGCAGGGACACGCCGCGCTCATGGCGATGCTGCTCGGTCGCCCGGTCAAGGTCGAATTGACCCGCGACGAATCCATCCTCGTGCACCCCAAGCGGCACCCGCTGCACATGGCGTACAAGATCGGCTGCGACGACAAGGGCAGGCTACTCGCCGTTCAGGCGCGCATCACCGGAGACACCGGCGCACACGCTTCCGTCGGCGCCAAGGTCCTCGAACGAGCCGCGGGTCACTCCACCGGCGCCTACGACGTCGCCAACGTCGATGTCATCGCCACCTGCGTCTACACGAACAACCTCCCCTGCGGCGCCATGCGCGGATTCGGCGCGAATCAGGCGACCTTCGCCCTCGAATGCGCCATCGACGAGCTGTGCGAACAAGGCGGCTTCGACCGCTGGCAGTTCCGCTACGACAACGCGCTCACCGAGGGCGGCTCCACCGCAACCGGCCAGGTCCTCGCCACCGGCATCGGCATCCGCGCCACGCTTGAAGCCGTCAAAGACGACTTTCAGAACGCCAAGCACGCCGGCATCGCGTGCGGTCTGAAGAACACAGGGATCGGCAACGGGATGCCCGACTCCGGGACCGCGCGCATCATCGTCAAGTCCGCCGACCACATCGAACTCCATCACGGCTGGACCGAGATGGGCCAGGGCGTCCACACGATGGCCGTCCAGACTTTCTGCCAGGAAACCGGGCTCTCGCCCGACCTGTGCACCGTCCACGTCGACACGAGCACCGAGACCCCCTGCGGCATGACCACCGCGTCGCGCGCCACCAGCCTCGTCGGCAACGCCATGATTGAGGCGTGCAAGCCCTTCAACGAGGCGCTCGCGCAATCGAACGGTTCCGGTGTCGCTGGTCTCGCAGGGCAGGAGTTCTTCGGCGAATGGATCTGCGACTGGACCAACAAGCCGGGCTACGAAGACGGCAAGCCGGTCTGCACGCACTACTCCTACAGCTACGCAACGCAGGTCGTGATCCTCGACGACAACGGCAAGATCGACCGCGTCATCGCCGCACATGACGCCGGCAAGATCATGAACCCGACCCTGTTCGAAGGCCAGATCGAGGGCTCCGTCCACATGGGCCTCGGTTACGCGCTCACCGAGGACCTCCCGCAGGAAAACAGCATCGTCAAATCCACACGCCTGCGCAAGTGCGGCGTCCTCCGCGCCAAGCAGACCCCCACCATCATCGTCCGGGGCGTCGAATCCCCCGACGAGTTCGGCCCGTACGGCGCCAAGGGCGTTGGCGAGATCGGGCTTGTCCCGACCGCACCAGCCGTCGCCAACGCGCTCGCCACCATCGACGGCGTCCGCCGCCGCTCGCTGCCCATGACCGACCCCGTCGCCAAAGCCTCCATCGACTTCTCGTAAATGCCAATCGCACTGACCAACGCAACGTACATCGACCGCCAAGCCGAGTCGATGCAGACCGGCACGATCCTCGTCAGCGATGAGCCGCAAGGCGGGATCGAGTTCGTCGATAACGCGCCCAAGGGCGCAGACACCATCGACTGCTCGGGCAAGATCGTCACCCCCTCCTTCGCCATCGCGCACCACCACATCTACTCCGGTCTCGCAAGAGGCATGCCCGCGCCCCCTTCGACGCCGACCAACTTCGTCGAGATCCTCGAACAGATTTGGTGGCGCCTCGACAAGGCGCTCGATCAGGACATGATCCGCGCCTGCGCCCACGCCGTCGCCATTGATGCGCTCAAGTGCGGGTCAACATTCATCATCGACCACCACGCCTCGCCCTTCGCCGCCGCAGGATCGTTGCACACCATCGCCGACGCCCTCGACGAGGTGGGGTTGGGCCACCTGCTTTGCTACGAACTCAGCGACCGCGACGGACCGGACTGCCGAGACGCCGGCTTGCAGGAAACGCAGGACTTTCTCGAACACCATCAGGGCCTCGTCGGTCTGCACGCCTCGTTCACCGTCTCCGAGCCGCTGCTCGAGTTCGCCGTCGATCTCGCCAATAAACACGACACCGGGTTGCACATCCACGTTGCCGAGGACGAGGCCGACCAGAAATTCTGCCTCGAAAACCACAACTGCCGCGTGGTCGAGCGCCTCCACAACGCCGGTGTACTCGAATCTCCCAAGACGATCCTCGCCCACTGCATCCACCTCGACGACAACGAGCGTTCGATCATCGCAGACTCCGAAGCCTGGGTCGCGCAGCAGTCCGAGTCGAACCAGAACAACGCCGTCGGCGCCCTCGACGCGAGATCCTTTCCTGACAAGGTCATGATCGGGACCGACGGGATGCACTCCGACGCGCTGGGCGCTGCCCGCGCCGCGTACCTGATGGCGCAGCGCGAAGAGGGCGGCATGTCGCCATTCGACGCGCACAACCGCTTCCGCCGCGTGCACGACTACCTCGAATCAAACCAATTCGAAGGCGACTCGGGCAACAACCTCGTCATCCTCGATTACAATCCGCCAACCCCGATCACGATCGACAACTGGCCGGGGCACCTGATGTACGGCGTCAGCCGAGCGCACGTCCACTCCATTATCGCACAGGGCAGACTGGCTCTCGACAACAGCCGGTGCACGCTGGTGGACGAGGACGCCCTGCTCGAAAACTGCCGCGAACAGGCCGAGCGACTCTGGGAGAAGCTGTGACCACCAACACCCGCGCCCAACAGACGATCAACACCGACCGCCTGATGGCCTCCCTCGAAGAGCTCGGCGCAATCGGCGCCTACCACGACGAAGACGCCGACGTGATGGGTGTCCGCCGCCTCGCGCTCTCACCAGAAGACGCCGAAGGCCGACGCCTCGTCCGCAAATGGTTCGAAGAGGCAGGCCTCACCGCCAGCACCGACGCCATCGGCAACACCTACGCCGACCGGATGGGGCTCGACCCCGACCTCTCTCCGGTCATGTCGGGGTCCCACATCGACTCCGTCCCCACCGGCGGCAAATTCGACGGCGCGCTCGGTGTCCTCGGCGCACTCGAAGTCATCCGTACACTCAACGACCACGACATCACCACCCGTCGACCCCTCACCATCGCCTTCTTCACCGACGAAGAGGGCTGCCGTTTCGGCACCGACATGCTCGGTAGCGCCGTCGCGACAGGCCGCATCCCGCTTGAGCAAGCCTACGCGCTCACCGACGCCGACGGCAAATCCGTCAAGGACGAGCTCGCCGCGATCGGCTTCCTCGGAGACGAACCCGTGGGTCAGCGCAGGCCCGCCGCGTTCATCGAGTGCCACGTCGAGCAAGGGCCCTCGCTCATCCACGAGGGCTTCGACCTCGGCGCCGTCACCGGCGTGCAGGGGATCTCCTGGCGCAAACTCACGATCACCGGCGCCAGCGCCCACGCCGGAGCCACCCCGATGAGCTTCCGCAAGGACCCGGGGCTCGCCGCAGCGAAGATCAACTGCCGAATCCACGAGATGTGCGCCTCGGGTGAATACGGCCCCGACATGCGCGCCACCATGGGCGTCATCACGCCGGAACCCGGAATGATCAACGTGATCCCGGGGCGCGTCACCGCGACCGTTGACCTGCGCAACCCCGACGATGACGCGATGCGCCGCGCCGAAGCCGACCTCGACGCCTACCAGCAGGAGATCGCAGAACAACTCCAGGTCACCATCGATTCGCAGCAGACCGCCCGCACCCCTGCGGTTGCGTTCGATGAAGCGGTTATCGCCGCGGTCGAAGCCGCCGCCAGGGTCCAGGGCCTCAAGTGCCGACGGATCCTCGCCGGCGCAGGCCACGACGCGCAGGAATGGTCCACCGTGTGCAAAACCGCGATGATCTTCACTCCCGGCCTCCACGACGGGATCAGCCACAACCCGCGCGAACTCTCGACACCGAAACACTGCGCCGACGCGGTCAACACGCTCCTATCGATGATCCTCGCCCTGAGCGATGAAGCCGGCAACGCATGAGCACTCTTCGCGCCGCCATGACGCAGACGGTCAACGCCTACCAGGCGATGCCCGATCACATCGACGACCTCCCCTCGCTCGCCGATCGCCTCGACGACATCAGGGATGCAAACCTCGACCACCACGCCGACCTGATCGCAACCGCCTCAAACGCAGGCGCGAAGATCATCGGCCTCGGCGAGCTCTTCCCGGCCCCCTACTTCGCGCTCCATCGCCACCCCATGTGGATCGACTGCGCCGAAGACGCGACCGATGGCCCGAGCATCGCGCGCATGCGCAAGTGCGCCGAACAGCACTCGATCGTTATCGTCGCGCCCATCTACGAACTCTGCGCACAGACCGGCGAGCGGTTCAACACCGCCGTCGTCATCGACTCAAACGGCGCCATCCTCGGCAAGTTCCGCAAGGCCCACATCCCGCACGGCGCCAACGAGCAGGGCGCTTTCGACGAGTCGTTCTATTACGGCCCCGCCGCGAAGCCCTACAACGATTCATCTCCGAAAATCCTCGGCGACAACCCCCTGCTCCCGGTCTTCGATACCTCGGTCGGCAGGATCGGCGTCAGCATCTGCTACGACCGGCATTTCCAGGCGATGGCAAAGGGACTCGCGCAAGCCGGTGCGCAGCTCATCTTCTCACCGGCGGTCACCTTCGGAGAAAAATCACGCCGCATGTGGGCGATCGAGTTCGAGTGCGATGCGGCAAGGCACAACGTCTACATCGGCGGCTCCAACCGCGCAGGCTCTGAACGCCCCTGGAATCAGGACTACTTCGGCGCCTCACATTTCGCCGGACCACAGGGCAAGATCGAATCCATCAGTGACAGCGCCAACCTCGTCATCGCGGACCTCGACCTGGGCGCACTCGACAAACCCGACACCTCGGGCTGGGATCTCGCTCGAGACGTGAACCCCTCGATCGACTAAACGTCAGGCGTTGATGTAACTCGCCGGCGCCTCGTCACCAAGCAGCGCGTTGCGCAGCGCATCGATAATCCGCAGGTATGTCAGGTCCACCGGGACTGTCGCGACACCCTGCACCGTCCCGATCGGGTCGGCCAGATCCAGCTCGATCTCGAACCCCTCGCCGCGGTAGGCCACGCTGTCACCAACGAAGACCGCCTCGGTCCGCGCCCCATCAAAGCGAGCAAGGATGCGCACCGAGTCATCGCCGCGCTCAAGATAAAAACCGTCGTGACCCGCAAGCTCATCGAAGCTTGCCTCGGACCCAAAGAACCTCGGCTTGAGAATGTAGGGCCCGCCATCCTCGGGGCAGAAGATATCGCAGTTGCCGCACTCGTTGCAGAAGTCGGCGAAGTTCGCGATCTGGTGCTTCTTGTTGAGCACCACCGAATCCCCCGGGGTGCTCACCCACGAGTCGATCTCGCGGTGGATGATCTCGACCGGGATCTCGTCCGGAGGCATCCGCAGCGTGAAGTTCGCGTCGTTGGGGCACACCGGGATGCACTTGTCGCACGTGATGCAGTTGAACAATTCCAGCTTCGTCCCGATCTTCTTCGGCGCCTTGCTGTTCGCCGCCGCGCCATACCGCGGGTCATCCGCGACGGTCCGCGTGTACGCCTCGGTGTTGAGCAGGACCGCCTGCTCGCGCGTCGGTGTCGTTGACCCGGCGCTCGCGGACTTGATGATGAACTCGTCGATCGTCTTCGCATCCACCGCGCCCATCCGCTTGGTCAATTCAGCGATGTACCCCGCCTGCCTCGCGTAGCCGCCCCGCCGGAGCAGATCGGAACAGACCGTGATCGGCGTCAATCCCAGCGCCACCGCGTCGGCGAAGTTGCCCCGGTCGATCCCTGCGGAAAACGAGATCGGGATCGCAGCGCCGAACTCCCTGCGGAACTCGCCGACCAGGCTCATCGCGATCGGGTGCAGCGCGTGCCCCGATAGGTACTTCTCATGTTCCGTCGACGGGATGAAATCCCCATCGTGCTCGACGAGCAGGGTGTTCGTGAACTTCACACCGAGCCCCTTGCCCAGCGAGTCCGCGGTCGCCTTGAGCCGGTTCACAAACCCGACCATCTGCTCCCACTTCGTGTCCATCTCGAACGCCTTCGCCGGTGCATTGACCTCGGTGTAACCCATCTTGTCGTGGAGCAGCGCATCGACACGGTCCTTCCCCAGCAGCGTCGGGTTGAGCTTGATCACACAGTGCAGCCCGTGCTCGCGCAGCAGATGATCGATGATCCGCTCGATTTCATCCGGGGGACAACCGTGGAATGTGCTGAGCGTGAGCGTCTCCGAGATCGTCGTCTGGTAGTCCAACTCCCGCGCCCAGGCGAACTCGTCGGGAATCTCTTTCCGGAGCCGCTCAACGATCGCACCGCAGTCGCGCATCTGCTCCAGGAACGCGCGCACCGTCGGCGACTTAATCCCCTCGAGGTCGTACCCAACGCTCATGTCATAGATCGTGTCGCCGGCGCTATCGGCGAGATCAATCTTCCCCGACGCCTTGAGGATCTCAACAAGCATCATCCCCTTGACGTACTCATCGAGCGACTGGTCGAGCTTCAGTTCCTGCGACCACTCGACGTTGTAGCCGACGGTCCGCATGTCGATGCAGGGGCGCGGGATGTCCAGCTCATCGAGGATCTGCACCGTCTTGAGCTCGATGATCCGAGAGCCGCCCAGCCACGCGAGCGCGATGTTCTGCGCCATCTGCGAGTGCGGCCCAGCCGCAGGCCCCAGGGGCGTCGCCGCTCGTGAGCCGTGGAACTCGACCGACAGGTCAACCCCATCAGCGCCGGTAAAGAATTTCGACGAGGGCAGATCAAAGCACGAGCCGCGCTCATCGAGCTCGCGCAGCATCCGCGTGATCAAACGGCCAAAGGGATAGGGGATCAGTTCTGCCATGCAATCGGTAAGGATACCAATCGCTACGACCGCCCGAGCGGCACGTGGCTCAGCCGTGGATTTCCCACGTCGACCTGCCGTTGATCATCGCCTGGAGATCCCCAGCGTCCGGCCTTGCAAGCTCCGATTCCAGTTGCTGGTGGATCCTCATACCGTGCGACGCCTTCGCGGTGTCCGCGTAGAGCACACCCAGCGGCTCGGGGAAGTCGGGGTGCTCCAACTGGCAGAGCATGAACGCGACACGCCGATCGGTCTCGTCGTGGACCCACAGGTCATCCTCGGTGTACGTGCCGCCAAGCTCGACGACCTCAAACCCGGACCCGATCATCCGCAGCCCCTTGTCCTTGTCCTTGCCGAAGACCATGGGCTTGCCGTGCTCAAGAACAATCGTGGTGTCCGCCTTCGTGTCCTTCTGCGAGGCGTAGAACCAGATCGCGTGGTTGAAGATATTGCAGTCCTGGTACACCTCGATCAACGCGGCGCCCTTGTGCTCCATCGCACGCTTGTAGACCACGTCGAAGTTCTTCAGGTCCACGTCGACCGATCGCGCCACGAAGGTCGCACCCGAGGCGAGCGCAAACGCCAGCGGGTTGATCGGCTGATCGACCGACCCGAGCGGCGTGGACTTGGTGACCTTGCCGACCTCGCTGGTCGGTGAGGCCTGCCCCTTGGTCAGCCCGTAGATCTCGTTGTTGAGCAGCACGATCGTCAGATCGATGTTCCGGCGCAGCGCGTGGAGCGTGTGGTTGCCGCCGATCGAGAGCAGATCCCCGTCACCGGAGACGATGCACACCTGCAGGTCGGGGTTGGCCATCTTGACGCCGGTCGCGACCGCGAGCGAACGCCCGTGGATCGAATGGAGCCCGTACGTCTCCATGTAGTACGGGAATCGCGCCGCGCACCCGATGCCGGAGACGAAGACGTAGTCTTCCTTCTTGTTCGGCATCTTGGCGAGCGCCTTGCGGATGCCGGTCAGGACGGCGTAGTCGCCGCACCCCGGGCACCAGCGGACGTCCTGATCGGACGCGAAATCGCTCGCTTTGTAGGTCGGAAGTTCGATGGTGGTTGTGCCGTTGCTGTTCATGATTGAATCGCCCGTTTCGTCGGGAAGTGATTGCTGCTTAGTGGTCCATGACCGCGACAATGCGTTCGGCCAGATCGTCGATAAAGAAACCGCGCCCGTTGACATCGTTGAAACCGATCACGTCAACGAGGTACTTCGCCCTGATCAGCATCCGGAGCTGACCGGAGTTGATCTCGGGGATGATCACACGCTTGAACGAACCGAGCACCTCGCCCAGGTTCGACGGGAACGGGTTCAGGTGGTGCAGGTGCGCCGTCGAGACATCACGCCCCATCGCGCGGAGCTTGTCGCCCGCCGAGGTGATCGTCCCGTACGTGCCGCCCCAGCCGAGCACGAGCGTGTCGCCCGACGAGTTGCCGCGAACGGTCAGCGGCGGGATCGTATCGGCGGCCTTCTCGACCTTGTTCGCCCGGAGCTGGATCATCTCGTGGTGGTTGTCAGGATCGTACGAAACCGCGCCGGTGCGCATCTGCTTCTCAAGACCACCGAGACGGTGCTCGAGGCCCTTCGTACCGGGCAATGCCCATGGACGCGCGAGCGTCTTGGGCTCGCGAACGTAAGGCTCAAACTTCTCGCCAGCCATACCGGCGTGCACCGGGTGCTCGATCTTGATCGCCGGAATATCCGCGATGTTCGGCAGCTTCCAGGGCTCCGCGCCGTTCGCCACCGATCCGTCGGTCAGCAGGATGACCGGGCACATGTGCCGGACCGCAAGCCGGACCGCCTCGATCGCCCGCTCGTAACAATCTGCGGGGCTCGACGCGGCAAGAATAATGCAGGGGCACTCGCCGTGGCGACCGAACATCGCCTGGAGCAGGTCCGCCTGCTCGGTCTTCGTGGGCATGCCCGTCGAAGGACCGGCGCGCTGGACATCAACGACGACCAGCGGGAGCTCGTAGATGACCGCCAGCCCCAACGCCTCAGATTTGAGCGCCAAACCAGGACCAGAGGTCCCGGTCGCAGCGATATCACCGGCAAACGCCGCGCCGATCGCGGAGCAGATCGCCGCGATCTCGTCCTCCGCCTGAAACGTCAGCACGTTCATGTGCTCAAGATGCGCAAGCGTGTGCAGGATGTCCGACGCCGGGGTGATCGGGTAGCTCCCGTAAAAGAGCTTCTTCCCGGCCTTGCTCGCCGCGGTGACGAGCCCCATCGCGGTCGCCTCGTTGCCGCTGATGCGCCGGTACGTCCCAGGCTCAAGCTTCGCCGGCGCAACCGTGTAGCGCGAGGGGAACAGCTCGGCGGTCTCGCCGAAGAAGTAGCCCGCCTTGAGCGCCTTGACGTTCGCCTCGGCAACCTCGGGGCGCTTCTTCTTCACGCCGTAGTATGTGTTGATGTGCTCGATCGTCGCCTCGAGCGGACGCTCGTACAGCCAGTACGAGATACCGAGCGCGAACATGTTCCGGCAGCGGTCAATGTCCTTCGCGCCCATCGACGATTCCGCGAGCGACTCGCGCGTCAGCCGGCTCATCGGGACCTTGAAGACCTTGTACTTCCGGCTCACCGCGTCGTCTTCGAGCGGGTTGTACCCCGCCTCGTAGCCGCACTTCTCGAGCGAGCCCTTGTCGAACTCGTCGCTGTTGACGATGACGATCCCGCCATCCTCAACGCTGTCGATGTTCACCTTGAACCCGGCAGGGTTCATCGCGACCATCGCGTTGATGGTGTCGCCAGGGGTGAAGATATCGTTGCTCGAAAACTGCAGCTGGAACGCGGAAACGCCGTAAGTCGTCCCGCGCGGCGCCCGGATCTCCGCAGGGAAATCGGGGAACGTCGCTACATCGTTTCCAAAGAGCGCCGAAGTATTGGTGAATTGATCACCGGCAAGCTGCATCCCGTCGCCGGAATCGCCGCAGAACCGAATGACAACCGATTCCAGCGGGGCCTCAGCAACCGCGCCGTTCGTCTTGGGACTCATCTGATCTAGCCTCCTAAGGGGGGCGGAGTATAGGCACTTTCAGCCCCGAAACGGGCATTCAGGCCGCTCAATCATCGGAGGTTTCGGACGTTCGCTTGATCCGGTTGCCCGGATTCATCCGGCCATCGTTCAGCCGCGATCGCTCGCGCCAACGGTCAGGGGTGTCGCCCCGTACCCCGCCTCGGTCACCTGGGGGGTCGTGAACCGGATCGACCGGTCGCCCACATCCACACCCCGCTCGACCATCATCTCGCGGAGCCGCAGGGGAAGGGCGAATTCCAATTCCTCATCGATGATGCTCGAAACCTCGATCTGGGCGTCGAACCACCCGACCAGCCGCCGGCAGACCTCCGCCACCAGATCCTCAGGTGCCGAGGCCCCCGCCGTCACCAGCACGCGATCCAGCCCCTCGAACCACGACCGATCCAGTTCATCCGCATCATCGATCAGCCGAGCCGCGGCGCCCTCGCTCTCGGCGATCTCCGTAAGCCGGACCGAATTTGACGAATTTTTCGACCCGATCACCAGCGCCAGATCGCAGTCCGGCGCCATCTGCCGGACCGCCGCCTGCCGATTCGTCGTCGCGTAGCAAATATCGTCCGAAGGGGGCGCCTTCACCTCGGGGTACCGCTCGTGGATCGCGCGGACGATCCGCTCGGCGTCATCGACACTCAGCGTCGTCTGCGTCAGATACACCGCCTGCGCGGCATCTTCGATCTCGAGACTCGCCACATCCTCAACAGACTCGACCACCGTGATCGCCTCGGGCGCCTCACCGAGCGTCCCGATGACTTCCTGGTGATTGGCGTGCCCGATGAGCAGGATCCGCCAGCCCCGCTTCGCGTACCGGATCGCCTCCATGTGCACCTTGGTAACCAAGGGGCACGTCGCGTCGATCGCCCGGAGCGAGCGTTCCTTCGCCATCTCCCGAACCCTCGGCGAGACCCCATGCGCCGAATAAATCACGATCGCGCCCGCAGGCGCCTCCGCGAGATCCTCGATGAACCGGACCCCCCGCTCTTTGAATCGCGCAACCACGTGCTTGTTATGAACAATCTCGTGGAACACGTAGATCGTCTCATCCGGGAGCAGATCGAGCGCCTGATCGACGACCTGGATCGCCATGTGCACGCCGGCACAGAAACCCCTCGGATTGACAAGCAAAATACGCATCTGCCGATCATACGCCCTCAATCAACGGCGCAATAGAAAACGCCGACCGGAAAAGCCCGATCGGCGTTGAATGTATCACTGGTTATGCTGCCGATCAGACCTTCGCAGGCTGCGCGGTCGAGTTCGCCTTGGCGGTCTCGACGAGCTGGTCGAATACCTTGGGATCGTCGATCGCGATCTGGCTGAGCATTTTCCGATTCAGGATGATGCCGGACTTGGTCAAGCCGTTCATGAACAGCGAGTACCGCGTGCCACGCATGCGGCAAGCCGCGGTGATCCGGGTGATCCACAGGCGACGCATGTCGCGCTTGCGGTTGCGGCGGTCGCGGTAAGCGAACTTACCGGCGCGCATGAGCGCGACCTTCGCCTGCTGGAAGTGCCGGCTCTTGGTCCCGTAGTAACCCCGAGCCTCACGGATGACGCGCTTGTGCGCCCTCTTCCTTGCTGAACCCTTGCGTACGCGTGGCATAATGAAACTCCTTCAGCGTCGGACGGAGCGGCGTAACCCGCCGGCTTGCTCCCGCCAAACATCTCTAGTGATCAATGGTGACTGTTGAATCGAACGAAACGCGCGGGGATCAACCCGCCATTCTGATTTACTTGGAGATTTACTTGGACTTGTCTTCGGCAGCAGCCGCACGCATCGCGCGCTTCTGCTCCGGCGAAGGGCTGCGACGGATCGCAGCGGCGGGCTGATCCCGACCACGCAGGCGGCGGTGCAGGAGCTTCTCGAGGCGCTTCGCCTCGGGGCTCGACATGCACTTGTCGCTGCGCAGCTGACGCAGACGCTTGCCGGACTTCGTGGACTTGATATGCCCCGTGAAGGCCTTCTTGTGCCGGATCTTGCCCGACTTGGTCAGCTTCACGCGCTTGAGAATGCCCTTGTGGCTCTTGTTCTTCGGCATCTGAGAATCGCTCCAGGCTCCAATTGAGCCGCTTGCAGGACGCACGCCAGGCACGGGCAGGTCCCGTTCGCTCAGGCGAGCCGACGACTGTAGTCACGCCCCAAAGGCTATGCAATAGCGCCAGAGGACCGGTTTCCGCCATATTGAGGTCTGGTTAAGGTCTGAACGCGCTTTAAGGCCCGACGAATGAATCGCCGTCCCCGGTTGGGTGCTCCGTCCCCTTGAGCCGCATCTCGCCGCCCCGCTCGTGCGAGCCGGGGAGCCAGATATTGTCGCCATTGGCGAGCACCGGCGAGACCAGCCACACCACCGAGCCATCGTTGAACATCGCGTTGAATCCGCGACCCCGGTGATTCCTCGATATCGCCTCAGGATCGAACCGCTCGCCGAGCCTCGCACGCTCGATCACAGGGGAGCGATCCGCCAGCACAACCACCCGAGAGCCGTCCTGCCACCGCTGGGCACGCGCTCCCGGGATGATGTAGCTGAACGAGACCTCCTCAGGTCGTCGCCAGTCCTGATGCTCGCTCGCGTCGAGCCCCGTTGGGGCCTCGTGATTCCCGGGGCAAGCCAGGTGGCCGATCGTGCAGTACCCCTCGCTCGCGAGGACGAACAGGTTGGCCGAGTTCGACCGCCCCTCGCCGACATTCCACCATGTCCCCGGTTTCCCCGACCTGCCCGCCCGCTGGGTCGCGCGGGGCAATTGCCCCCGGTGGTCGTTGGCATAAAGCGAGAACCCAAGCCCCGCTGCGTTCAGATTCGTCGAGCACTCCGCCTGATTGGCGCCCTCACGCAGGTTCGTGATCAGAGGCCAGGCGATCGAGCACGCCACCAGGAACATCGCCGCGACCGTTGCGATGTCACGGAACGAATACCGTGACCGGACCCGAAGATCGCCCGCGCTATTGCTCCGCTGGTCCTTCGCCCTTGCGAGCTCCACTATCCGGAACGTCCGCTCGACCAGACTCTCGGTTTCGGCATCCTCGAAACCAGAGCCATCCAACGGCGGATCCAGCAGCGCCAGCACACCGGCGATCCGCTCGGCACGCTCGCGGAACAGCCTCGGCGTCTGCGACGCGTCCCAATCACACTCAACCAGCGCATCAAACGCGTCCGCGTCCGGCGCCATCAATCTCGGATCTGAAACACCGGGCGCCAACGCTGCCGCAGCCTTCGGCGCGTTCGTCGTCGTCGCTGCAGTCAAAAGCGGGTTCGCACCAGCGTCCGCATCGGCGGACCCAAGCAGCCCCAGCAGCCGCGCGACGCGCTCAGCGCGATCGCGCATCGGTTCCTCAACCGCATCAAGCTCGTACCCCGCCTCGATCAGCGCATCGAGCGCCTGCGCGTCGTCGTCGGTCAAGCCGGGCGTGTTGTTCGGATCGATTGGGTCATTCATTCGTCGTCTTCGCTCCGTCCACCATGATCTTCATCATCCCCCTCGGTGGCCTCCTGCCACGCACGCCCGAACGCCGCGACCGCGCTGTGCAGCCTCGACTTCACCGTCCCCAACGGGATCTCCAGCGCATCCGCGACCTGCGCATAACTCATCTTCTGGAAATACGACATCAGCAGGATCTCGCGCAGGTGCGAGGGCATCGTGTCGATAACCCCCTGCACGCGGTCGCTCTGCTCGTCCGCGTCGAGCCTCGCCTCAGGGCCGGGCAGATCAATCGCCATCAGATCAACGAAGGGTCGCGATTCCCCGCCGCTGCTGATCGGCGCGGAGTACCCAACCGTCGGGCGCCTCGCCTCTTTCCGGCGGTAGTCCCGAGCCGTGTTGGCAGCGATGGTGAACAGCCACGGTTTGAACCGGCGTGATGTATCAAAGGTCGCCGCCGAGACGTGCACCTTGATGAACGTCTCCTGGAAGACATCGTCCGCGACTGCCCGGTTCCCCAGGAACCGGATCAGGAACCGCAGCAGCGCCCCCTGATGCCGATCGATCAGCGTCCGGAACGCGGCGTCATCCCCATCGCGATAGTCCTCGAGCAGGTGCTCGTCCGTCCGATCATCAACCAGACGGAGCCCTGCGGCGTTCATTCGGGATGGATCAGGCAGGGCAGCGATCGGTTCGGCCTCCAGAAATTCGGCAAGCGAATCGGCGGTGATAGCCGCCAGACCAGTCTAGTACGAGGCCCGCCGCGACGGGTTCAGCAATTGGCTGCGAAAAAATGAGGATCTCCCCGATTCTGAGGTTTTCAGAGGAGAATGCTTGATTCTCGCCCCTTGCACAGCGATCCTTGTCCCGTGAAGACTAGTTTGGTCGCATTCTAATAAAGCGTCCGAAAACCCACTCCCCGGAATTGATCACTATGCCGAATCATCGCATGCTCACCACCAGCGCTTTCACCGCCGCTCTTGGTCTGGCCCTCGCTGCCCTTTCACCAGCCCTCGCAGATCAATACGACCCACCGGCAGGCTACTACAGCACCGCCACCGGCACCGGCGCGACGCTCGAATCGCAACTGCACAACATCATCGACAACCACACTTCCAGATCCTACGGCGATGCCCGCCAGGCGCTGCCCATCCTCGACCCCGACGACGACAACCCCGGCAACATCCTTCTCGTCTACAACTCGCAGTCCGTCTCCGGAACATGGGACGCCGGCGCGACGTGGAACCGTGAGCACACATGGCCGCGTTCATGGGGTATCGGCTCCTCGGGCGTTGACAACTCCGACCTGCACCAACTCCGAGGGTGCAACCCGAGTGTCAACTCGTCACGCAGCAACAAGCCCTTCGACACCGTCACCAACGGCACCTACTGGAACCCCGACCAACTCGACACGGCCGGCGTCCAATGGCGCGGCGAGATCGCCCGCGCGATGTTCTACTGCGACATCCGCTACGACGGTTCCGACACCAACACCGAGAACCTCCAGCTCGTCAACGGGTTCCCGAGCGCCAACCAGATGGGTGACCTCGCGTCGATGCTCGACTGGCACTTCGAACAACCCGTCGATTTCCGAGATCGCCGCAGGAACCACCTGATTTATTCCAGCGCCGACAACCCGTTCTACTTCCAGGGCAACCGCAACCCCTTTGTCGATCACCCCGAGTACGTCTGGGCGATCTGGGGACCCACCCCCAACAACTCGACCCTCTTCGTCGGCGCCAACCCCGAGGTTGACGGCTCTTCCGACGAGATGATCGATCTGGGCAAAGTCATCGTCGGCATCGCCCCCTCGCTCGCCAGCGTCTCAGTCATGAAGATCGGCGCCAACCCCACGACATGGGAAGCCTTCACGCTCGGCGACCTGCTCGTTGATGAGACGATCACCCACCAGACGTTCGTCACAGGCGCCCAGTCCGCCTCGATCCCCCTGACCTTCGCCGCGACCGCCTCGACCGGGCTCACCAGCGGCCAGGTCGTCATCGACAACACCGACCTCACCTCCGCCGGCGCCGGCCAGGGCGTGAATGACGGCGACGACACCGTCACCATCTTTGCGACCGCGGTCGATCATTCTTCCGGCTCGTTCCAGAGCGGCGCCTCGCTGACCACACTCAACATTGATCTCGGCGATATCGAGCAGGGCGAGGCGATGAACTCCGCACCGTTCGACGTCTTCAACAACGCCGGCGACCCGCTCAACACCGCCGACCTCGTCGTCGGAACCATCAACGGTTCCGGTGATACCGGCGTACTGACGATCGACCTGACCAACGGCGAGGTCATCGCCGCAGGTAACATGTTCGCCGCACTCGCGTCGATCGACACCAATGCCGCCCTCGGCATGTACAGCGCGACCTACACGATCAACGTCGCCGACGAGAGCATCCCCGGATCAACCGCGGGCGCCCCGCTGACACTCAACCTGTCAGCGAACCTGATCGCGGCTCTCTGTGCCGCAGACATCAACAACGACGGCGTCGTAGATTCCGCCGACCTCGGCATTCTCATCAGTGCCTTCGGCGACGCCGGTGTGAGCCCCGCCGATGTCAACGGCGATCTCGTCGTCGACACCGCCGACCTCGGCATCCTGATCAACGAGTTCGGCGACATCTGCCCCTGATCAGATCAGTCATAAATCTGTGATCAAGCCATGAAAAAAGCCGCCCCCAGGGGCGGCTTATTCATTGATCAAAATAACCAGCGAATCTTTAGTACTTCACGCCGCAGCCGTACGAGCGTGACGTGGTCGTCTCGACCGCTTCACCAGCGAGCAGCGCCGTCAACGCGTCCTCGACATAGTTCGTATCGCCAAGCGTGCGCATCATCTGGTTGTTGTCGATCGCGCCGGCGTACGCAAGCACACCCTCAGAATCGATCACGTACATGTGCGGCGTTGTCCGCGCCTCGTACAGGTGACCGACCTCGCCGTAGGAGTCGAGCAGGATCGGGTACTCGATCCCGTACTCCGTCGCCGCCAGCTTGTTGCGGTCGATCCCCGCGCCCTGCTTGCCCTCAGCGCCGGAGTTGATAGCGAACCAACGCACACCCTTCTCCTCGAACTTGCTCGCGAGGCTCTTCATCGTCTGGTTGTGCACGTGATGCTTCTTCACAAACGGGCAGTCCGGGTTGAACCACTCAAGAACCACCGCGTTCACGCCCTCCTCGGCGAGCACCGCGCTGAGCGTGAACTCGACGCCGTTGATGTCGGTCAGCGTAAAATCAGGCGCCGCGTGCCCGACGACCGCTTTCGCCTGCTCCTGCGCGTGGTGCGCATGCTCGGGGCCGGCGCTGGCGCTCGTGACGCCGATCGTCAGAGCGGCCCCTGCCGCGAGTGCGAGCGATGCCGCGATGCTTGTAATCTTGCCGGTTCTGTTCATTCGTGCCATGTACTGGGTCTCCTGTTGGGCTGTATCTTGCTTAATGCGATGACGCCCTTGGAAAAGGTGTCCCGGCGCACACGCGCCGAAACCGTTGTTCAGTCCCCGGAACGGTTGTTGATGGTTTGCTTGGTTGTTGGTGTGTGTGGTGTCGGTTCGTTCGCTCCGCCCTCGTCGGCATCCGCAGTTGGGGGCGTGGTCTCGATCTCGATCCAGGAAGGGCCGTCGGGCCCCACGACTTCGACGACGCCAGCAACGAGCGGGGCGCCGATGATTTGCTGGGAATACGCGATGCGGAGCAACCCGGTTTCACTGATCCCATCGATTTCCGGTTTCGATGGTCGAACAGCAGCCGGCGCGGAGGGAAAGAACGACAACCGCTGTGCACCTTCACGCTCGTAAACCGAGATCAGCAGGTCGGTTCCGTCCCACCGGACCCGAAGCGAGGATTGATCTCGCAGCGGGATCCGCTCGCGATTTTTTTTCATCCAATCCGGAACACTCATCGATCCCGATTCAGCGATACCGATGACCGAACTCCTGGCGCCCGCCCCGAAGACACACGCCTCCTTGCACGCGAGCAGCTCGAACGACGCTGTGATCTCGATCTCATCACCGGTCGCGAACCGATCGTCAATCTCGACATCCGCGAGCAGCGCCACCTCGTGCTCGTAGATGTAATCCACCGAGCCAACGCCGTACACATGCCGCTTCGGCGCCGGCCATTGGAGCGCCCCGATCCGCACTCCCTTTGGCGCATCAAACGTCACGCTGATCGGCATCCCCGAGTCACCGCTGTTCCGCCAGTACAGATGCCAGCCGTCTTCGATGACAAACCGGATCCCGACCGTCGCGGTTCCGCCGGGACTCATCGCGGTTCGATCGAACGCGAGTTCCGCCTTGACGTGCTCCATCGCGATGCCCTGATCGCCGGGATCAGGCGCCTGAGCAGCAGGCCCGCCGGCCAGCGCCGGCGCGCAGCAGACGGCGATCCCAACAAGCATCAATCGAACAACAGAAACGAACATCAATGGGAGCCTCCCGAAAGAACCGATCATTCATACCGATGAACAATCGGCGAGATGATGTTATTCTCTCGCTATTCTGGAGGCTCACATGTCCAATTCAAAGCCGCGCGTCGCGTGGATCGCTCTCGTCGTCCTGACAACCCCCCTGCTCACCACCGGCTGCTCGGTCAAGATCAGCGACCGCGTCGTCAACAGGATCACGACCACCGAGGCTTCCGCCAGGCACAGCAGAGAGGACCCGATCTTCATCGACGCGAGACCAGCGCCGGCATTCAACCGGGGCCACATCGCCGGCGCGATCAACATCAGGCTGGGTGATCTCTCCCGGATCGATCGCGACCAGCGGATCGTCGGGCGCACACCCAAGGTCGTCTACGGCGAAAACCCGGGCTCCGCGACCGCGATCGCGCTCGCCAAGCAGCTCATGGAAATGGACTACGAAGGCGTCGAGTTCTTCGAGCCGGGGTTCTCAGGCTGGCGCAGCGCCGGGCTCCCGATCGAGCGCGGCGAAACCGACTGATCGAGCCGGCGTATCAGTTCAGCCATCGGCGCATAAAAAAGCCGCCCGCTCCGGTGGGAGAGCGAACGGCTGGGGGGAATCGAGCGAGTAATCGCGCTAAGCGACCGGCCTTGCTCCGATCGAGGCGCGATTGAGCCCGGGTTCATTCAATCAGTCGTAGAGACCGCTGCTCGTCGGCAGCTTGCCGTTGCGCAGGTTGAGTGTCGTTTCGATGCGGAAGTTCGAAGCCGTGCGATGCCGCTCGGCGAAGAAGAAGTTCAGCGAGTACGTCTGCCCATCGACGAGCCAGTCCAGCCGATCCAACTCGACCGTCTGCTCCTTGGCGCTGTGGACGCCACCGATATCGATCACCATCCGGCCATCAACGAAGACCCACACGTCATCGTCGCCGCGGAAGGTGAAGACCTGACCGGAGTCCGCCTCGAAGGTGAACTCGGTGTCAAGCTCGAACGTGAAGTGGAAGTTCTTGTTATCGCCGGCCGAGTTGCCGTAGAGCTGCCCATTGATCGGGAAGAACCCGGATGAATACTGATCATCCTCGCGGTCATCGAAGACGTACTGCCCCGAATCCTCATCGAGGTTCAGCACGATGTCGAGCGGCGCGGAGAGGTTCACACCAGGGACATCGCGGTACCACTGCGCGAACTCCTCGGCGCTGTGGATGCCGCCAGGGCAATCGTTCTTGCTGATCGAGCCGGATTGGTCGCCTCGCTCCGGATCGTAGAGACCCGGGAAGATCGCGCGACCCGACGAATCGGTCCACTGGTTCCCGACGCGGTAGCCGCCGCCGGTAAAGACGGGCTTGCCTTCATCGTCGAGGTTCTCGTCGATGTTGCCCATGTAGTGCGCGTACCCGTTGTCAGGCTTCTTCTCGAAGTCGATATGGCCGCCTTCGGTGTGGCGTTCCCGGAAATCTCGGACAGTGCCCGTCAGGGTGATCATCGAGGGCAGCGCCTGCTGCTGATCGCCGCCGTTGGCGCCCTCACCGATCACGAGATCGCCGCCAATCCCGATGCCGGTCGTGCCGCCAGGATCATTGTTGACCACCTCGCCGGCCGCGAGGCCCGCTCGGGAAGTCATCAGCAACACGGTTGCAGCAGCGGCGAGTCCCATTCCCGTCAACACCTTGTCAAGCTTCGGCTTGCGTTCCATTGTTCTATACCTCCAAGGCACTACAGGTTCGCCGGACCGCCGGTGAAAACTCGGGTGCATCAACAATGAATCTATGATTCCAGATCCGAGGATCGAAGCCAATGCAAGCGGTTTCTCGCAGCAAGGGGCCACCTGCACCAGTTGCGCCGTCAACACGGTTTCCACGACCGACCAACGGGCGTGCCCCGCGTTATGATCGGACCTTCTCAGAGGCGTATTTTCGCAGGCCTCATTTTCACCCCCGATGGATCGGGGATGACCGATGTCGATAGGAGATCAACCGCCACCAAGCGGCCAATCTCCCAAACCCTTTGCACGCACACGGAGGTCCAGCAATCGACGCATTCAGAATCCAAGGCGGCTCCCCGCTCTCCGGCGCCCTGAGGGTCAACGGCTCCAAAAACGCCGCGCTCCCAGAAATGGCCGCAGCGCTGCTCACCGATCAGCCCATCGAGATCACCGGCGCCCCACGCCTCGCGGACATCCGCTCGATGGGCCGCGTGCTCGAAGAACTCGGCTGCGAAGTCGCCTTCTCGGACCCCGCCGACGATGCATCCCACGCTGCTCATAATGATGCCCGCGGCGCCGGCCAGACCATCGCGCTGCGCACCTTCGACGAATCCACCAGGCACGCTCGGTACGACATCGTCAGAACCATGCGCGCCAGCGTCTGCGTGCTCGGTCCCCTGCTCGCCCGCAGAGGCTGCGCCAGGGTCGCGATGCCGGGTGGCTGCGCGATCGGTGAGCGCCCAATCGATCTCCACCTCCGAGGCCTGCAAGCCCTCGGCGCCGAGATGTCCATGGATTCCGGTGACATCGTCCTGACCGCGCCCAAAGACGCGCAAGGCAACCGCAGGCTCCGAGGCGCCAGCATCTTCCTCGGAGGCCCCTTCGGGTCCACCGTCCTCGGCACTGCAAACGTCATGTCCGCGGCAACGCTCGCGACAGGCCGGACGATCATCGAATCCGCCGCGTGCGAACCCGAGATCGTCGACCTCGCCGACCTGCTCAACCGGATGGGCGCCAACGTCACCGGCGCCGGCACGCCGCGCATCACGATCGAGGGCGTCGAATCACTCCATGGCGCAACGCACGAGGTCATGCCCGACCGCATCGAGGCCGGAACCCTGATCATGGCCGCCGCGATCACCGGCGGAAAACTCCGCCTCACCAACTGCCCGCTCGACGCGATGGCCGCGGTGCTCGATCGCCTGCACGAGATGGGCGTCTCGGTGACCCCCACCGGCAGGCAATCCGACCCACTCCGCGCCGAATGCGAGATCAGCGCCCCGGACCGCCTCCGACCGGTCATGGTCACCACGCAGCCTCACCCCGGCTTCCCCACCGACGTGCAGGCGCAGACCCTTGCGCTGCTCACCCTTGCCGATGGCCACAGCGTCGTCACCGAGAAGATCTTCCCCGAGCGGTTCCTCCACGTCGCGGAACTCACCAGGATGGGCGCCAAAGTCTTCAGGCAGGGCCCCACCGCCATCATTAGCGGAGTCGACCATCTCGTCGGCGCCCCGGTCATGGCGAGCGACCTCCGCGCCAGCGCCTCGCTCGTCCTCGCAGGGCTCGCCGCGCGAGGGGAAACCACCATCCTGCGCGTCTACCACCTCGACCGGGGCTACGAACGCCTCGAACTCGCCCTCAATTCGGTCGGCGCGAACATCGAGCGCGTCAACGAACAGGAACTCAGCGTCGCCGGAGAAACCGCCGTCCCGGCATCACTGCTGGCCGTTGGTCCCACCGGTTAACCCAGAATTAGAATCAGTCTTCGTCAAAGCCGGAATCAACCAACGCTTGCAGCGACTTGATCGTCGCCTCCGCGTCCGCTCCGACCGCGATGATCTCCAGCTCGACCCCCTGCGTCGCAGCGAGCATCATCATCTGCATGATGGACTTCCCGTCCACCTCTTCACCGTTGCCCTTGACCGTGACCTCGGACTCCGCAGCTGACGCGGCATCAACAAACATCATCGCCGGCCGGGCGTGCAGCCCCAGCCGGTTTTTGATTTTGACGGTGCATGATGCGCGCTGGGACACCCTGAGAACACTCCTGATCGCTCTGCGATGCGGCCGAAGACCGGTTTGATTCGGATGCCAGTGTAGCGGTCACGATGGCCAAGTCATGCCCGGCCACCAAGCCGCCCGGAGTGTGTCCACACGCCCCAGAGATCGATCCGAACCCTGGATTTGGGGTCAACCGGTGTACTGGTGGCTGTCCGCTTCTTCCAGGAGCGTCAGGACCTCATCAGGAGAAGACGCCTGCCGCAGGAATTTGCGGAACGTCTCCTGGCTCAGGTTTTTGAAGATGACCTCCATCGCCTGGAGATGCTCCTCAGGGCTCTCTGCGGGGCTCAGCAGCAGGAAGATCGAAAAGACCGGCTGCCGATCCAACGCGTTGAAATCCACCCCGGCAGGGCTCAGCCCGATCGCCGCCTTGATGCTGGTCACGGATGGATGCTTGACGTGCGGAACCGCAACGCCCCGACCGAACCCGGTCGAACCCTTCTGCTCCCGCTCGAGGACCATCGTGATCAACTCGTCGCGGAGGCTTGCTTCCGCCGCACCGGAACTGATCAGCGCGTCCACCAGCTCGGCGACCACCTCGTCACGCTTGTTGGAATCAAGCGAGGTAATGATCGACTTGGACGTAACAATTGACTTGAGCTTCATACAAAACGCCTCCGGCGAATCTCGATCAGCGCCTCGCGTCCCGGAGGCGCTCTTTATAGTCGGTCAGTTGACGCTGAGCCTTATCGACCGCATCGTCGATGCAGCTATAGACGTTCGTGCCCTCCGCTTTCCCAATGAGCGGGGAGTGCCTGACGATGTCCACCATAACCTCGACGTGGAACGTGTCCTTCTCCGCGTTGTGCAGGACCATCTCGATCTCCTGCACGCCGTCAAAGTATTTCAGGAGCTTCTCAGCCCTCGCCCTCGCGTGCTCCTCGATCGGTGGGGTCAATTCCATTCCCCTGCTCGTGACCTCGATCCGCATAGCGTCTCCTTGGAAAAAAATACGGGGATAAATCTGCCCGCTTGAAATTCGCTGTCTTCCCCCAGAGCAGCCCGGCGCCGAAAAATCGCCGATCCCGCCCGCCTCAGGGATTCCCTACATCTTCTCCGAACCGGGCTCGGATGCCAAGCCTGAATCATCAGCTTTTTGACCAATCGTCCCCGCCCGCTCACGCTCCGGGACCAGCACGCCACCAGAAACCACGAACCGTAGCGCCTCATCGATCGAAATCGGCAGCTCGATCGCGTCCTCCTTCGGCACCGTGATGGTGTACCCGGTGAACGGCGTCGGGCTCGAAGGGATAAACACGCTGACGATCTCCGTCTCGGTCTGCTTCTGCATGTCTTTGAGCGAATCACCCGTCAGCAACCCCACGGTCCAGATCCCGGCGCGTGGGTACTCGACGATGACCACCTTGCTGAACTGCATCTGGTTCTCACCGAAGATGAAGTCCACCACCTGCTTCACGTGCGGGTACACCTGCTTGAAAATCGGGATCCGCGCCAGGAGCCGCTCGACCCGCGCATACAACCGGCGCCCGATGAACCCACCGAGCACACGCCCCGCGAGATAGATCAGCACGATCGCGACAAACAACCCCGTAAACCGCGTGTACCAGCGGTCGTCCCACCACTGGCTGAAGTTCGTCGCCCTGATCTGCCCCCGCAGGTCCGGATCATTCAACGGCGCCATGCTCAGGTTCCGACGCTCCTGCCGGCGCGTTTCGAGTTGCTCCGCCGTCACGGCGTACCACGAAGGCATCTGCTTTTCACTGAACACCTTGGGCGCGAGCACGAGCACCGATTTCTGCACACCCAGATTGATCGGCTCAGCGATGTTCGCGTCAACGAACCGGTACGCCTGCACCACGATCCACAGCGTCAGCACCGTCGGCAGCAGGACGATGAGCCCCCGCACAAAGAAATGCCTGAAGTCGCTTCCAAAGCTCTTGTCGTTCTTGCTTCCCATACGCTCCGTCTTTGGGATTCGCCCCGATCGATTCTGCGCCGTGTAACTCTATAGCCGCAATCCGCTCCCAGCAATCAGCCCCCGCTTCCCGACCGCTCGATCAGCAGCCGAAGCGCCGCCGGATACGCTTCCGTTTCCACTTGAAAGACACGATCCGCCAGGCTCCGGGGCGTGTCCCCGGGAAGGACCGGGCATCGCTGCTGGAACACGATCGGCCCGGTGTCGTAGTGCTCATCGCACAGGTGCACCGTGCAGCCCGACTCCGGCACACCCGCCTCGAGAACCGCCCGATGGACGCGATCCCCATACATCCCCGGACCCCCGAATTCGGGCAGCAGCGCAGGGTGGATGTTCACAACCCGACCAACCCATCGCGTCGGAACCGGAAGCCGTTTCAGATAGCCCGCGAGCACCACCCAATCGATCGAAAACTCGTCGAGCACCGCTTCCAGCTCACTCGCCTCAATCTCACCCTCGATCAGCCGCACCGGGATCCCGAGCGCCTCCGCCCTGCCGATCCCCTCGCACGCCCTCGATGCAACAACCAGCCCGATCTCCGCGGGCAGTTCACCGCGATCGATCACCGCCGCCAGATTCACGAGCGTCCGCCCCGTCCCCGAGAGGAACACCGCGAGCCGGTCTGGATCAGCCCTGGTCACGCCTCATCCGTCATCGTTGCGGGGCTGTCGAACGGGATGGGGCTCCCCTGCGCATCGACCGCGACCATCGTGAGATGCGCCGAAGTCACGGAAACGATCTTCGCCCCGACATACCGCTCCGCCTCGACTTCGACCTTGATCGTCACGCTCGTCGTCCCGGTGCGCTCGGTCTGCGCATAAAGCGTGACCATATCACCGAGATGCACCGGAGCCGTAAAACACACCGTCTCGATCGATGCGGTCACCCAGCGGTGAGCGCCGTGCCGCCGGGCCTCGACGAAACCCGCCTGGTCGATCAGCGAGAGGATCACACCCCCGAAGATCGTCCCGTAGTGGTTCGTATCGCGTGGGAGCGTGACGACCTGGAGCGCGAGCCTCCGTTCGCCGTCCCCGTTGGTATTGCTGCTGTTTGCGGTCATCGGAGCCATGGTATTGCCCCATCTCACGCGCCGCCCGGACCCGCCAGCCCATCGGTGCGAATAAGATGCCCGGATGCCCACCCGATCGCACAACCCGCTCCGCATGCCCATCGCCGTCGCCCTCGGCGCCCTGCTGCTCGTCGGCTGCGAGACCGAACGCCGGGTGATCTCCGTCAGCGGTGGCCTCTCCGGCATCGAGGGCGCCCAGGGCCAGGACCTCAAAGAATCCGGCAATTCGAGGCAGGCCCAGTCCAGCGCCTTCGCCAACCTCGCCCAACGCAACAGAGAAAAATCCGCCGACGCCTCCGATACCCAGCAGCAGAATCCCCGATCAATCCGCATCGAGCACGAGGACGGCTCCGTCTCGCTCATCCTCAGTTCCCCGAGGCACGTCGTCCTCCACCTCCGACAGGCGCTGCTCGTCGAAGACCAGGACCTGCTCTTCACACAGATCCTCAGCGACCGCGCCAAGCAGAACTACGTCCAGGCCGGCAAAGACCCCCACGATGCGGTCACGTTCCTCTACGACAACCGCCGCGAGGTGCTCAAGATGCTCCAGCGCATGCCCCAGGGCGAGCTCTCCCCGGGGCTCTTCCTGAAGAAGATCGGACCCAACGCGTACCGCCTCGAACTCTCCGGAGCCCAGGGTCGGGGGCTGACCATCCGCAGGCTCGATGTCGTCTGGGAGTTCGGCGTGTGCAAACTGCTCGCGGTCGGCTGAAGGACGCCCGACAATGGCCGACGACCGTTCAACGACACAACGCAGCGAAACCATGCGCCGCGTTAAAGCGCGCAACACCTCCTGCGAGGTCACCCTCCGCTGCGCCCTCCATCGCCGGGGCCTTCGATACAGCCTCCGAAAAGACCTCCCCGGAAAACCGGACATCACGTTCGTGCGCGCAAGCGTCGCCGTCTTCGTCGATGGCTGCTTCTGGCACGGCTGCCCCGACCACTGCCGGCGCCCTTCGAGCAACCGCGCGTACTGGGACAAGAAGATCGACCGCAACATCGCCCGGGACCAGCGCGTTGCCGACGAACTGACCGACCTCGGCTGGCGCGTCATCAGGGTCTGGGAGCACGAGGTCACCAGCAGCGTCAACCGAGCCGCCGCGAAGATCGAGCGGATCGTGCGATCCCGGCTCGACAACGCATAATTCAGCCCCAATCCGCGCCGCACGCCCGGCCTGTCCCCGACCAACCCGTGGGCCGCTGGTGGTCTATCCTTACCCTAGTAGCACGACCCCCGCGATGACCTTCCCGAAGGACGACCCGATGCCACCACGCCTGGATGTCACCAAAACCTACAAGCTCTACATGAACGGGGCCTTCCCCCGGAGCGAGTCCGGTCGTTCGCTGCCCATCCTCGACGCCGACGGCGCCTCGATGGGCCACATCGCCCACGCCTCGCGCAAGGACCTCCGCAACGCGGTCGTCGCCGCAAGGAACGCCGCCTCGGGATGGGCGAAGCAGACCTCGTACCTCCGCGGTCAGATCCTCTACCGCATGGGCGAGATGCTCGAAGGCAAGGGCGAAGAGTTCGCGCAGATTATCAAGAAATCGACCGGCGTCTCGATCCGCGAGGCGCGCCAGGAAGTCGAAGCCTCGGTCGATCGCCTGATCGGCTACGCCGGCTGGGCCGACAAGTACGCCCAGGTCCTCGGTTGCAACAACCCCGTCGCCGGTCCTTATTACAACTTCACCGTCCCCGAGCCGACCGGTGTCGTCGTCGCGCTCGCGCCGGATGAAAACTCGCTGCTTGGATTGATCTCCATGATCGCCCCGCCGCTG
>JAJDDA010000029.1 GCA_029260535.1 Phycisphaerales bacterium | reverse complement strand
AAGAGTGACCAAGGAGATGAGCGTGTCCAGGTGCTCCTCACCGAGGACTCGTTCTTTGATCTCCAGAGTTTCGATTAATAACTGCTCCGCCTCGTTGTAACGACTCTGTTTGGTGTAGAGGTACGCGAGGTTGTTCATGGTTCCGAGCGTGTTCGGATGCTCCTCGCCAAGAATGCGAGTCTTGATCTCCAGCGTCTTGATGTGCAGCGGTTCCGCCTTGTCGTAACGACCCTGCTCCATGTAGAGGGTAGCGAGGTTGCCCATGGGGCTCAGTGTATTCGGATGTTCTTCGCCGAGAACACGTTTCTGTATCTCGATCGCTTTGGCGAATAAGGGCTCCGCCTTGTTGTATTGTTTCAATCGGTAGTACATTGCCGCGAGGTTATTCATGGAGTTGATCGTGTCCGGATGCTCCTCGCCGAGGATGCGATCGCGAATTTCTAGCGTCCTGACTGCAAGCGGCTCCGCCTCAGCGTATCGGCCCTGCATGATGTACATGCCTGCGAGGTTGTTCATGGGGGTCAGCGTGTCCGGATGCTCCTCTCCAAGGACGCGATGACATATTTCCAACGTCCTGACATACAGTGGCTCTGCCTTGTCGAACTGGCTCTGGCTGAAATACAAAGCCGCTAATTTATTCATGGAGCTGAGCACGCTCGGGTGCTCAGCGCCTAGTTCGTCCTGCCGAAGTTCAAGCGCCCGCATCAGGTGCGGTTCGGCGCTCCCGAACTTACCGAGCGTGCGATAGGTCCAACCCAGCGTCTCTCGAATGGAAGCCTCGATCAAAGGCCTCTCATCGAACTGCCCGCCCGCCGCACCCGCCGAGTCGATCTTCTTCGACGCTTCGTCGAGCACGTCGCGCATCAGCACCTCCTTCCCTTTACCCGACTCTGCCGAAGGCGCCACCGCCGCCAGCAGGTCGTCTGTCAGGAACGCGTTGATAGCCGCGGCGTTGGCCGCCTCGTACTCGGCGCGTGCTTGCGCATCCTCTGCGACTGCACGTTGCTCGTCCGCTTCCGCACGCGACCTCGCCTGACCAATGGCAAATGTTGTCGATGTGACGATCCCCGCAACTAAGACAACAAAAACCGCCGCAACGCCTGTCACCAACGCCCTGTTCCTCTTGGCGAACTTACGCAGCTGATACGCCGCGCTCGGCGGGTGCGCCGCGATCGGCTCGTCGCCCAGGTACCGCCGGATGTCCGCCGACAGCGCGCTCGCCGACTGGTACCGCCGGTCCTTTTCCTTCTCGAGCGCCTTGCCGACGATCGTTTCGATGTCGCCGCGCAGTGTCTTGTAGATCGATGACAACCGCGTCGGGTCGTCCTCCTGGATGATCCGAACGGCTTCATGAACGAGCTTCTTCGACAGGTCGTACGGCAGCCGCCCGGCCAGCAGCTCGTAGATGATCACGCCTAGCGCATACACATCGCTGCGCGTGTCGATGGATTCCGGATCACCCGACGCCTGCTCGGGGCTCATATACGGGATCGTCCCGATGAGTTGCCCGATGTTCGTCTGGATCGTGGTTGTCTGGATGTCCCCGTCGGTCGCGCGCGCCACGCCGAAATCGAGGATCTTGGGCTGGCCGGACCGGTCGACCAGGATGTTCCCAGGCTTGAGGTCACGGTGCACGACCCCCTTCTGGTGCGCGTGCTGGACCGCATCGCAGATTTTCGCGAAGAGTTCGAGGCGCTGTTTGACGGACAAATTTTGGGCGATGACATGCCGCATCAGCGTCTCGCCTTCGATCAGCTCCATCGCGAAGTAAGGCGCCCCCTCGTGCAACCCCACCTGGTACACCTGCGCAATTCCCGGATGCTGAAGCCGGGCCAGGATGTCCGCTTCGAGTTGAAACCGCTTGAGTAGTGACCCCGTAACCAACCCGGGCCGGATCAGCTTCAGCGCGACCTCACGATGCGGCTGTACCTGCTCGGCCCTATAGACGATGCCCATCCCACCCGCGCCGAGATCACCGAGGATTTTGAACGGCCCGACGCGCTCGGGTCGCGGCGCGGCGCTCAGTGGTTCAGGTGCCCTCGATCGCGTCGGCTCCTGCGACGAAGGATCGGCGGTGGGCTGCTGGTCGGGATCGCCCTGAGTTGATTGTTCATCATGCATTGTGAGGACTCTTTTCCATAAAGAAAGACTTCGACTAGTCACTCCCCCCCAAACCCAATCCGATCAAACACCCCATCCAGCTGATCCAGATCAAAGAACTTCACAACCAACCGACCCCGCTTCCCGCTCTTATCCGTCCGGATCTCAACAGGTGTTCCAAGGTGCTCGCTTAGCTTGATCTCCAGGTCAGCCTTCGCCGCCATCCGCCGAACCGCCGCCGGGTTGTCCTCTTCAGGCGCCGCGACAACATCCGACATCCCGCCGAGGATCATCTGGCACTTCTGCTCGAGCCGCCGCACGCTCCACGCGCCCTTGGCCGCGACCTTCGCGATGTGCACCCGCTCGCGACCAGCGGGCAATGACAGGATCGCCTTCGCGTGACCGACGCCAAGATCCCCCAGCGCAACCATCGCCTGCACCGGCTCTTCTAAAGAGGTCAGCCGCGTCAGGTTCGCCACCGTCGAGCGGTCGATCCCGATCTTCTCCGCGATCTCCCCGTGCGTCGCGCCGAACTGATCGGCAAGCTTCGCAAACGCCCACGCCTTGTCCATCGGGTTGAGGTCCTCGCGTTGCAGGTTCTCAACGACCGCCCACTCCGCCGACTCCCGCTCGCTGATAGCCACCGTCACCGCAGGCACCCGATCCAGCCCAACCATCCGAGCCGCCCGCCACCGCCGCTCACCAGCAACGATCTCCCACCGGTCCCCGCTGCCGTCGGCCGCCGCAATCTCACGAACCACGATCGGTTGCATCATCCCCGTCTCAGAAATTGATCGGGCCAACGACGCCAACCCCCCATCATCCATCATCCGCCGAGGCTGATTCGGGTTAGGCCGAATATCATCGATATCAATG
>JAJDDA010000028.1 GCA_029260535.1 Phycisphaerales bacterium | reverse complement strand
TCATCATCGCGTTGGTCTTCGTGGTCATAGTCGCGGGGGCGGGGGTTTTCCTGTATCCCAAGATCAAGAAGCTCCAGGAGAGCAAGGCCGGCGGCCAGAATGGCGCCGAGGTCATCACCGTTGCGGTCGAGCCTGATCGGCTGGTTAAAACGATCAGTGCCCCCGGGGACGTGGAGCCGAGGCGGAAGGTCAATATTTCGGCGAGGGTCTCAGCTCAGATCAATGAGTTGCCGTTCAAAGAGGGTGACTTTGTCAAGGAAGGCGATGTCATCATCCGTCTTGAAGATAAGACGCTGAAGGCCGACCTGGCCTCCAACGAGGCCTCGCTCAAGGGCACCGAGGCCAGGCTTGAGGGCTCGCGTGCGTCGTACATCAACTCGCTCTCTGAGTGGGAGCGGGTCGATTCGCTCTACAAGTCGAAGGACGTCAGCAAGGCGGAGCTGGACTCCGCGGAAGCCCGATTGAGGCTGGCGGAATCTGATCTGCGGGCCGCTGAGCAGAACGTCGAGGTCGCCAAGGCCGGCGTGACGCGATCGCGAGAGGCCGTCGGGTACACGGTGATCAAGGCCCCGATGAACGGGCGGATCACGAGGCTGCACTCTGAGATCGGCGAGACGGTCACGGGTTCGGTCACGAACTTCGGCACGGTCATCCTCGAGATGGCGGACCTCACCGAGATGCTCGTCAATGCAGAGATCGATGAGTCGGATATCGCCCCGGTGCGGATCGGGCAGTCGGCGCGGGTCTACATCAACGCGTTTGATGGGGTGGTGTTCGAGGGGACGGTCGAGTCCATCGCGCTCCAGCACTCGTATGATCCATCGGATCGCTCGAAATATTACAAGACCGAGATCCTCCTCCATCTTGATGATGAGGCGCAGATCTTCGCGGGGCTGACGGCGAATGTGGACGTCGAGGTCGAGACGCTCGAGGGGATTTTGAAGATCCCGTCGCAAGCGGTCATCGATAAACGGATCGATGAGCTCGAACCGGACATCGCCGAGTCCGAGGTGATCGACAAGAACAAGACATTCGCCAGGGTGGTGTACGTGCTCGTCGACGGCAAGGCGATCGAGACACCGGTGAAGATCGGCCCGAGCGATCTGACGGCGACCGCGGTGCTCGCGGGGCTCGACCCCGGCGCTGAGGTCATCGTCGGTCCGTGGAAGACGCTGCAGGAACTGAACCACAACAAGTCGGTCCACAAGCGCGAGGCGAAATCCGAAGAGGGCGAGGGGGCAGAAGAAGAGCCCGGGACCCCTGCGGATGACGCGATCGCTGAGGCGGACGCTGAGGACGAGGATGGCGGGCACGTCGAGAGCGTGAGCGAATCTGAAGAGTCGGACGACGACTCGCAGAGCGACGCGTCCGGAGAGGCGCCGCAGGACGCCACCGCGCAGGTCGCGTCATGACGATCGAGATCCGCAAACTCCGCAAGACCTACAAGGTCGGTGTTGAGCGCGTGTACGCGCTGCGGGGACTCGATCTGCACATTGAACAGAACGAGTATGTCGCGATCATGGGCGCTTCGGGGTCGGGCAAATCGACGCTGATGAATATCCTTGGCTGTCTGGATCGGCCGACCGGCGGGCAGTACATACTCAATCAAAAACCGACACACAAGATGGGCGCCGGCGAGCTTGCCCGGGTGCGGAACGTCGAGATCGGCTTTGTGTTCCAGTCGTTCGAGCTGCTCCCCCGCGCGAGCGCGCTGAAGAATGTCATGCTCCCGCTGCTGTATTCCAAGCGGGGCTGGATGGGCGCCCGGCGCGCCGCCAAGCGGGCGCTCGAACGGGTCGGTCTGGAAGATCGGATGGGGCACCGGCCGAACCAGCTCTCGGGTGGTCAGCGGCAGCGCGTCGCGGTGGCCAGAGCGCTGGTCAACGCGCCGAGCATCCTGCTCGCGGATGAGCCGACAGGGAACCTCGACTCGACGACGACGCAGGAGATTATCGCGCTCTTCAGCCAGCTCCACGCGGAGGGGCAGACGATCATCATCGTCACGCACGAAGAGGATGTCGCCGGGCACTGCCAGCGGATCATCCGGCTGACCGACGGGATGGTTGAAACAGACCTTCCAACGGGCGAGGACCCGATCCATCGGAAATGGATGGAGCACGCGGCGGCGTCGTTTCATCAGTTGCAGGACGAGGAGTCGGCTCCTGAGATTCATGTCAATCCGAGCGTCACCGGGCAATCGGAGGCAAGGTCATGATGTTCGTGCGGTGGTTCGTGCAGACGGTCGTTCTGGCGCTGAGCCAGATCTGGGCGAGCAAGGCTCGTTCGGTGCTGACCTCGCTGGGGATCATCGTTGCGACCGCGTTGGTTTTGACGGTCATCGGTGCGATCACCGGGATGAAGAACTTTATCCTTGATGAGTTCGAGACCGTCGGAACACAGATCATCTTCATGGACGGGACTGTTCCTGATTCCATGCGGCACAAGGTCTCCTGGCTCGATGTGCAGATGTCCGAGGATGAGTGCAAGCAGATTCTCGAGCATTGCCCGTCGGTCGATCTGATCACGCCGCACTGGCGTGGCACCTACGAGGTCCGTCACGGCGAGGACGTCAAGCAGGTGAGCGCCACGGGGATCTGGGAGACGTGGCACGACATCAACACGCGGTACGTCATCAAGGGGCGTCCGTTTTCGAGGATCGACCGTGACGAGGCTCGGCAGGTCTGCCTGATCAACGAAGAGGCGATTAACGAGTTCAATCTGGCGATTGACCCGGTTGGTGATTTCCTGCTGATCAAGAATCGACGGTTTCTGATTGTCGGAGTGGTCGAGACCAAGGATGTATCCCCGATGTTCGGTGGTGGGGATGCGCGCACCGAGATGTACATCCCGTTTGAGCAGGCGCAGAAACTCAACCCGAACGGTTGGCTCAACTACGCCATGGGACGGATCGTGTCCCCGGAGCTCGCGGATGACGCCCAGGCGGAGGTCCGATTCGCGATGCGCACGATCCGGGGGCTCGAGCCGGAAGACGAGGACACGTTCAGCATCGGTGTGATGCAGCAGTTCATCGATGGATTCTTGAAGATGGCGACCGGCATCACCGCGGTTCTCGGCGGCATCGTCGGGATCTCGCTGATCGTCGGCGGCGTCGGGATCATGAACATCATGCTGGTCTCGGTGAGCGAGCGGACGAGGGAGATCGGCTTGCGCAAGGCGGTCGGCGCGCAGCCTTTCGTGATCCTCGGGCAGTTCCTGGTCGAGGCGGTTGTGCTCTGTCTCGCCGGCGGCGCCCTTGGGTTGATCTTTGCGCAGCTCATTATCTTCGGGTTTTCCATGATGCCTGGCGATCAGTTGTCCGGCGCCGAGATCCCGGGTTGGGCGATCCTGCTCGCGGTTGGATTTACCGCGGGGACCGGGCTCGTTTTCGGTATTGTCCCGGCGTTCAAGGCGTCCCGTCTCGATCCTATTGACGCGCTGCGTCACGAGTAATCACGAAAGGTTGGCCATGCTCATCCGGTTTATGCTCCAGACCGTCGTGCTTGCGCTGGCGCAGATCTGGTCGAACAAGTTCCGCGCCGCGCTTACCGCGCTTGGCATCGTGATCGGTGTCTCCTCGGTGGTCGCGGTCATCGCGTCGCTCGGCGGGATGAAGGCCGGGATCATGGGCGAATTCGAGACGCTCGGTGCGAAGAAAGTCTGGGTGTGGGGCAACGTCCCGCGGTCGATGCGCGGCAAATTGGGCTGGGACAAGGTCAAAATGACCGTTGAAGAGATCGATGCGATCCGGGAGCACTGCCCCTCGATCGAGAAGCTCACGCCGATCATTCAGGGCGCCTCTTCTGTCACGTTCGGCGAGCGTCTGGTGCTGGGCGTCTCGGTGACCGGGATCGGGCTGGAATGGCCGGCGGTGGAGAGCCGGGACATCACGATGGGTCGTCCCATGACGCGGATCGATCACGACGAACGGCGTTCGGTGTGCTTGGTCAACAAGGAGGCGATCGAGGAACTCAACCTCGACACCGATCCTTCGGGGCAGCACATCCGTATCGACAACAATCGGTTCCAGATCGTCGGTGTGATCGAATCGAGAGAGGCGAGCCTGTTCTCCGGGAACGACACCAGCGCCGAGATCCTGATTCCCTTCGAGACCTCACTGAAATTCAATCGCGAGGGCTGGATCTGGTGCATGGCGTCGATCGCATCGCCTGAATTAGTGCTTGAGGCTCGGCGTGAGATCCGGTTTGCGATGCGCAAACTGCGGAACCTCGCTCCTGAGGATGAGGACACCTTTAACATCCAGATCCTCCAGCAGGCGATCGATCAGTTCAATAGCGTGGCGGCGGTGATCGGCACGGTTGTGATCGGCATCGTCAGTATCCTGATGCTCGTCGCCGGGATCGGGATCATGAACATCATGCTCGCGTCGGTGAGCGAGCGGACCCGGGAGATCGGGCTGCGCAAGGCGGTCGGTGCGAGACCATCGGTCGTCATGACGCAGTTCCTGGCGGAATCGGTGACGCTGTGCGTCGTCGGCGCCTTCATCGGCCTCTTCATCGGGCAGATCATGGTCATTGGTGTGCAGCAGATCCCCGACGTCAATCTTGATCAGGCGGCGATCCCGGTATGGGCGATGTTCGTCGCGGTCATCTTCAGCGCCGGTTGCGGCGTAGTCTTTGGTATGTTCCCCGCCGTGAAAGCGGCACGTATGGACCCAATCGAGGCTCTCAGACATGAATAATCGTTTCGGCGCCGCGGCGCCCGCTGCTGGGTGGCTCGCCGCAGGCGCTATCGCTGCATTCGCCCTCACGGGTTGCGCCAAGAATCCGTTCGCCACGTCGCTCGATGAGTACGGCGATCGGCCTTCTGCCGAGCGGCTCCGCTCGATCGATGCGATCACATTCGATGGGAGCGAAATCGCTGGCGACCTCCCGACCGAGCGCGACGACGTGACCGAGTCGCAGATCAACACGCTGCGCGAGAACCCGTTCGAGGGGCTCGATACGCTCGATATCTCGCTCGAAGAGGTCCGCGCCTGGACGATCAGCAACAACCTCGATATCCAGGTCGCGCTTGTTGATCCGACGATCGCGAACCAGAGCGTCA
>JAJDDA010000027.1 GCA_029260535.1 Phycisphaerales bacterium | reverse complement strand
GACCTCGCCGAGGAACTGCAACCTCCGATCGACACCCCGGAACGACGCGAGCCCCTCACCAGCAAGACCCGGTTCAGCCCCGACGGTGATCGCCAGCACGCACGCAAACGCGCTGTTCATCGCGCTGTGCACGCCGGGGGTCGGGTTGACCCATTGCGCCACAACACCATCGGCGCGGCTGAGCGTGACCTGCGAGGATTCGGTGTCGAACTCGACCTGCCAGTCGGCTTCCGGTGAGAAGCCGATCGTCTCGACCCTGGCGCGCACGCCGGCGGCGACCTCGGTCCGGTGCGCGCCGTCGTGCGCGATCAGCAGCACGCCGCCGTCCTCTTCAGCCGGGAGCAGCCTCGCGAACTGGTTGAACGCCTCGATCACGCCGGCGAGATCGCCGTAGATGTCGAGGTGGTCCGCCTCGACGTTGGTCACCGCGCCGACCGTCGGGTGGTGGCTCAGGAACGACCGGTTGAATTCGCACGCCTCGGCGAGCAGCAGCCCCGGATTATCTTTCATCGCTCCGGTCGGGATCGACTCAGCACCCATGCGGAACCCGGAAGGCGCCGCGTCAGGGTCGCGCGAGAGCTGTCGGCACGTCGCGCCGACGATGACCGTCGGATCGAGACCCGCGTGGATCAGCGTGTGCCCCAGCGCCGCGACGGTGCTCGACTTGCCGTGCGTCCCGGCGACCGCGATCGCGGTGCGACCGAGCATGCATCGCCCGATCGCCTGCGCGTAGGTCAGCATGGGAATGTTCCGCGATTTCGCTTCGATCAGTTGGGGATGCTCGGGCGCGATCGCTGCCGAGGCGACGACGAGCTGTGCATCTCCCGGGAGTATTCCCGGGTCCGCGCACTCGACCTCGAACCCCTCCGCGATCAGGGTGTCGGTGACGGCGGTCGAGGTCTGGTCGGACCCTGTAACGATCGCCCCCCGGGCGCTGCACATGCGCGCCAGCCCCGACATGCCGCACCCACCGATGCCGATGAAGTGCGTGCGAACGCCCTCGAGCTGGAAGGCGCCCGGTTCGAGATGGAGATCGGGAGAATGGATCACAGTGCATGCATGGTATCGGCTCAGGGCTGGGGGTCGATGGAAAAGTCGGCCCTTGTCATGGTGGGATGTTGTGCTGCGGGCTAGGCGGCGTATCGTGTCCGATGATGACGACCTCCCCACCTATCCCTTACAAAATTGCCGTCCTCTGCGACCTGCGCGATGCGCAGGGGCGGGTCCTGCTCCTGCACCGCGCCAAGGCGCCGAACAAGGGGATGTACAGCCCCATCGGGGGCAAGCTCGAGCAGGAGATCGGCGAGAGCCCGGCGCAGTGCGCCCAGCGCGAGATCCACGAAGAGGCCGGCATCGAGGTGCCCATCGAACGGCTCCGCCTCTCCGGTGTGATCAGCGAGCAGGCGTACGAGAACGAAACGCACTGGCTGCTCTTCGTTTACCGCGTGATCGGCGCGGTCGATGTCGAGGCCGGCCCGATGAATGAGGGCATCCTCGAATGGCACACCCCCGAGGCGATCGGATCGCTCGACATGCCCGAGACGGATCGCCAGGTCCTGTGGCCCATGCTCAAAGAGCACGAGGACGGGTTCTTCGCGGTCCATATCGATTGCTCCGGCGATGAGATCATCTGGAGCGTCGAGCAGTCGCAGCCGTGACCCGCTCGGCTGCGCCATCCCCGATCCGGCTCAACCCCCTGACGCCCAGCTCGGCGGCGATCGAGCCGGACATCCCGGCGCCCTGGTCGCACACCCCCGAGGCGGTCGAGGCGTGGGTCCAGTCGGAAGCATCCTGCGATTCGTTCTCGCTCTGGCTGGTCAGCCTCGACAACCCGGCGCCGGATGAGATGCTTGCCTCGTGGGGGCTCAAGCCGGGAGTCATCTCCGATTGGACGCTGACCGGGCGCGGGCGCGATCGGCTCTTTCAACGCGCCCTCCGTGAAGGCATTGCGCTTGGGAATGCCGCCGCACCCGAAACACAGGTGCTTGCCGGAACCCCTGGCGCCCACGTGGTTTATCACCTGCACCCCGAATCGCTCCAGCGCCGTAGATGGTGGCTGGTGACGCTCGCGAGGTCCGGCGCGGCGTATTCGCCGGAAGAATTACGCTCGATCGAATTGATGGCAAGGCAGTGGCAGGCGGTCTTTAACCGCCCCAGCGAGCGGGGGATGCGCCGGCTGCTCATCGGTAACGATGATCGACTAATTCATGCCGACCCCGCGACCCGGCGGACGCTCGGGAACGCCAACATCTCGTCGGCCCAACTCTGCAGGACGCTCCGGGAGGTTCGCAAGCAGCGGTGGCCGGAGATCATTGATGGCGACCCGATCGACATGACCATCTCGATCGGCGATGTGGACCATTGGGTGGCGCTCCGTCGGAATCGGGCGGCGGATCTGGCTCAGGGATCGCACTGGCACGCGCAACTCAGGCCGATTACTGGTGTTAACTCGCTCCCAGCGGTCGAGGACCTCGCCGATGAGCGAGTCGTGTTGGCAATCGCGGCGATCCACGAGGGGTTCGCAGGGCCGATCAATCTGGACGCGATCGCCGAGGCGGCAGGGTTGAGCCCCCACCATTTTCACCGCATGTTCACAAAGTTGATCGGGGTTTCACCCAAGCGGTACACCACGCTCAAGCGGATGCAGGTCGCCAGATGGCTGCTGCGGACCTCGCGCGAGCCGATCGGCGCGATCGGGACGGGGGTGGGGTACACGACCGCGGCCCACTTCGCGGCGGCGTTCAAGGGGGTGGTCGGGGTGACGCCGAGGGAGTTCCGAGCGGGAGAGATCGATCCAAAGCAAGAAGAACCGGCTGGCTGAATGATTGGGCCCTCGATTGACTCATAGGGTCGTGTCTCGATCGCGGATTTCCCCCTGCCAACCGGTGCTGATGCCTGTAAGATGCCCGCTGGGCCGGGTTTCGGCGGTTGTCCTTCGGGGCTGCCGACGGCGTGGCAACCCGGTCCGCTTTTCCTGCGTATTGAATCCGGACGCGGGAGGTGGTGTGCGGCTCAGGGCGGATGCCCTGGCGGGCTGTACCTATCCTTTTCTGCGACCGGATGCCCTGTGACCGGAAGAAGCCCCTCGGCGTTGTTGGCCGACTGGCGCTGGTTTGATGTTTCCCCCTGTTCGCCGGTCGGCGGCGGACCGGGTTCTTGCTGGAAGGATCTTGTTCTTATGACCCCTCTTGAGTCCCCCTCTCCCGGTGAATCCGTTGTCGGGCACTGCACGCTCGACCCCGACTTGAAGCACGATCCGCACGCGACCCGGTTCGGAAAATTCCTCAAGGCGTGTATCTCGTTCGGCGCGTCGGACCTCATCGTCAAGACCGGCAAGGCCCCCGTGGTTCGGCTCCGGGGTGATCTCAAAACACTCGACACCGACATTGTCACCGGCGAGGAATACAAGAAGATCTGCGACCACATCCTGACCAAGGAGCAGTGGGCGGACCTGCACAAGTTCGGGTCGGTGGATTTCGCGTACGACTACTCCGCGCGTGAGCGGTTCCGTGTGAACCTCTTCCAGACGCGCGGCAAGCTCTCGATGGCGTGCCGGCTGATCACCAGCGATATCAAGCGGTTCGAGGACCTCTACCTCCCGGAGATCATGTCGGATATCGCGCTGCAGCCGCAGGGGATTGTCCTGCTCGCCGGCGTGACCGGTTCGGGTAAATCGACCACGATCGCGTCGATGCTCAACTACATCAACGAGCGCAAGCCGGTGCACATCATCACGATCGAAGACCCGATCGAGTACATCTTCGAGGACAAGAAGGCGACGATCCACCAGCGTGAGATCGGGATCGATTGCCTGGACTACAAGATCGCGCTGCGCGCGCTCGACCGTGAGAACCCGGACGTGGTGCTGGTCGGTGAGATGCGCGCTGCGGAGACGTTCGAAGCCGCGCTCCACGCCGCGGAGACCGGTCACCTGGTCTTCGGGACGATCCACGCCTCGTCGGCGCCGCAGACCTTCCAGCGGATCTACGACCTGTTCCCGTCGGAGGAGCGTCCGCAGGTGCGGAAGATCCTGGCGTACCAGATGCGTGCGATCGTGTACCAGAAACTGCTCCCGACGCTGCACAAGGACATCCCGCGGATCCCTGCGGTGGAGATCCTGATCAACAACCCGGTGGTTCGGAAGTACATCCTCGAGGGCCGCGAGGGCGAGCTAACCGAGGTCCTGACCTCGCAGGAGGCTGCCAAGAGCGGGATGATGGACTTCAACGGCTGCCTTGTGAAGCTCGTTGAGGAGGAATACATTCACATGCGCACAGCGATGGACGCGACTCCCAACGCGGACGAGCTGTCGATGCGGCTCAAGGGGATCGGCTGATCCAACTCCGATTCCGGCAACTCATCCTGAGCACCGATCCAGGTGTTCCGACTCCTGCCCTCCTGTGGGCCTGACGGCAACCGCCACTTACAACGCCACACCCAACTATGACCAACGAATCCCTGACGCTCGCCATGCTCGCCGTTGACGCTGATCCGGCGTTCCTCGTCTCGTGGTGGAAACCGATCCTTGTCGCGATCCCCTTTGTTGGATGGGCCTGGGTGGTGTCGAGCATCTTCGATCAGGACGCGAGGCGGTTCCTCATCGCCCCGAATGTCTGGAACCCGGTCCACCTGGCGATGGGTGTGCTGGCGCTGGGCGTTGCGATGTTCTTCCCGAACTTCCTGATCGGTTACCCGCTGATGATCCTGATCCTCGCGGCGGATCTCGGCGCGTATGCGTTCAAGCACAACGCCTCGCACCGGGTTCCCGCGGACCTCAAGTGGTCGATGAACCTCTCGCAGATCAAAGAGCAGATGAACTCGCGGAAGGAAGCCAAGCTGGCCAGGGGCGTGACGCTCGGGTTCCGCGGTCCCAATGGCCTGCTCACACCCCCGGAGCGCGGGACGCCTGAGTACGACGTCCGGATTGCGGCCGAGGCTCTGATGATCGATGCGATCGGGGCCCGCGCCGCGAGGATCGGGATCGCGCCCGGTTCCGACGGCAACTACAACGTCGCGCTGACCATCGATGGTGTTCGGCGTCATGCCGATCCGCTCCCGTCGGATCGGGCGCTGGCGATCATCGATTTCCTCAAGACCGCCGCGGGGCTGGACCTGAAGGATCGGCGACGAAAACTCCGCGCCAACCTGGCGATCGAGCAGGGCGCGACAAGCAAGCCCTTGCGGATGGCGACGAGTGGATCGAGCGGTGGCGTGAAGATGACCATCATCTTCGACCCCGAGTCGCAGGTCACACACCAGGTCGAGGAACTGGGTCTGACCGACAAGCAGATGGATGAACTCAAAGCGATCATCCTCCAGCAATCCGGCGTGGTGCTCGTCGCCTCGCCCCCGGCGAACGGTCGCACCTCGACGATGTACGCGCTGGTCCGCGATCACGACGCGTACACCCAGAACATCCAGACGATCGAATTGGAAACCTCCGCGTCGATCGAGGGCGTTCGGCAGAACGTGTTCGATCCGATGAACACCGACGGGACGGATTACGCGACGACGCTAAGGTCGATCCTCCGGCGCGACCCCGACGTGGTGTTCGTCGCGGAGCTCCCCGATGTGGACACCGCGAAGGAGATCGTCAAGGCGGACCACGAGCGGACGAGGACGTTCGTCTCGGTGCGGTCCGACACCGCGATGACCGCGATCCAGACCTTCATGAAAGCGGCGGGCAGCCCCAAGGATGTCGCCGATGCGCTCACCGGTGTGGTTGCGGTTCGCTTGATCCGGAAACTCTGCGAGAACTGCAAGGTTGAGTACACGCCGCAGCCGGAGATGCTCAAGAAACTCGGGACCACCCCCGAGCGGACCAAGAGCCTCTTCAAGCGCGGCGGGCAGGTGCTGATCAAGGGCAAGGAAGACGTCTGCCCGGTCTGCCAGGGCTCCGGGTACTTCGGTCAGGAAGGCGTGTTCGAGGTGTACCAGATCGGCGCGGATGAGCGGCAGCCTCTGGCGAACGGCGATCTGTCCGGTCTCCGCAACGCGATCAAGCGCAAGCGGCTCCCCTCGATCCAGGAGGCCGCGGTCTACAAGGCGCTCAGCGGCGTGACGAGCGTCGAAGAGGTGGCGCGGATCACCAGCAGCGGATCATCGAAGAAGAAACCGGCCGCCAAGGCGAGCAAGCCTGCGGCGACGAGCTAAGCGGATTCACACGGCGCGTGGTCGCGTCTCGAACAGAGGTTGGTTGTTATGTCAATCGTATTTAATCTGATAATTATCGCGATGGTCGGGTTCATCGCGTACATGTGGTCGCAAGAGGGCTTGTTCTCTGCGCTGATCCACTTCCTGTGCACGGTGATCGCGGGCGCTGTCGCGCTGGCGGTCTGGGAGCCCCTCGCGTACATCATGCTCGGGGTCCGCGAGGACATCGCCTGGTCGGTGAGCCTGGCGATCCCGTTCCTGATCACGCTCGCGCTGCTCCGTGTCGCGATGGACAAGGCGATCCCGAACAACATCAAGTTTTCCAGCGTGGTCAACCTGATCGGTGGCGGCGCCTTCGGTGTCGGCTCCGGCGCGATCGCGGTCGGGATCCTGGTCATCAGCATGGGCTTCCTCAGGCTCCCCTCAGGGTTCCTGGGGTACAAGCCGATCACCTACGATGCGCAGGGCAACCTGACGCGCTCCGCGGGGTTGTGGATCCCGGTCGATCGGGTCACCGCGGAGTTGTACGAGCGGCTGAGTGTCAGCGGATTCGCGACCGGCACGCCGCTGGCGATGCTGGCCCCCAACATCCACGAGCAGGCGGCGCTGATGCGCATCACCTTCGATGACCGGGGGCGGACGACGCTCAGCCCCGAGGACATCGTGGTGATCGGGCGGTACACCGTCACCGCAGCGAATCCCACAGAACTCTTCAAGGATGAGCAATCGGATCGCTCGCAGCAGGTGCGCGATCTTTCCGGCGATTCGTTCCTGGCGGGGACCACGCTCGAGGGATTCACGTTGAAGTTCGAATCCGGCGCCAAAGAATCGGGAGGCCAGATCGTCTGGGGCTCCGGGCAGATCGCGTTGCTGTACGAGGACGAGCAAGGCGTGACGCAACGCGTGCTCCCTGCCGCGATGGTGACGCAGGCGATGAGCGATGCGAAGGCCTACGGGCGGTTCCGGTACGACGCCGACGAGGTTTTCCTCGCGTCTGTCGGCGCCGCGAGCACCTCGACGATGGCGTTCGAGTTCCCCGTGCCCCCGCGGTGCACACCGACGTATTTGATGGTTCGGAATGTGCGCGTTCCGGTGTCGGCGTTTTCGGCGCTGCCGGTCGATGGCGCAGAGGGCGGCGTGCTGAGCGTTGCCGCTCGCGACGCCGCGATCGATGTGGAGCAGTTGCTCCCCGGTTCGGTGGCCGGGGTCGCTTCTTCTGGCAGCGGCGGCGGAACCGACGAAATCACACGCGGCGGAATCACGATCAACGGGATCGATCGGAATGATCTCAATAATTCAGGCATAAGCATCGGAACGTCGCTCGCGACGGGGTTCAGCCGGAGCAACAAGGGCTCGCTCAAGATCAACGACGACAACGAGATTGTCAGCGGGAAGCAGTTGTTCAATTCGATGGATGGCAGCGCTCCACCCAAACTCCTCGTCAGGAGGTTCGCCACCTCGCATGACACGACGCTGATCCAGGTTGATGTCAGTTTCACTTCGAGGGTTTCCATCCATGAGAAAGCGACGACCCCGATTCTTAACAATGCATCGGTGCAGCTCCGGATGCCGGGAGAATCACCGTTCGACGTTGTCGGTTACATTCACAAGGACGCGCAGGGCAAGGTCGAGATCAGTTACGACCCGGGCAGACCGATCCGATCGCTCGGGCAATTGCCGAAGGTCAGCCAGAGCAAGCCCGACGATCAGGTGATCCTGCTATTCCTTGTCACCAAGAACGCGAGGATCGAGATTGAGACCCTGCAACTCGGGCCTATACCGATCGCGACGTTCGAGCCCCCGCTCAAATCAGTGCTGCGGTGAAGCCGAGCGCAGATCCGGACCACTGAAGACCGCATACAACAACCGCCCTGGCGAACGCCCGGGCGGTTGTTTTTTTCGATGTGTTGCTGATCTGACCCGGTCAGCCGACCGTGGGATCAGTTGTCCGCCTCTTCGGGGACGCGCATCTCGCGGGACCTGGGCTTGTCGTCGCCCTCTTTCTTCGCGTTCTTGTCGATCAGTTCGCCGTCGTTGTCGAACTCCATGTCGTTCTGATCGTCCATGTGCAGCTCGCGGTCGGGGACGACCTCGAGCTTGATGTCCGCTTCGAGGTCCAGGTCCAGGCGGATGTGGATGTCGAACAGATCGATCCGCTTGATCGCGTGCGGCAGGCGCACCGAGCGGGGCGTGACGGGGTAGCCGGCGGCGGAGAGCGCCTCGGCGATGTCGTTCTGGGTGACCGAGCCGTAGAGGTGACCGGCGTCGTTGCACGAGCGGATGATGGTCAGCGCGACACCGTCGAGCTTGTCGATCATCTGCTCGCGGTTGGCGCGGAGGCCGAGCATCTCCTTCTCGGCGACGGCGCGGCGGTCGGCGAGTTCTGCGATCGCCTCATCGGAGGGCGTCATCGCCATCTCGCGGGGCATGAGGTAGTTCCGGGCGTAGCCCATCTTGACCTCAACGACATCGCCGATGATCCCGAGGGAATCGACGTTTTCGGTGAGCAGCAGCGTGATTGTCTTTGACATTGGGTCGCTGTCCTTTCAGAGGTGAAAGTTGAGGAGCCGAGCCGGCGGATTGCCGGGGGCCCCAACGGGGATGTGATCCCACCGGCTCAATGCCTGCGGGAGGTGGCGATGATAGGCGCCCCGTGAACGGGATGTCTCCCCTTGCACCGGCCTCAGAACACCGATTTCCGCTCGAAAAGCCTCATTTCGCTTCAAAACGGCCCTCCCCCCTGATACGGTCAGGCATCGAACTGTTCTCGTTCATCACCCGAAGGATCCGTCCCAATGCGCCTATATCCCGCTGCTCTCGTGACCCTCTCCGCGCTGCTCGTGTGCGGCCATGCCAACGCCGCCCTGAAGGTGCTCGGTGAGGCGGCGGACTCCGATTTCGACGTCGTGACGACGGTGGGCGAGACCCGCACCGCGTCGTTCTCGGGGATCCTTGAGCCGGTGACCGGGATCGGGATTTCAACGAGGTTCACGCTGGTCACCGGAGACACCGGCGGCGGGACCGGGCCCTGGGCATTGGATGTCGTCATGACCGGCCAATCGCCGGGGGGTTTGGTGAGCGCTCCGTTCAATCCGATCGGCGGGGATGTGACCATCGCCGACTTCCCGCTGCAGAACGGCGCGGGTGTGTACGGCGCAGGCGAGGTGGGTGACGGCATGTGGTCGTTCATCTTCTCAAGCGATTCACCCCAGGCTGGATGGACCTACGGTCTGCGCAACGTAACGCACTACCTGCTGGGCGATGCGCCGGACGTTTCGTTGCTGTTCGACGCGACCCCCGATGTCGCGCAGGAGTGGGATCGCCCGTTCTTCATCGAGGGGATCAGCGGGCAGGGCCCTGTCGCGTACCACGTGACCGCGTTCACCGTGGACACCTCGGGGGTTTACGAATTGTCGAGCGTCCTCGCATCAGGCTCGAACCACTTCACGTTTCTTTACGAGAACAGTTTCGATCCGAATGATCAGCTCACCGACCTGCTCAACTACGGTTTAGGCAACGGGTTCGCGCAGAACGGCGACCCGCAGGGCACGTCGAGCTTCGATTCGATCTTGATCGAGGGGCGCACGTACTACTGGATCACCAGCCAGTGGGCGTTCTTCTCGACGATCGAGACCGCGAACAACTCCATCGTCGGCCCTGGCGCGATCACCGTGCTGGCGCCTTGTGCTTCCGACCTCAACGGCGATGGCGTTGTTGATACGGCGGACCTTGGCGCGCTGATTGCCCAGTTCGGCACACCAGGGACCGGCGCTGATCTCAACAACGACAACATCGTCGATACGGCGGATCTCGGGATCCTCATCGGTGAATTCGGGGCGATCTGCCCGTAACTCCGTTGCTTGCTCGCGCATGAAAAAGGCCGCCCCCTGTCGAAGGGAGCGGCCTGTTTATTGCTAGCTGCTCATCCAGTTCAGATCAGAACGGGATGTCGTCTTCCGAGACCGGCGTGTGGCTCGGGGCACCGCTCGGTGCGCCGGCGGACTGGTAGCTCTCGTTGCCGCGGCTTGCGCCACCACCACCACCGCCGCCGCCATCGTTGCGGCTGTCGATGAACTGGAATGAGTCAACGACGACCTTCAGCTTGGAGCGGTTGGAGCCGTCGGTTTTGTCCTGCCAGGTGTCGAGCTTCAGACGACCCTCGATAAAGACCGGTCGGCCCTTGGAGAGGTACTGCCCCATCACCTCGGCGGTGCGGCCCCAGACCTCGCAGTCGACGAAGGTGACCTCTTCGCGCATGTCGCCATCGCGGGCCTTGAATTTCCGGTTGACGGCCATCCCGAAATTGCCGACCGCGTTCTCGCCGGAGAGATGCTTGATCTCCACGTCGCGGGTCAGGTTGCCCATGAGCATGACTTTGTTCAGTGATCCTGCCATTTGTTTCACTCGCCTTTCGTGTTTGTAGTCCGTTACTGGTGCGTGATTGGATGCGGGTGCATTCGTCTGTCATTCTAGCAAAAACCGCTGAATACCGGAAGCGGCTCAGGCCTCGGCGGGAGCGGTTTCCTCGGCCTTGGGGGCCTCTTCAGCGTCAGCCTGGGGCTCGGCTGCAGCGGTCTTCGCGGCCTCCGCGGCGGCCTTGGCGGCCTCCTCTTCCTCCTGCTCGGTCCGGGACTTGGCGCTGCTGGTCCGCTTGGCGGACTCGGCGGCCTGCTGCTCGCGGAGCTTCGCCTCGTCGGCGAGACCCTGCTGGTCATCCGCGGACTGCATCTCTTCCAGGGTCAGGTGCTCCGCCTTGACGCACATGAACCGGAGGATCTGGTCGGAGAGGTTGCACGCACGCTCGAGCTCGGCGACCTTCGTCGGGTCGCAGGCGAAGTACGACAGGATGTAGATCCCGCGACGCTGCTTCTTGATCTCGAACGCCAGGCGACGCTCGTCCCACTTGCTCAGCGCGACGACTTCCGCGTCGATCCTCGCGAAGAGACCGCGGATGTGCTCGACGGCGGCGCCGAAATCGGCGGCCGCGGCCTGGCTGATGAGGAACATGGTCTCGCAGTAGTTTTTCTTGTCTGCCATTGGTTGTTGTCGCCTTTCGATGGGTTCGCGCCGGTCGCGGCGTGCGCCGGCGTGAGATGGTGTGTCTGTCTCTAGTTCTGTTCTTCTGCTGCTGATGAATCCGCGCCGTTGCCGTTGGGTTTGCCCCAACCGGTTGCGGCGCGAACGTTAAAAGTATTCATTGCCTTCGTGAGCCCCTCGCTTGCCCAGCACTCGGCGGCGTCGCAGACGCGGTCGAGCGTGGGTTCGAGGGTCTCGAGTTCGTCGTCCGTGAAACGCCCGAGGACGTGGTCCTTCTTGGCGGCGAACTCCGACTCCCCGACGCCGATGCGCAGGCGGGCGTACTCGTCCGTCCCCAGGGCCCGCTCGATATCGGCGAGCCCGTTGTGACCACCGGCGCCACCGGACGCGCGCAATCGCAACGCGCCGACCGGCAGGGCGGTTTCATCAACGATGATCAGGACATCGTCAACAGGCGAGCACTTGTAGAAGCGCACCGCCTCGCCGACGGTGAGCCCCGAGCGGTTCATGTAGGTCGTTGGCTTGATGAGCAGGCACTTGCCGGATCCGGGGATCGCGGCGTCGAGCGTCATCGCGTGGAACTGCCCGCGCGCGACAGCGCCGCCGGCATGGCGCTTGGCCAGCCGGTCGACCGCCATGAAACCCGCGTTGTGGCGGGTTCTGGCGTAGTCGCGTCCGGGGTTTCCGAGTCCAACGATCAGCTTCATGATTACTCGGACGACTCCTCTTTCTTCTCGGTGATGACCTCGGGCTCCGCGGCGTCGGCGCCCTCGACAGCGGCCTCTTCGCCTGCGGCTTCCGCTTCCTGCTGGATCTGGATGGCGCAGATCGTTTCGTTCGCGTCGGTGATGAGCGTCATCCCGGCGGGGAGCGGGATGTCGCCGGCGTGGACCGCGCCGCCCGCGGCCAGCTCGGAGATATCCACGTCAACGTGCTCGAGGATGTCGCGGACCTTGCACTTGATCACGATCTCAGTCATGTTGCTCAGCAGCGTAGCGCCGACTTCTTTCAAGCCTGCGGCATCACCGACGAGGCTCACGTGTACCTTGGTCTCGACCTCTTCGTCGAGGTCAACACGCTCGAAGTCGGCGTGGATGACGTTGGTGCCCAGGTAATCGAACTGGAGGTCCTTGAGCAGCGCGGTCTCGGGCTTGCCCTCGATCTCGATGTTGAAGACCTTCTCGCCGTGCTCGAAGTGCTTGATCGCGGTCTTCGCGTTGATGCTGATCGGGACGGGGCCCTTCTTGTGGCCGTAAAGAATGCAGGGCAATTCGCCGAGTTGCCTGGCGCGGCTCGCGTACCTGGAGCCGACCTTCTCGCGGTGCTTGGCTTCGAGGGTGAACGTGGTGTTGCTCATAATTGAAACTCCTGTCTGGATCTGGATCGCTTGTGGATCGGTGTGGTCTGTTGGATTCGGTGTTGAACGGTGAGGTCAGCGTTTGGACCCGGTGTCCTTGCGGAACAGGGCGCTGACGGAAAGGTTGTGGTGGATGTTGTGGATCGCGTCGCCGAGCAGGTCACCCACGCTGAGCTCGACGAGCTTGTCCCTGATCGGATCGACGCGGTCGCCGAGCGGGATGGTGTCGGTCAGGATGATCTTGCTGATCGATTCATCGGAGAGCCGTTCCATGGCAGGGCCCGCGAGCACGCCGTGCGTCGCGCCGACGATGACCTTGTTGGCGCCGCCATCGAGCACGAGCTTGGCCGCCTCGCAGACGGTCCCCGCGGTGGAGATCATGTCGTCCATCATCAGGACGGTTTTGTTCCGGACATCGCCGATGATCGTCGTTGAGTTGACCTTGGTCCCGCTGATCCGGCGTTTGTCGATGAAGGCCAACTCGCCGTCGAGGTACGCGGCGTACTTGCCCGAGACCTTCACGTTGCCCGCGTCGGGGCTGACGAGGACGAGGTCGCCCAATTCCTCGCGGATCGAGTTGAAGTAGTTCAGGAAGACCGGCGAGGCGGACATGTGGTCCACCGGGATGTCGAAGAAACCCTGGATCTGCGCCGCGTGGAGGTCCATGGTCAGCACGCGGTCGGCGCCGCTGGTGGTGATCATGTTCGCCACGAGTTTCGCGGTGATCGGTGTCCGGCCCTCGTCCTTGCGGTCCTGCCTCGCGTACCCGTAGTACGGGATCACCGCGGTCACCCGCGCCACGGAGGCGCGCTTCAGGCAGTCGATGAAGATCAGCAGCTCCATCAGGTTCCGGTTGACCGGCCTGCAGGTCGAGAGCACCACGAAGCAGTCACGCCCTCGGACGTCCTCTTCGATCTTGACGATGATCTCGGAATCGGGGAACGCCTCGGTGCGCCCGATACCGACGGGCAGTTCCAGGCGCCTACAGATGCGCTCGGCGAGCGGGATGCTGTGCACGCCCGCGAAGACCTTGATCGAGTTGGAATCGCCCATGGCCATCATGCGTTTGCCCCTGTGGTTGATGCGGCGAGCCTGGCGCGGAGGATCCGGTCGGTCTGTGCGAGGTGCTCGGGGGTGTTCACCGAGAGCGCGTCCTCGGCGGGGACCGCGGCTAACGCCCCGACGCGCTCGCCCGATTGCAGCAGCAGCGACGGGACATCGGTGAGGTAGTACTCGCCGGTGAGTTCGTTGCGGCTGACCTTGCTCAGGCCTTCCCACAGCATGCTCGCACCGAAGCAGTAGTAGCTGGGGTTGATTTCGCTGATCGCGGCCTGTGCCGTTGTCGCGTTCTTCTCTTCGACGATCCCGACAAAGGCGCCGGCGTCATCACGGACGATCCTGCCGTAACCGGAAGGGTCATCGACGGTCGCGGTCGCGAGTGTCGCCGCGGCGTCGGTTTTTTCGTGCTCGTCGACGAGTTGGCCGACGGTTTCGGCGCGGATGAGCGGGCCGTCGCCGCAGAGAACAACGATGTTGCCGTCGAACCCTTCAAGCAGGGGCTGTGCGCACCGGACGGCGTGGCCTGTTCCGCGCTGCTTGTCCTGGATCGCAAACTCGATCGTCGCATCACCGGGGTCGATGCGCTCCATCGCCTCGCGGACGAGTTCCTGCATATGCCCGACGACGACGATCACGCGAGAGGCGCCGGCCTCGAGGCACGCCTGCGCCACCCAGCAGACCATCGGGGAGCCGCACGTTTCGTGGACGACCTTGGGCAGCTCGCTGTTCATGCGGGTGCCCTTGCCCGCTGCAAGGATGATGGCTGCGATAGGTTTGTTCATGTCACCGGTGCGATGGCGAGATTGGATCGATGCGCTGCGAGAACCGAGAAGAACTGGCCCACCAAGATTTGAACTTGGACTGGAGGTATCAAAAACCCCTGTGCTACCATTACACCATGGGCCAATTGTTCCCGGTTCTCGGTTGTCAATAATCGATCGCTGGCTGCTTCGCCGCTGTCTCCGCTGTTGCGCCGCACCGGTGCAGGAGTGACCTGCTGTGGTGGGCTCGTTGTCCGAACCACAAATCGCGGCTCGAACCGGAGGGGTGTTGTTCATCAACGAACACCCAACCGAAACGCGAAGCCGCGGCAGACTCTCCCGAGCGGGATCCGGGCTGAATAAAGCCGCGTGCACCGGACCCATGCCGCGCCTTTGGTCGTCGCGGACGGCTCATCAGTGAAGAGTTGCGTGAGTGTAGAACCGGGATCGGGGCAGTCAATCCTGCGGGGCGTCATTGGCGTCTAGAGATTCGCCGTTTTCCTCGTCCTCGATCACCAGATCCCGACCTTTGATCGCCGATTCGCTGATCGTGTCGTAGCACGTCGCCAGGAGCCCCACGAGGGGGAATTTCCCGAGCGAAAACGGGCTCGGGCCGAGCCGGCGGAGCAGCGCGTGGCTGACCTCAGGGCGATCGAGCGGGGTTTCAAACTCGTCGAGCCCCTCTCCTGGCGCCCAGAATTCGCCCAGCTGCATCTCCAACGCCTCCGCAGGGGTCTGCGCGGCTTCGATCGGCTTGGGGGCGTACGCCGGAGCGAGCCCCGACGCGGTCCCGGCGAGCGCGCGGCGCTGGCGGAGCCGCTCGCGGAACTCGTCCTCCTTGATCCCACGCATGTGGAAGAGGAGGAACGGATCGGTGTCGAGCCGCTCGGCGATGATCGCCGCGACGCAGCAGACATCAGATGAGACGACTCCCTTGAGATCGTGCTGCGGGCCATCGACCGCGATCGGGACCTCGTTCAGTTCCGTTGGGAAGAGCTTGATCCCCAGCGGTGCGAAGAGGTCCTCGACATCGCGCGGCATGTCGCCGGCGAGGAGTTTCGCGGAGAAAAGCGACTGGTCCGCCATCGAGCGCGCCAGTTTTTCCCAGATCTCGTGGTCGTAGGTTGAACAATCGATCTTCACCGTCCGCTTCGGTTCGCCGCGCCCGTGCAGGTGCGCGACGATGGAGCCGTGCCCGATATCGAGCCTTCGGACGACCGACTGCCTCGCGAGCGCCACCCCCTCGGCGACGATTTTCGGTTCGGTCTGCGCTTCGAAGAACCGCATCCAGCGGAGCCCGACCCAGGTGGTGGCAACGGGGCCCTCCTTTGTCGAGAGCTTGATCGCTGCAGGGGTCCGGCGCGAGGGTCCGCCGACTCGTGGTGATCTGGTGGATCTAGCCATGGATCAGAACGCCCCCCTTTCGCTGCGCAGTGGCATGTCGATGACCTCTTCCATCGCCTCTTCCTCGTCGGCGGGCTCGGCGACCGCGCCGGTGCGCAGCGAGAGCAGTTCGCGGAGCTGCCCGGTGGAGAGTTCGGTGAGCCAGCTTTCGCCTGAACCGATGATCTGCTCGGCGAGCTTGGTCTTCTCTTCGATCATCTGATCGATGCGCTCTTCGAGTGTTCCCGCGACGACGAACTTGTGCACCTGCACCGTGCGGGTCTGCCCGATGCGGTGGGCGCGGTCGGTCGCCTGATTCTCGACCGCCGGGTTCCACCAGCGATCGAAGTGGATGACGTGCGAAGCCGCGGTGAGGTTCATCCCGACACCGCCGGCCTTGAGCGAGAGCAGGAAGATCGGCGCTGAGCCGTCGGCTTGCTGGAAGCGGTCGATCATCTTCTGCCGCGCTGCGCGGGGGGTGCCGCCGTGCAGGAACTGGACCTCGCGGTCGAACTCGTGCATGAGCGTGGCATGCAGGATCGAGCCCATCGTGCGGAACTGGGTGAAAATGAGCGTCTGATCGCCTGCGGCGAGCGACTCGTCGAGCAGCTGGATGAGCCGCATCGTTTTGCCCGAGCGCGAGGGTGACGGCATGCGATCGCCTGCCGGGTCGTACTCGCGGAGGAACTGCGCCGGGTGGTTGCAGATCTGCTTGAGCTTGACGAGCATCGCGAGCACCATCCCGCGACGGCGGACGCCCTCGGCGCGATCGACCTCGCCGAGCATCTCGTTGATCGCGGCCTGGTACAGCGACGCCTGCTCCGCGGTGAGGCTGGCGTATTCCTTCGTCTCGACCTTCGGAGGGAGATCGACGTTGATGCTCGGGTCGCTCTTGAGCCTTCGCAGGATGTAAGGCTGCACGAGCGCCCGGAGCCTCGTCCTGCGCACCTTGTCGTGCCGTTTCTCGATCGGCGCGGCGAAGCGCCGGCGGAACCGCTCTGGAGAGCCGAGCCAGCCGGGGTTGCAGAACTGCATGATCGACCAGAGCTCGGACAGGCGGTTCTCGACCGGCGTGCCGGTGAGCGCGATGCGGCGCGGCGCCTGGAGCTGCCGGATCGCCTGCGTCTGCTTGGTCGAGGGGTTCTTGATGTTCTGCGCTTCATCGAGCACGATCCGGCCCCACTTGACGCGATGCAGCGATTCTCGATCGCGGTACGCGAGCGCGTAGGTCGTGATGATGATGTCGGTGTTGTCCGCTGTTTCGACGAGTTCATCGTCGGTCTTCCGGTCAGGACCGTGATGGACAAGCGTGGAAAGGCCTGGCGTGAACCGGACGATCTCTCGGCGCCAGTTCTCGACGACAGACATCGGCGCGATGATGAGCGTCGGGCCGATGGGCGGGCCTTTCCCGTCGGTCTCGAGTTCCTTGTCGCTCTGCGCCAGCGCCAGGAGTTGGATCGTTTTGCCGAGGCCCATGTCATCCGCGAGACATGCGCCGAGCCCGTGCCGTTCGAGGAACGCGAGCCAGCTGACGCCGCGCTTCTGGTAAGGACGGAGGTCGCCCTTGAAGCCTTCCGGCTGCGGGATCTCCGGCATCAGTTCGTCGGAATCATCCGCGAAGAGGTCGGAGACCCAGCCGGTCGCGTCGAGACCCAGCACCTCGACTCCGGTTTCCTCGGCGTCCGCATCGAACGCGAGGTGCATCGCTTCACCGAGCGAGATCTCGCCTCCGGAGTTTTCACGGAGGAACTTCGCTGCGGCTTTGACGTCCTTGGGCCGGATCTCGATCCAGCGCCCAGCGACGCGCACGAGCGGGGTGTTTTCTGTGGCGAGCCGTTCGAGGTCTTCCACCGAGAGCGCGGTGTCACCAACAGCGATGCGCCAGTGGTAATCGACCATCGCGCCGAGCCCGAAACTGGACCCGGACGAGCGATCACCCTGCGCACCGGGTTCCGGTGTGGTCGGATCAGAATCGATCTGCAAACGAACACCAAGACGCGCTGCGGGTGAATCCCACCAACTCGGGGCCTCGACGGCGACGCCCTCTTCGAGCAACAACGGCCGAACCTCGCGGAGGAACTGGTACGCCTGCTTGGTGGTGAGTTCGACGGTTTCGGGTTGCGCGCCATCAAGTGCACGCTCGAGCGGGACATACAGCCTCGACGCGCGGCCAAGCTCGCGCAGGAGCAGTTCCTGAGGCGATTCCAGGCGCAACCCGTTCGCGGTGATCGCTTCGACGCCGGCGGACCAGATGTCCGCAGCGTCCACCTCGACGCGATCGTCTTCGACGGCGCGGAGGGCGATGCGGAGGTTCCAGACGAGATCATCGCCCGGCGCCTGGAAGTCTTCGAGCGCGGCGCCTGCGAGCGGCTCTTCGAGCGCCAGCGCGAGCCTCCATGCGGCGTCGGCGCCTCGATCATCAAGCTGTGAAATCCAGCGGCGCACGCACCGGACCATGTCCGAACGCAGTTCGTTAGCCGCTGGTGAATCGACGCCCTCATCGAGCAAACCGGTCAGCCATGCGACCTGCGGATCCTGCTGCGCGTCGCGGTCCTCGACCGCCTCGATCATGACCTCGGCGCGGAGCGCCTCGCGGCACGATGAATCGATCAGCCGATCGAGAAAATCAGACAGGATCGGCCAGGCTTCGTGATCGAAGTCATCGCACACGGCGCGGGCGGAGTTGGGCATCGCCTTGAGCAGGGTACTCGTGCGCTGCGCGGTTGATTCGTCACCCAGCCAGGGGCGCCAGCCTCCTCGGAGGTCGCCCTCGACGCCCTGATACAGCATCGGGACGAACCGCTGCTCGGCGAGCAGGGATCGCGAGTGCCGGCTCGCGGCGGCGAAGAACGGGACGGTTGGGCCGAGCGCGATCTCGCGGACCGGGCCTTCGGCGACTCGGCGCCACCGCGCCGATGCCTGGCTTGTTTCGTCGGTGCAATCCTCGATCGCGTCGAGCACCTCGGATGCGAATGAAGGTGGGACAGCGATCGCACCGATTTTCCATTCAGCGAGCGACGCGGTCTCGATCTGACCGCCGAGGGAGGCGGCGTGACCGGTCGCGTGCGCGAGCGTGGGGCTGGGGGCCGGCTTGTCGTCGATGGTCGGGAGCACCATCGTCAGCGTCACCGGTTCGGCGAACTCACAACCAGGCGCCACCGCGCCGAGCAGGCGCGCGCACCAGGATGGATCCGCCGCGAATGGGTGCGCGCCGGTTCTGGTCTCGGGCTGCGATGTGATATCGCCAGGCCTCGAGGCCTCCGCCCAGACGCAAAGCGCGCCCTGTGTCCAGTGCGTGTGGATGACCAACATGGGCGCTGAAATCCCTCTCCGTGCGCGGTACCTGACGCCGAAAGCGTCATCAAATCCGAAGTGGTTCGGAAGCAATGGGGACGCTGGGACTCGAACCCAGAACCGACGGCTTAAAAGGCCGGTGCTCTACCAATTGAGCTACGTCCCCGACGGATCCCGGTGGGTCCTCAAGCGGGCCCAGAATCCAAAATCGAGCGGCGATTGTAGCCGGACTTTTGACAGAAAATGGCGTTCGCTTGGAAACTTCCCCATTCTCTTTTTGCCGATCGCTGGCGGAGGCCCCCCGGCTGTGCGACACTGGCGCCCATGACCATGGACACCAACGCCATCAAGGGGCGGATCGAGGCCTCGGCGAAGACCATCGCCAACCTGACCGAACAGGCCGAGAGCATCCGCCTCGCGGGTTCAACCCTCGCCGACACCCTGATCGCTGGCGGGAAGGTCCTCACCTGCGGCAACGGCGGGTCCGCTGCCGAGGCATTGCACCTCGCGGAAGAAATGATCGGCAGGTACCGCGACGATCGCCCCCCGCTGGCGGCGGTTTGTCTCAACGCGGATCCCACGGCGCTGACGTGCATCGCCAACGATTTCGGGTTCGATGCGGTCTTCGACCGGCAGGTGCGGGGGCTCGGCAAAGCAGGCGATGCCCTGGTCATCTTTTCCACGAGCGGCAAGAGCCCAAACATCCGCCTGGCGCTGGAAGCCGCGCGTGAATTGGGCCTGAAGACCATCGGCATGCTGGGCAAGGGCGGCGGCGCCTGCGGGCCGCTCTGTGATGTCCCGCTGATCGTGGAATCTGATGACACGGCTCACATTCAGGAATCGCATCAAGTAATGATGCACCTGTTTTTGGAGGCTGTAGAAGGCTCTCCAGCGGTGCGGTAGAGCCCATTTCTGAATCCGGGACACGTCAACTCTTGCGTGTCCCGCCCGTTCCAACTCGATCCTTGCAAACACCCTAACTTACTTGATATCAATGATTAACACGAATGCTTGCGAACCACGACCGGGCCATTGCTCGGGCGTGATCTGTCGTTTTCGGACGGCCACTTCGTCGGCCTGTTGATCACCTGGAGACCCGCCGATGACCGACCGCCGAACGAATCGATCCGCCTGCTCAGCCGTAGGGATCGTTGCCTGCCTCGCCCTTGCCACGATTGCCGGGACCGCCTTCGGTCAGGTCGATGCGACCCACCGGGGTTCAGCCCACGTCAATGAACGGTACGAAGCGACCCCCCTGCCCAAATTCGATATCCGCTCAGAGAACACGCAGATCATCGACCGCATCACAGCCTCGCTGACATCCCCGGCCCAAATCCGCCGGGTCGAGGCGGCTCGGTTCCTTGAGGGCGCCATCAGCGGCGCGAGCGTTGATTTCGACCCGGTCCTCGGCGGACCGAAGTACGTGCGTTCAACCACCACGCTGCTGACCGGCCCCACCAACGGGCGCGTCGCCGCCGATGGTGTCGTGCGTTCGTTCGTCTCGCAGCACGCGGATCTCTTCGCGATCACCGCGGAGCAGATCGATTCGGCCAAGGTCACCAGGGATTCTGTCAGCCCCAACAGCGGCGCCCGGACGATGTGGTGGACGCAGCGCGTTGAAGGGCTCGAAATCTTCGACACCCAGCTCCGCGGCAACGTCACCGCCGACGGCCGGCTGATCTCGGTTTCGAGCGGGATGCTCAGCGAACCGGCCAACGGTTGGCAGATCGCGGATATCACGATCGACGCGACTGCGGCGCTGCGCATCGCGGCGCAACACGCTGGCGCGGAACTGGATGCCGACCCCGCGATTCTCAGTTCTGAAGACGGCGCCGACCGCAAGCACCGATTCGAAAAAACAGATGAACTCTCGGGCGAGCCTTACTCGCGGCTCATGCTCTTTCCGGTGACCGCGGATGAGCTGCGCCCGGCGTGGCGTGTCGTTGTTGGCGCTGACGGCGTGCACGACACGTTCCTCATCTTCATTGATGCGGCCAACGGTGAACTGCTGTGGCGCCACTCGCTGACATTCGATGCGGCGCAGGACGCGACGTACAACGTGTACGCTGATCCGGTCACGCTCAAGCCGCTCGACAGCCCTGCGCCGATGGCGCCTTCGCCGGCGACCCCTGACGGGACGCAGGCGCCGGCCGCTGCGCGCACGAGCGTGACGCTGACAGCGGTTGACCTCTTCGCCTCCCCCGACGGGTGGGTCCCCATGGGGAGCACCGAGACGCTCGGGAACAACGTCGATGCGCACACGGACCAGAACGCGGACAACTTCCCCGACCTGCCGAGGCCTTCGGATGCGGGGCGCGACTTTGATTTCCCGATCAACTTCGCCTCCGGGCCGGTTTCCTACGAAGAGGCCTCCGTCGTCCAGCTGTTCTATGTGTCCAACTGGTTCCACGATGTCATGCACGGGCTCGGCTTCGATGAATCATCGGCGAACTTCCAGACGGACAATTTCGGGCGCGGCGGTGTCGGCGGCGACCCCGTGACCGCGCAGGCGCAGGACGGCGGCGGGACCAACAACGCCAACTTCAACGCGGACCCAGCCGACGGCGGATTGGGACGGATGCAGATGTTCATCTTCCCCGGGCCGAACCCCGACAATGACGGCTCGTTCGACACGCAGGTCGTGATCCACGAATTGGCGCACGGGCTTTCCGCGAGGCTGCTCGGCGGGATCTTCACCACCGAATCCGCCGGGATGGGCGAGGGCTGGAGCGACTTCTATTCCATGGCGATGCTGCTCGATCCGGCGCTCGATCCCAACGGGATCTACACCTCCGGCGGGTGGCTGACCTTCGGCCTCGACCCCGGGTATGACACCAACTACTACTTCGGGATCCGCCGGTACCCCTACTCGACCGATTTCTCGATCAACCCGCTGACGTTCGCGGACATCGACCCCGGGACGTACGGGGTTGACGCCCCCGCGCCGCCGCGGAGCCCGGTGTCGTTCCTCAACCCGGAGACCTCGGCCAACGCGAACGAGGTGCACAACGCCGGTGAGATCTGGTGTAGCGCGCTTATGCAATGCAGAGCGAACCTGATGGCGACCCACGGGAATGTCGCTGGCAACAACCTGATCCTTCAACTCGTCACCGACGGGATGAAGTTCTCTCCCTCTTCTCCGAGCCTGATCCAGGCGCGCGACGGGATCCTGCTCGCTGACCTTGCGATGAACGGCGGAGCGAACCTCTGCGACCTCTGGGCCGGTTTCGCGACGCGTGGTTTCGGCGCGAACGCCTCCAGCGGCGATGGCGCCAGCGCGACAGGGCTGACCGAGTCGTTCGATATCCCGGTTGCGATCGAGTTTGCAATCCCCACCGGCGCGCCCCTCTCGGTTGATCTGGGGACCACCCCCGTTTTCACGGTTGATATCAGCGCCACCTGCGGCGATCCCCTCGATGCATCGAGCGCGATGCTCTTCACATCGATCGACGGCGCCCCCTTCGCAGGGGCTTCGATCACCGAATCTTCACCAGGCGTCTTCGAGGTCGAGCTGCCCGTGCTCAACTGCGGACAGCAGGTCGCCTGGTACATCACCGCGAGCGACACATCTGCGAATCCGTTCTCGCTCCCCGCGAACGCTCCGGTTGATGCGTTCACCACGATCGCATTCACCGACACGGAAATCACGTTCGATGACGACTTCGAAGCGGACCTCCTCTGGACTGTCGGCGTCGACACAGACACGGCGAACACCGGTGTCTGGGAATTGGCCGACCCCACCGCTACCGGCGCGCAGCCGGAAGACGACGATTCCGCCGACGGGACCATCTGCTACATCACCGGCAACACCGTCCCCGGTGTCGGCATCGGGATCAACGACGTCGACAACGGCGCCACAACGCTGATCTCCCCGCTGCTCGACTGCACCGGTGGCGACGCGTTCATCGCCTACTCAAGGTGGTACTCGAACAACCAGGGCGCCGCGCCGAATGCCGATTCGATGCCGGTCGACATCACCAACGACGACGGCGACACCTGGTTCACCGTCGAGCTGGTCACCGAGAACGCGAACGCCTGGGTCCGCAAGACCATCCGGGTTTCAGATTTCGTCACACCCACCGATCAGGTCAGGCTGCGGTTCGTCGCGAGCGATTTCGGCGACGGCTCGCTCGTCGAAGCCGGTGTTGACGAGGTGCTCGTGACGGTGCTCGAGTGCATCAGCGGGCTCGTCGGTGATCTCAACGGCGACGGCGTTGT
>JAJDDA010000026.1 GCA_029260535.1 Phycisphaerales bacterium | reverse complement strand
CCCGGTGGTCTGCACGTTGAGGCTCATCCCGTAGCTGACAGGACCATCGGACGCGTGCTCGGCCCAGATGTAGAGCCGCTTGGGCAGCGCATCGTTGATCGCGGCGTTTGGGTTGGTGCGTACGGGATCGACCGCGTCGCTGTTCACGTCAGCGGGGTTGGAGAGACCGTTCTCCGCAAGGAAGAACCGGAGGTCCTGCGCCTGCGCTGCGGCTCCGAATGTCAGTGCCGCCACGATCGCGGCTCGTTGGATTATCTTATTCATTGATCAGCCTCCTCTGGCTGGTTGGTCTTGCTGTATTCGATGTTTTTCGTTGTTGGTGTTGTGATCGGCTCAGTCGCAGGTCGGGAATGGGGCCCCGTTGAACAGGGCGTCGAAGAGGACCCCGTTGTCGAAGTGGTTCACCAGACCGTCGCCGTTGTGATCGCCGACGCAGATCTCCTCGACGGTATTCGTCGGGGCGTGGTACGTGTCGGCATGATTGACGACGTCGGCGATGTTGATCAGCGTGTCGCCGTTGTAGTCGCCGCAAGCCGCGAACCCGACGCACTCGTCGATGACGAGCGACGCGTCAGCAACGGAACTCGCCGTGCCGTAGGCGGAGCCGGAGACCGTCGCATCGCCGAACCCGAAGCCGACCTGAGGGCCGGGGAGAGATTCGAATAAATCTCGGATGATCCCCGCCTGACCGACCTCGAAGAAGATGTCGCCCTCGCCGGAGACCTCGATGTGCCCGACGAGCTGGACGTCGTCGATGACGTGGATGTTATCTAAACCAGGTCCGAGTTCCTGAAAAAATCCCGAGAAGAGGCCATCATCGATTGGCGCTGTCGCGCTGGCATTCGACCAGCCGGCGCCGTCCGCGGCGCCGTTGATCGTGGCGGTCCACGCTGTTCCTGCTACCGGTGCGAACAGGTTGTACAGCACGACGTCGTTGACCACGAGAGTCCCGGTGGTGGAGAAATCAAAGCTGAGGCCGTTGCAGTTCAGGTCATCCGCGGCGTGGAGCGCCCAGATGTAGAGACGTTCGGACGCGATCCCGTCGGTGGTGACGGTCGGGTTGATCCTCGCGGGGTTGACCGCGGCGCTATCGACGTCTGCGGGGTTCGAGAGCCCGTCTTCGGCAAGGAAGAAGGAGAGGTCCTGCGCCGCGGCGCCGCTCCCGATCGTCAGTGCCGCGACAGTCGCGGCGAGTGTTGTTTTCATATTCATGATCAGCCTCCTCGGCTGTGGTTGAGTCTGGTGTGTTTGTCCTGGTTCCAATGATTGAGCAATCAAGGACCGATTGGTCCTGGCCGTCGATCAACCGCCGGTGATGGCGTTGATGAACCCTTGCTTGTCGAAGTTGTTGACGACCCCATCGCCGTTGTAGTCGCCGGTGCAGAGGTCGGCCTGGGTGTCGTTGGGGTCGAGGGCGTTGTCCGACCACGGGTTGACGTCGAGCAGATCGACACTGCCGTCGTTATTCACATCGCCCAGAGTCAATCCGAGCGAATCGCATTCGGTGACCCCCCAGAGCCCGAGCATGGTGCCGGTCTGATCGGGGCAGGCGCCGCCGGGGTTGACGCATTCGCCGCCGAAGGCGCCGGGCGTAAATTCTAAATCCTGATTGAGGTCACGCCAGATCAGCGAGCCGCTAGTCGACCCCGGTCTCGAGGCGTCGGTCCCCCACAACATCGGCTGCGTTGCGGTATGAATAGCAGTTCCATTAACAAAGAAAAACTGTAACGCATAGAACGAATCAAGCCCCGAGGGGATCCCAATCGAATTACCCACTATCGCGCAGACATCGATGTCGAATGTGTTATAAAATCCTGGGTTGTTGACTGATCCCGGGAAACTGAAAAAGAGTGATCCGAGGATCGTGCCATTGATGACCCCGCCAGCCGTCAGGGGCGTTTGATCGCACCCGATCACTCCGGCAGTATCGACCAGAATGACTTGCAGCACGACATCCATCGTGTTCGCGGGGTTGCCATCGCCGTAGTGGTAGTACGCTCCGGTGATCCGTGTGATCGCCCCGCCATCAAATCCCGGCTCGATCGTGACGTCGTCTGCCGAGAGGGCCGCATCGATGCTGTCCTCGAACGCCACGCTGAGGTTCCGCGTGTCAGGCCCCGCAAGACCGCACTCGGTGTCGCCGCCGATCGCGGTAATCCCGTCGGTGTCCGCGCCGAAGGCGTCGTACATCAGCGACGCGGTTGAGCCGCAGCCGAGTCCCCGCTGGTGCGTGCTGAGCGCTTCCTTGTAGTTCACCCAACCGGTGTCGGTCCCGTCGGCGAAGATAACTTTGACTTCGCTCGGCGTCACGAGCCCGCCGTGCGGGACGGCTTGCTGCGCGTGCGCCGTCAAGGGAACCGCGGATGCAGCGACAGCGACACCCAACATGGACATGAGGGTTTTCATTCGATCTCCTTAAAAGATGTATTTGGGCCCCGCGAAATCCAAGCGCGGGCACTCCCCCGAATCAGCCAACCGGCTGTCTCAGTAGCACTGTGACAGGTTTCTTCGCGAGAATCAAAGAAGAAGACCCGCAGGATCGCACCTGACGTGTCTCAACGGATGCTTTGATCGCGATGTATTGCCAGGGTATTTACTGGCTTTCCGGCTGCTCGTTCACGACGAGCAGTCAGATCCGAACTGCGCGACGAGCGTGCCGAGATCCGCGGTATCGACAACACCGTCGTTGTTGATGTCTGCGAGGATGCCTGCGCCACCGAACTCGCCGATCAGAATCCCGAGGTCGGCGGTGTCCACGCTCAGGTCACCGTTGAGATCACCGAGGCAAACCAATGTTGCTTCGGGGAGCGTGCTCGACATGCCGAAGTCGCCGCCTCGGATGTGGTCGAGGTCGTCGCCGAATCCAAGCTCGATCTCATCACCGGGGAAGGGCGGCGAGTTGAACTCGACAATCCCGAAGTCACCGATCTCCAGGAACACTTCGCCGGTCCCGACGACATCAACATGCCCGATCAGGTACGCCTCGACCGAGTGCTGGTAGTGCGAGTCCGTCTGCGCAGGGTTCTTCTGCAAACCCGCTGACAGCAGCGCCGCGATCCCGTTCGCGCCGCTCCACCGCGTCCCGTTGCCCGACGAATCCGTCATCGGCGCGATGACGCCCTCCCACCGCTGCGCAAAGCCCGCGAGCACCGTCGAGTTCGCGTTGTACATCACCGCGTTGGTGATCTGTGCGGCGCCGGTCGTCTTGACGTTGAACCCGACCCCGTGCCAGACGACGACCGCGCTCTCGCTGTGCAACTGGGCCCAGACATACAGACGCTTGCCCGCCCCATCGTTCATCGCAACAACCGGGTTCTCCAGCACCGGAGCCAGCGAGGGGCTGTTCAGGTTCGCCGGATTCGACAGCCCGCGCTCAGCAAGGAAGAGCCGCAGCGTGTTGTGCGCCTGCGCCGCATCCGCCAGCGCCATCGCGCCGAGGAACGCCACCGCTCGGATCAATCGACACCGGCTCATGGGCACCCCCCAAGCGATGCCGCGATGAGTTGGTCCGTCAGGTCGAAGTTGTTGACGACGCCATCACCGTTGTGGTCCATCGACTCGATCGCATCGCACCCAAACACCGCATAAGTCTGCGGCTCATTCACCGCGTAGATAAACGGGAGCGTGTCGTTAAACCCAACAACCCCGTCGCAGTCCCCATCGCCGCACGCCATCGATCCCCCACCGCCGGGGTCATCCGCATCCACCCAGATCGCGAGCATGTTCCCAAGGTTGTCCGGGCACTCCGCGAACCCCTCAAAGGTGAAGCACTCGCCGGGCGCCTCAAACTCGAACGAGCGATCGACATCGATCCAGTACGGAAAGTCCGTCTGCGACCCCGGACGATCCGCCGCGGTCCCCCACAGCATCGGCTGCGCGCACGTCGCAAGCGTGATCGATCCCTCCGCCTGGTTGAACTCGTTCGCAAGCAGAATAT
>JAJDDA010000025.1 GCA_029260535.1 Phycisphaerales bacterium | reverse complement strand
ATGTACGGATCGACCTCGCGGTACGCGTCGTTGCCCAGGATGTCGAGGATCGGGTACACGCGCCCCGGCATGATCGAAAAGAGCGTCCGGCACATCGAGAGCAACCGGTCCGCAGTCAGGAATGCATCGAAGAGGTACCGGTCGGGCCATTCCTCCCAGTCCCCCTCCCCTTCGCCCCCATCGGAGGGCTCGAAGTCAGACGTGTACCCCTGCCGGGGCTTGAGGTCGTCGAGAGGCCGGACTCCGAGCGGGAACGAGTACCCGTCGATGACGGTGCGTTCAATGGTCGAGTCGATGGCGGATTGCGGCATGGTTCGTGATCCCTGGTGAATTGGCCATCGAACAGGCCGTCCTGCCTCTATCGGCTGAATCGGATGCCGGTCACAAATGGACCTCGGCATACACAATGTTCGATTAGAGCGATGAATCGTGTGATCCGGTATGGTTTTCTTATCCACAGCCCATACGAGCCGCTTTCCGCGGCTTTGTTGCCCCGGAGAACCCGCCCATGCCGCCGACCACTGAGACCTCCATCTTCGAACGCTTCTTCCATGTCCTCGACGCCATCAACGGCGTGATCTGGCACGAATTGGTCCTCTACACCGTCCTCGGTGTCGGAGTGCTCTTCACCATCTGGACTGGGTTCTGCCAGTTCCGCGCTCTCAAGCACGGCACCGCGGTCGTCCGAGGCAAGTACGACCACAAGAACGACCCCGGCGCGATCAACCATTTTCAGGCCCTCTCCGCCGCACTCAGCGCGACCGTCGGCCTCGGCAACATCGCCGGCGTCGCTCTTGCGATCGCACTCGGCGGCCCCGGCGCGATCTTCTGGATGTGGATGGTCGGCCTCGTCGGCATGGCGCTCAAGACCACCGAGGTCTCGCTCTCCATGCTCTACCGCAACACCGATGACCCCGACAACCCGCACGGAGGCCCGATGTGGGTCGCGAGCAAGGGCTTCGAGAAATGGGGCCTGGGCGGTTTCGGAAAATTCATCGGCGGGATCTTCTGCGTCACCCTGCTGATCTCCGCGATCACCGGCGGCAACATGTTCCAATCCTGGAGCGTTGCGGAGATGACCGAGAGCGCCACGGACGTGCCGCGAGTGCTCGCCGGCATCATCCTCGCCGTCCTCGCCGGCGCGGTCATCCTCGGCGGCATCAAGCGCATCGGCGCCGTCGCCGGTCGTCTCGTGCCCTTCATGTGCGCGATCTACGTCCTCGCGTGCTTCTACGTCCTCATCAACTACTTCGGTGAGATCCCGAGCATGCTCCGCCTGATCGTCGTCTCCGCGCTCCCCGATTGGCTCGGCGGTGAAGCGGCGGCGCCAGAGCGCGCGTTCATCGGCGGCACCTTCGCCTACGCGCTGATCTGGGGCATGAAGCGGGCGCTCTTCTCATCGGAAGCCGGACAGGGCTCCTCCCCGATCGCTCATAGCGCCGCAAAGACCGACGAGCCGGTCCGCGAGGGCATCGTCGCAGGGCTCGAACCCTTCATCGACACCATCGTCGTCTGCACGCTGACCTCGCTCGTGATCCTCTCCTCGGGGGCCTGGAACCGACCTCCTGAGACGCAGCTCCCAGCGATCACGATCATGCAGTCCGAGACCGATCCCGGCGAGTGGACCTTCGCCGACAGCGTGCTCCCCGAGAAGTCCGAGGATGCCAAGGAACTCGGCGGCGACTGGGCCGAAGGTAAGAAAGTGTTTGTGATCGTCCAGGCGCAATCCACCGACCCGAAGGAATCGATCAGCACCAAAACCGGCAACAACTACACCAAGATGCCCGGCAAGGTCGCCAAACACGAAGAATCCGGCGAGCTCTACATCGAGTGGGGCGCCATCAAGAGCGAACTCAAACCGCTTATCCCAGAGGGCGAAAACTACAACGGCTCGCTGTACCAGGACTACCAGGGTCCGGTCCTGACCGCGTACGCCTTCAACACCGTCGCGCCGGGGTTCGGCACCTACATGATCCTCTTCGCCTCATGGCTCTTCGCCATCTCCACCATCATCTCGTGGAACTACTACGGCGAGCAGGGCATCGTCTTCCTCTTCGGTGAGAAGATGGTCCTCCCCTACCGCCTCGTCTACTGCCTGCTGATCGTCGTCGCCGCGATGCCCTTCATCAGCACCGATGCGCAGCTCGACAGCCTTACCGCGCTCGGCACAGGCGTCATGCTCTGGGCCAACATCCCGATCATGCTCATCTTCGGCGGTGTCGCGATGGGCGCCTACCACAAGTACGGGAAGAAACTCAAGGCCGGCGAGTTCCATCCCCACAAGGCGCCGCACCTCGCCGATGTCGTCGAAGGCAAGGACCCCGACGAATCCGAGGATTGATCTCGCGGAACAGTCATACATCTAGTCCAATGAAAAAGGGCGGGGTTCAACCCCCGCCCTTTTCTTATACAAATGTCGAGTTGCCCCAAACGAAACTCAGCGGAACAGCAGCACCCGGGGTGAAACCAGCAGCACGTTCTCGTCACGCAGCTGCAGCATCGCGTTCATCGCATCACGCAGGGTTCCCCACGCGTTAGGACCAAGCAGCTCCTCCGCCGCCGCGGTGAAGCCGGCGAGCGTGTTGCGAGCGGCGATCTTGCTCGTGCCGGGAGCGGCAACGCCGAAGCCGGAGACCATCTCTTCGATCATCTCCGAGATGCTCTTGGGACCGGGGTAATTCATCACGTCGTACCTGCCATCACGAAGACCAAGCTCGCTCGCCATGTCCGCGATCGCGATCTCGAACCCGCCAATCTCGTCGACCATGTCCAGACCGAGCGCCTTGTTGCCGGTAAAGAGCCTGCCCTCGGCGGTCTTGGAGATATCGATCCCCTTCCGGCCTGCGCGGACGCGATCAACAAAGAGGTCGTACACGTCCGTCATCCGGTCGGAGACGAGCTTGCGATCCTTGTCGGACCACGTATCAAGCGATCCGAACATCGCCGCGTGAGGGCCTCTCGCGCGGGGTGTGATGCCGATGTTGAGCTTCTCGTACAGACCCGCACGGGCGATCTTGCCGCCGACGACACCGATCGATCCAACGATCGTTGAGGGGTTCGCGTAGATATTGTCGCCGCTGACCGCGATGTAGTACCCGCCGGAGGCCGCCATCGACCCGACGCTCACCCACACCGGCTTCTGCTCCGCGACCCGGCGAACGCCCAGCCAGATCGACTCGCTTGCAATAGCGCTGCCGCCGGGCGAGTTGATGCGCACGACCAGACCCTTGATCAGGTCGTCGTGCTCGATCTCGGCGAGCGCCTCGCGGACCGTGAGGCTCCCCACCGTCGCGCCGCCGAGCAGGCTCCCTGGGGACGACTCACCGTCCATGATCGGCCCATCGATGTGCACGACCGCGATCGTGTCGCGCGTCGGGTTGTTCTGCGGATCGTCGCTGAGGATCGAGAGCATCGCGAAGGGGTTCGCGAAATCGATCGCGCTGCCACCACCGGCGGGTCCAAGGTCCATTTCGTAATCGAACTCGCCGTGCTTCTTCTCAAGCCACGCGTCGAGATCGAGCCGGTCGATCTCCTTGTCGATCATCCCGATGCTCGTTGCGATCTTGCCGTCGGCGAACCACGCCTTGTCCATCGCGCGGTCGAGCTTCCGGTCGTTCATCCCGCGGCCGTCCTTGATGATCGCTCGCTGGTTCTCGTACATGCTGTCGAGCAGCTGCGAGATGTTCTCGTCCCAGGCCGCGCTCGGCTCGGAATTCATCATCTGCTCCTCGGCGCCCTTGTAGTCGCCGATCTGCACGTAGTCCGCCTGCAAGCCCGCCATCGCGAGCGTGTCGGCAAGGAACATCTCTTCCATGTACATCCCGGGGAACGACACCGCGCCGCCGGACTGCATCAGCACGTTGTCCGCGTGCGCGCCGAGCATCAAACCGCCGGGGCCGTAGATGTCGGCGAAGACGTGGATCTGCTTGCCCGCATCGCGGACGCGCTGCATCGCAACACCGATCTCCTCGATCTGCGAGAGCGACAGCGCCGGCTCGCGGAGCCGAACAACCACCGCGTCGATGTCGTCGCGGAAGGCCGCTTCATCGAAGGTGTCGATCACATCAAGCAGCGTCGGCGCCGCATCAGGGCCGGAGAGCCACGCGAACGGATCGGGCTTATCGAGCAGCGGACCGTCGAGCTCGACCCACCCGATGGTGGATTCGGCGCTGGCGGCGGTAATGCCGCCGAGCATCGTGGCTGACGCCGCAGCGGCGGTCAGCAGGGCGCGGGAAGTGGGACGCATAAGTTTCGCTCCTCTGATGGGTATTCTGTTCACACTCCGGGACGATAGGCGACCCGCCAGGCATCACCGATATCGGCGATGTCAGCGGCAGGTCACCAGCACCAGATTGTTCCGGTTTTGAGATGCCGCGTTGCGTCGAGGCGTGTCTGAACACTCGAAGATCGGGACACCGGCCCCGCTCACGCGTACCCAAGCCGCTCCAGGTCGTCCTCGTCGAGCCCGAACCGGTGCCCGATCTCGTGCAGGACCGTGATCATGATCTGCTCGTACACCCGCTCGTCCGCATTTGGCTGCGCCCAACCACCCGCCACACACACGATCCCCTCGCGGTAGATCTGGATCTGGTTCGGCACGACCTGCGGCGAATCAAGCGGCGATTCCTCGGTGTTGGAAAGCCCCGAGAACAACCCGCACAACTCGTGCCCCTCGTCGGGCGTCATCCCGAACGAACGCAACACCTCGGCGCTCGGGCCATCGTCCACCACCAACGGCATCTCATCGAGCACCTTCACGACACGCTCGGGCAGTTCCTGCAGCGCCTCCTGGAGCAGGGTGTCAAACAAATCGCGTTCCGCGTCGGTCAATCCGAAATCCCCCTTCCGCGCACCACAAACATCAGAACGCCCGCCAGAACTTCGTGGCGTCGTCTTCCTCTTTCTCAAACCGGTGCGCGATCTGCTCACGCAGCGTCGACCTGATCTGTTCCGCGATGCGGGTATCCGCGTCATCCAGCAACCAACCACCCGCCTTGTGGACGATCCCCTCCCTGAAGAGGTACACCTGGCAAGGCGTCTCGGGGCGATAAGGAGTCAGCATCGACCTGCCGCGCCGCGGGAATCGTTGGAACGCGCCGCAGATGGATCCCTGATCCTCCGCAGACTTCTCCAGCACGGAAAGCAACTCTTCGTCAGGGAGATCATCAACAATCAACGGCATCGTATCGAGCGAACCCGCCGGCAGATCCTCGATCACCTGCTCAAGCAGCACATCAAACAGTTCCCGTTCCGCGTCGGTCATCGCGTGATCTCCACGTTGCCAACCAGCGCACCGATCGAATCAACACGCTGCTCGCGCGCCCATTTCGTCAACCCCCCAAGAATACGCTTCGGCGCCCTCGGATCGGCAAAGAGCGTTGTTCCCACCTCGAACGCGCTCGCGCCGGCAAGGATGAACTCCGCCGCGTCGCGCCACGCCGTCACACCACCGACCCCGATGATCGGGACACCCGCATCGCGCGCACAACCCGTGTACGCCAGATGAATCAAGCGAACCGCGACCGGGTGCACCGCCGGCCCGCTCAGTCCTCCAGTGACATTCGCGAGTTTCGGTTGGCGCGAATCCACATCGATCGCCATCGCCGGGATCGTGTTCGCAATCGTCAGCGCGTCGGCGCCCGCCTCGATCGCCGCTGCTGACAACGCCACGATCTCGTTGATCGCCGGCGGGAGTTTCACTATCAATTTCGTTGAGGGCAACGCCACCCGCACCGCGCTGACCAGTTCTTTCAATGCAACGGGATCATCGCCGAACTGCTTGCCATCGTGAACATTGGGACAAGAGACGTTCAGCTCAACCGCCGGGATCGCCTCGGTCCGGTCGAACATCTCTGCGACGGCGATATAATCCTCGATCGACGACCCCGCGATCGAGCCGAACACCGCGCAGGGCGAATCCGCGATCTTGTGAGCCTGCTCGCGCTCAAACCGCTCCGCCCCCACGTTCGCGAGCCCCACCGCGTTGAGCATGCCCCCGGTCGTCTCGACCACCCGCCACGAGGGGTTCCCCTCGCGCTGCTCGCGTGTGATCGATTTCGTCACCAAACCACCGACCCGCGACAGGTCCACCGCCTGCGTCAACTCATCGACGTACCCCGCCGTCCCCGCGGCCAGCAGCAGCGGATTCCGGAGCGGGATCCCGAGCAGATCCGTGCGGAGGATGTCATCGGAGGTGTGAGGCACAGCCCAAGCGTATCGGCTCCGCGGTGCAGGGGCGATCCAGAGCCCCTCGGATTCAGGCCGGTGTCTCGGATTCGGCGGCTCGGGATTCCTCCGCCGGCTCCCTCTCGGGGCTCTCGTGCTGCGTTCGTTCGAGGTGATGCAGGATTCGCCAAACGTGGTAGAACGACCGACGCAACCAGCGGTGCGCATCGATGGCCGCAAGCGCCGCGTTCGTGCCGAGCCTGCCGATCGAGGCGCTGGCCATGATTTCCCTTCGATACGACTCGCGATGCTGCTTGAGCACTTCCCAGACCGCTTGCGCCCGCTCATCCGGCCCATCGGGAGTCGGTTCGGCGAGCCATCCGATCGCCGAGTCGAGCATCTCGAGCGGATCATCCAGTGTCGCGGACAAGTCGGCCCGCTCGCGCACCCGCCTTGATTGCTGCGCCGCAGCGCATCGCTCAACGAGTCGGTCGAGATGATCAAGCGTGTGCAGAGCGGCTTCGACCCGGCGCTGCTGCGCTGCGGAGATTTTGGGGAGCGCCACCGATTCCAGGAATGCGCGTGTCGCGTCGATCGCACGCTCGATCTCCTGGATCCGTCGTCGCCACACCGAAGCGGTCGGCGCCATACCGCGGAGCAGGTCACGAAGCATCCCGATGGTCTCAGCGGCGATGCCGCTCAGTGTCGCAGACACAGCGGTGAGCGCGATCCCGGGATCGGACAGCAGATTCGTGTCCAGCCCTTTCGTCAGGATCGGCTCCCGCTCGGGCAGCATCCAGCAGATCAACGCGGCGAACCACCTCGTCAAAGGCAGGACCAGGATGACGCCGATGGTATTGAAGAACGTGTGGAACGCGACAAGGACAATCTCGGGATCGACGGTCGTCAGCGTTGGGCCAATCCTTGCCGCCGCCACCATGAAAGGGTGCAGCAATAGCAGAGCGATGACCGCGGTCATTATGTTGTAAATCACGTGCGCAACACCGGTCCGCCGAGCGGCGTTCGAGCCGCCGATCGTCGCGATGAACGTCGTCACGGTCGTCCCGACATCCATCCCGATGACCATCGCGCCCGCCTGGTGGAGGCTGATCGCTCCGGCGCTGACCGCGGTGAGCGCCGTCGCGACGCCGGCGCTGGACGACTGGGTGACCAGCGTGATCCCGAACCCGATGAGCACGAGCAGCAGCGTCCCGACCACTGATCCATCCGGGAACGAATCCGGAGTGATCGCGCCCTCGAATGCCGCCATCCCCTGCTGGAGCATGTCGATCCCGACGAAGATCAGGCCAAACCCGGCGAGCGCTCCGCCGATAGACGCGGCGCGGTCCTTCCCGAGCAGCCGCAGCACCGCTCCGATGAGCACCAGGGGCAGCGCCAACGTCCCGAGTTGGAGCTTGAATCCGATCAGCGCAACGATCCACCCGGTGATCGTGGTCCCGATGTTGGCGCCGAACAGGATCCCGAGCGATTGCGGGAATGTCAGGAGACCCGCAGAGACGAATCCAACCGCAGCGATCGTCGTGGCGCTCGACGATTGGATGACCGCCGTGGTCGCCGCGCCGGTCAGGGCGCCGGTTGTGGGGCTGGTGGTGAACCGCGCCAGGAACCGCTGGAGCCTCGCGCCAGCGAGCGAGCGCAGCCCCTCGGTCATCACGACCATCCCGAGCAGGAACAGGCCCAACCCTCCGCACGCTCTGAAGATCGCCTCGGTCATGAACCGGGATTGTATCGCGACGAGCGGGACCAGATGAACCGAGCGGGGCTCGCCACCTGCGACCGGCGCCAGGGCTAGGATGACGCAGCAAACTCAGGAGCAACCCACCGATGGATAACGCAGAGCGGATCGCCCAATTCGAGAACATGTGCCAGGCCGACCCCGACAACGACATGGCCTTTTTCAGCCTTGGAGGCGCCTACGCGCAGGTCGACCGCCACGCCGACGCCGCGCAGGCGTACCTGAGCTGCATCAAGGCCAACGACGCGATGAGCAAAGCACGGCAACTCGCCGCCGAATCCCTCGTCAAGGCGGGCGATGAGAAGCAAGCCGGCGAGGTCGCGACGGTCGGCTATGTCGAGTGCGCCAAGCGGGGCGATCTCGCGCCGAAGAACGCGCTCGCGGAGCTGCTCGCGGTGCTCGGGATGCCGCTCCCCGAACTCCCGAAGGAAGCCGTCCAGGCCGCACCGCCGGTCGCCGCGGGTGATTTCGTCTGCGCCAGGACCGGCCAGCCCGGCACGCAGCTCGATGGCGCCCCCTTCCGGGGCCCCATCGGCCAGTGGATCCACGCGAACATCTCCGCGCAGACCTGGCAGATGTGGATCGGCCAGGGCACCAAGGTCATCAACGAGATGCGGCTCGACCTCTCCCGCGATGAGGATGGCGCCGTCTACGACGAGCACATGCGCGAGTTCCTCGGGATCGATGAGACGCTGTACGCACAGTTGATGCGCGAACATGAGACACCGGCAGGGTCATAGCATTCCTGTGCCGTGGTATTGCATTGAACCTACTGCAGCAATCCCCGCATCCGGAACTCTTTCAGCAGCAACTCCTCAACATCCGCATCGCTGCGGAACACCGCGTGCGAAAGACTCCGCGATCGGCACAGGTGGCTGATCTCCGCGCAGTGGGTTTCGAGCCGCTGTTGGTACTGCTTGATCAGCGCCGCCGAGACGGTCAGCTCTTCGCCGGCGCCCGTCTCGATGTCGGTCAGCCGCAGATCACCGACGACGCCGGTCTCACCGCGCCGCTGTGTCTTCGCCGGGTCGATCTCGCCTGGCGAGAGGACCTGGTAGCAATGGACATCAAACCCGCCGGCGCCTGCGAGCAGGTTGATCCCCTCGCGGACGCCCTCTTCCATGAAGAAATCACTCAGCAGCACCATCACGCCTTTGCCGGAACGCTGCTGGACCAACTGCCGCATGTTGTCCGCGAAGCCGCGTTCAGGCTCTGTGCTTGTCGACGGTGAGCCGTGCCCCTCTTCCGGGATAATGTCATCGATCACGAACTGCGCGACGCGCTGCACGTTGCGCCGGCCCCGTACATCGTTCATCTTGCGGAACGTGCGGGGCCCAAACGCCGCGATCGACACGCGGTTGTTGTTGACCAATCCAACATAGCCCAGCGCCAGCGCGATCCGCTGCGCAAAGAGGAGCTTCTCCGGATCCCCCGCACGCATCGAGGCGCTGCAATCCACCGCGATGAGCACCGACAGATCCTCCTCTTCCAGAAACATCCGGATGAAGAGCTTGTCGAGCCTCGCGAGGAGCTTCCAATCGATGTGCCGGAAGTCATCCCCCGGGACATAACTCCGGTAGTCGGCGAACTCGACCCCCGTGCCACGCTTCTTCGAGCGGCGCTCGCCCGGGAGTTTCCCCGAGAAAATCTTTCGGCTCATCACGTCGAGCCGATCGAGCCGCTTGAGCAGCCCCGGGCTGAGCAGGTCTTCAACGGATTTGGGGCGATCGGTCGATCCTGAAATGAGCAACGCAGCGTCCCTTTCTGAGCAGTAGAGCCGGTGAGATCCGCCGTCAATGCGAATTGCCGGCTCCCTAGGATACCGAATGCCTCATACCGACCACGCATCTCCGAGGATTCGCACCAGCCTGTTGATCGCGCTGGGGCTCTCGATCGCCCTGATCAGCCTCGCAGGCATCACCGCAACGGCGCAGAGCGGGACCAGCCCCGCCGAGCTCCGCAGGGAAAACGACCGGCTCAAAGAGCGCATCGCCGAACTCGAAGCCGCTCTCAGTGAATCCGAACGCCGGATCGACCGGCTCGAAAAGCAGATCGCAGCCCAACCCCAATCACCGAACACCAGCGCTCCGCAACCCGAGACACCGAGCCAGCCCACCCCGGTGAAGCAACCTGATCCCGAGGATCGCCGCGTACCAACAACACCCTCCGCCTGCCCCGACGCGCTCTACGAATCCCTCGTTGACCGTTACAACGAGACGTTCCCCGGGATCGAACGCCCCGCGCTTCACGAAGTGCAGCAGTGGGTCCGCCGCGTAGGTCGAGACCACGAGCGCACCGACTGGCTCGTCCGCATCCACGACACCAAAATCTACCAGGGCAGGATGTCATCGGTCCTGGTCAACATCATCGATCCCGAAGTCGGCGATGACATCTGCAGCAACATCACAATCAACGTCGCCTACAAAGACGCGGTGCGTATCCGGAACGCGACCGATGTCGCGTACTGGATCTTCGAAGGCACACTGACCGCCAACCCCACCGCGGATCGAACCAGACCGGAATTCAACCGGAACGAAGAGCCCAAAAGCGTCGGGCCTTACGCGGTCTTCGGGTGGTCATTCGAGGTCGATCAAATCATCCCAACGGTCAAGGTTCTCGATGCGGACACACCGGAACCGCCGAAGCGATAACACCGCTTGAGTAGTTGAATTGCTGGGGCGCGTGCTCAGCCGTTGATCGACTCGTCCGTGTCGGCGTATTCCCACACGGTGATCGGCAGCTTCTGGACGCCCCACTTGCGGGCCGTCGAGTGCGTCGGGTACAGCACGTCGAGACGGTTGCCCTTGATCGCGCCGCCGCGATCGAGCACCGGAACAATCGCGCCGCCGTCGTAACCGGGGATGCTCAGCATCGTCCCGAATTTCATCAATCGCTTGTCCGCGGCAACGAGCTTCATCCCGTTGGTCCAGATCGACTTGCCGCTCGCGGTAATCCCGTCGGCGAACTCGCCGCACGAGCGATGGTCGGGGCTGTACGCGGTGACCGTCATCCAGATCGTCTTCGCAGGGCGGACCTTGCGACCGTCGAACCAACGCGAGCCAGCCTCAGCCTGCTCGGGGGTGAACTCGACAACCTCGATGACTTCAATCTCAGGAGCAACCTGCGGCTCCGCCTCGAACGCCGGGGCGATGGACGCTAGCGCGCTCGAGGGCCCCAGATCGATCTCGGCCAGGGGCGCCGTGATGGATGAACGCTTGGTCGCAACCGCGGAGGCGACAACCACGAGGGCCAAAGCGACAAAGACCACGCGCTCTGCGATCACTCGTGTGACAACTTGTTTGCGGATGTGGTTCATCGTTCGGTCCTTGTCTGAGTCGCACCGTCCCGGTCGCCGGGTCGATGCAAGATTTTCGTTGCCCAAGGGCGCCGGGTCAAACCGGGGCCTGATCGGGGATTGGCTTCAAATGTTTCGACTGCCGTAAGCTGAGTAGTGGCAGCCGGTTATGAATACAAGCGTAGCAAGTAGCCGCCCCAATTCCTAGGGCTCATGGGAAAATCCGCTCGATTACGCCCCGGCTGCTGCGCCTGGATCCGATCGTACAGCATTCTCGGCTGTGACGACCGATAACTCAATCCGATCACGCTTTGTTGTACGGATGCGCGCCGGAAGTGTTTCCGGTCATCGGATGTTTAGACCGGCTCAATCATTGCAACCTGCCGAAACTCTTCGACCCCATCCAGATCAACGAACCCAGCCGCCCTCGTTGTCGCGTTAGCCGTAGCCGCCGCCAAACCGTCCCGGAGGGCCTCCGTCCAGTCCCCGGAGCGGATCCAGCCCGCCAGCAATCCCGATAACAGGCTGTCCCCGCTGCCAACCGTGCTCACGATCCGTCCCGGGTGCACCATCACCCGGCCCTGGATCGCCAAACCGGGTCCGACCATGATCGCCCCGTCCATCCCCAGCGTCACGACCACATAATCAACGTTGCCGCCGCCATCAACGCTGATTGTTCTGGCGGCTTCCAGGACCTGCTCCGGGGTTTCCGTCGGCGCTTCGGCGAGCGTCGAAAGTTCCTTGGCATTGACCTTCACCATCCAAACCTTCTCGGACCGCATCGCCTCGAGCGCCTTACCGCTGGTGTCGAGCACCACGTTCGCCCCCGCTTGCCTGCTTCGCGAGACCATCCGCCGCAGCGCCATCGGGGAGAAACCGGGGGGCAGTGACCCGCAGAACGCAACCAGCACCCCGGGACGCGCTAACAAACTGACCTTGCTCTCGAGCCGCGCCATATCGGACGACTGCACCTCGAACCCCTGATCCCGGATGTGCGTCTCGGTCTCGTTCACCGGATCAACGATCGTGATGTTGTCCCTGGTTTTGGCGCGAACAACGAGCAGCTGGCAGATCACCCGGCCCTCGCAGTGCCGCTCGATGTGCTCCTCGAACATCCGCAATTCGCCGCGCCCGATGAATCCGGTCGCGATCGACCGCACACCCATTGATGCGAGCACCCGCGCGACGTTGACACCCTTGCCCGCCGGATGGTGGGCCACGCGCTCGGCGGCGATGTGCTCACCTACGGCGAAGTAGGGCGCCTCGAAGACCCAATCCACCGCAGGGTTCGGTGTGACCGTGATGACACGTGCGTCGCGCATGCAGCCACGATACCGGATCCGCGCCCTCCGGTTTGCCCTCACTCAAAGCAACACCCCCGCCGACCCTGTACGATCGCGCCGTGGACCTCACCCTGCTCAACGCCATCATGATTGTCGGGATCGGGCTCGCCGCGGGCGTCCTCGGCGGATTGCTCGGGATCGGCGGGAGCATCGTGATGATCCCCCTGCTCGCGATCGTCTTCCACGACTCCACCGGCTCCAAGCAGCAGCTCTTCCAGGCCGCCGCGATGGCGGTCAACGTTGTGGTCAGCGCCCCTGCAGCGATTCATCATAAAAAAGCGGGGACCGTCCGGTTTGATGTCTTCAGAGTCATGCTCCCTGCGGTCATCATCACGATCGTCCTGGGGGTGCTCGTCTCGAACAACTCCAGCGGCATGACCCTCAAGCGGATCTTCGCCGTCTTCCTCCTCTACGTCAGCGTCATCAACATCATCAAGATCTACAGAAAGATCACCGACCAGTACGGCGTCCCTGACCGCGCCACCCCGCTCCGCACCGGCTCGATCGGCTCGCTCATGGGGTTCGTCGCGGGGCTTCTGGGCATCGGCGGAGGCGTCCTCGCGGTCCCGCTCATGCAGACCGTCGCCAGGCTCCCGCTGAAACAGTGCATCGGGACCAGCAGCGCCATCATGGCGATCGCCTCCATCGTCGGGGCAACATTCAAGATCAGCACCCTCGGGAGTGTCGAAGATGGACAATTCGCGCCGCACGACGCCCTGCTCATTGCCGCGATCCTCACACCAACCGCGTTCATCGGAGGTTGGTTCGGCGCCACACTCACACACAAACTCCCTCTTGAAGTAGTCCGGGGCATCTTCGCGATGGCGCTGCTGCTCGCCGCCTGGAGAATGTCGGGGTTATAAGGACCAACGAACGCCTTCTTCACACGATTCGAAGCCATCTGATTCAGACCATGGGCGTCTCTGGTCGATCGTAAAACTCTATGGACCCGCTCCCGCAACCCAAGCCCGACAACACGAACGGCGAGCCGTCCAAGCAGGATGGCCCGGTCTCGTCCAAGGCCGCCGCCCCGGCATCGGACAACCTCACCGCGATCGTTCATGAACTCCAGGGCCTGCTCGACGGCGCCACCAAGCGCGTCCAGGAGGCTCGCACCAGCGCCGAACAACCCCAACCACAAGGCAATAAAACGCAGCAGGGCATGCTCAACAAACTCGAGGCCGCCGAGCTCGCGCTCGACCGCATGGCCCGGGTCATCCAGCTCGCCATGTCGCCCGCCGCAGCCGGGTTGCTCGAACGATTCACCGAGCCGTGCCCGCTGATCGAGGCGCTCCTGCACGCGATCGAGGTCCACGCCCCGCTCGCGATCGACAAGCGGATCAACATCAACATCGACTGCTCGCCAAGACTCGTGCTCACACCCGCCGGGCCACTCTACACCGTGCTCGCCAGCGCACTGCGCAACGCGGTCGAGGCGATGACCGAGGGCGGCGAGGTCGAGATCATTGCCGAGCTCGTCACCCCGAGCAGGGGCGACCCCGAAGTCCATATCGACATCCTCGATTCAGGACCAGGACCGAATCTCGACGCCTCCGAGCACGCCTTCGACCTTGGGTTCACCACCAAGGAAACCGGCATCGGTGTTGGCTTGGCGCTCAGCCAGGAGATCATCGAAGAACTCGGCGGCTGGATGGCGCTGCGCCAACGCGCGGTGAAGTCCACCGTCAACGGCAAGGGTGGCGCTCATCTGATGATCCGCTACCCCGCCATGATCTGATTCGACAAACGCTTAGTTCAACGATTCAGGCAGCGGCGCGACGCCCAGATAAGGCAGCGTCCGCTCGACAATGCGCCGAACTACAGGACCGGCGACTCCCGATCCGTAATGCTGCCGCTGCTTGATCAGCGCAGGCCCCGGGTCATCCATCACCACAAGCACCACGATGCGCGGCCGATCCACCGGCGCACCGGCGACAAAGCTCGACACGTACTGCCGGTCAATGTAGCCCTTCC
>JAJDDA010000024.1 GCA_029260535.1 Phycisphaerales bacterium | reverse complement strand
GTTGCTCGACTGGAACGCGCGGGGGAGCGCCTCGCTCAGCGCCGATTCTTCGTTCTTGTGATCCCAGGCGCCAAGGCTCAGGAAATCAGCGAGCGCAGTTGCAAGGTCATCCTCACTGATCAACCCAAGATCGAGCAGCGTGCGCAGCGGGCTCTGCCCGTTCTTGCCCGAGACCGCCTGCGCTGTTTTCCATTCGACCTCGCCCAACGCCTTCGTGTTGACGAGCGACGACCCGAACGCGCCGCTCTCGAAGCGGGCGATCGTCGGCGCGGCATCGCGCGATTCGTGATGAACCGGGATCGTGCTCATGTCCGGTTGGTCAGGTCGGCGTCGGTCTTCTCACCGCCGGCTCTGCCGTCAGCGCCGAGCGAGCGGATCACGTACCGGTTGTTGTTCTCATCGTCCGGCGGGTCGTACTCGAAAGGACGGTCCCAGCCGTCGCGGGGGAGCACGTCCTTTTCGGTGTAAGGCCCGTTCCATTTCTCTTCGGGAACCGACTGCGGCCTTTCAATAAGCGCGGTCAATCCCTCTTCACTCGAAGGGTACCGGCCGACCTCGAGGTAGAACTGCTCGATCGATGTCGAGAGGTTCGCGATCTGCGTTTTGGTTGTGGTGATCTTGCTTTTTTCGAGGTTCCCCGTGAGCCTCGGCGCGACCAGCGCCACGAGCAGCCCGAGGATCGCGACCACGATGATCATCTCAAAGAGCGTAAAACCCGCACGGCTCGCTCTGGTGATTCGATTCGACTCCATTCCTGACACTCCCGAGCGACTCCGTCGCTCTGTTCAACTCAACGATTCCACTTCATCCCGGCGTTCCGTCCCGCCTGCTGATCGAGGGGATCCCGGAGATGGGATCGAACCCGATCCACCAGATCGTACCGCCCGCATCAGGAACGACCAAGGCGAACCCGTCTTCTCCCCGATCCAGCCGCATTCTTCCCGTTGGCTCGATTGTCATCCCCCGGATGCTCCGCGACCGCTGGCTCACGTCATGCTGACCGGCCACCCCTTCCCAGACGCCCAACAGGGCGAAGGGTTCATCGATCTTCCCTTGCTCGGCGAGCAGGGATTCGAGCAGAGCAGCGGTTGCGTCGTCCTCGAGGGCATCGAGAAGGCGGATCGAAGGTGTTTCCGACGTGTCGCTGAGGAGGAACAGCCGCTTGGGCTTCATCGATCGGATGGTCTCAGCACGCTGCGCGGTGAGCGCATCAACGAGCCCTCTCGCCGCATCCCTCGCCTGGGCGGTCACGCTGGCGCCGATGAAGCGTGGCGCTGTGATCCCGACGACCAGCCCCAGCACCGCCAGGACGATCACCATCTCGATGATCGTGAACGCCCTCGATGTTGAGCACGCGCGGCGGCTCATCCCCCGCGGCTCGCGCGGAGCACCGCGATCGCGTCGGCGGAGGTTACGCGGCCATCGCCGTTGACGTCGGCGCGGCCTCTGGTCGCGGAGTCGATGCCGCGACCGGAACCGGTGACGATCCGGATCACCAGCGCCGCGTCCTCCCGGTTGATTTTGCCGTTGTCGTCGACATCCGGGTCGCCGCTCGGCGTTGGCGTACCGCCGCCGTCTCCATCACCCCCATCGCCGCCGCCATTGGTGGGTTCGATACCGAGGCGCAGGTCAAAGGGAGGGTCCGCCGTCGGGTAGAGCAGGTCATCGGGGAGATCGATGATCGGGATGTCGATCCCGACCTGCCCCTCGTAAACCACGTTAAAGATCTCGCCGCCGCTGTTGACCGGGACGATGTCGGTGCGCACAAAGTTGGTGCTCGCGTCGAAGAAACGGAACGTGATCGGATCGCCGAACTGCGGGCCCTCGATCTCGCCATTGGTAAACGGATCATCACCGTTGGCGAAGAGCGAGAACGTGAGGGGATCGATTTGGGCCTGCGTGAAGGTGTACCGCCCGACCAGCTGGTCCTCGAAGAAGACACCGATCTGGTCGCCCTCTTCCGGTTGCGGCTCCCCCGGCTCGCTGAGCAAGGAGCCGAGATACCGGATCCGCGTGTTGGTCACCAATGGGGCGCCGAGCTGCGCCGAGGCGCTCTCGGCGATGCACAGCGTGATGAGCAGCGCCAGCGCGAGCTTCGCGCAGGAAGATTCAGCGATGAACGAGGTCGGAAGGCGCCGTGGAATCGGGGTATGCCGCATGAAATCACCTCTGCGTCAGCGAGCCGGTCCGAGGGCCCCCTAGCGCCAGAGCCTACGCGCGACGAGGGTCTCATGCAAAGACGGACGCCCCGGGACCTGCGGGGTTCACGGCTTTGCGGATCAAAAAACACGGGAGCCCGCTTTCGCGGACCCCCGTGCATTCAGCTTCGATACAAGTCGTCGTAGACGAAGTAGAGAGTGCCGAGCGTATTACTGCTCGGGGTAGTGGGTCACGTAGGCCTGACCCGCGTTGACGCCATCCTGATCGCCGACGCCACCGGGCAGAGCCGAGGTGGTGACATCAACATCGCTACCGCTGGTGCGGTTGAACTCGATGTTGAAGTCGGCGCCGTTGTTGACGAGGAAGGTCCCCGAGGCTTCGCTGGTCGCAGCCGTGTTGAGGATCCAGCCAAGGGTGGCGTTGTTGTTGAGATCCGCGACATCGCCGGAGTTGAACGTCGTGCCAGTGCCACGATCAGCACCGAACATGAACGTGCCCCAAGCACCAGTGTCACCGTTGAAGAGGCCGAAGCCGTAACCACCGGTGAAGTTGGTGATGCCACCGGGAGCGGCAGGGCTTGCGACCTGCACACCATCGCTGGTCATCGTGAAGGCGATGAAGTCGAGGCAGTTGATATCGATGGAGATGCCATCGAAGGGATTGCCGTCATCAGAGCTGGTCCAGTCACCGTCGCCGTTGGTATCGGAGAACCAGGGGAACTGGTTCATGGCGAAGATGTTGTCCAGGTCGATGTCGGTGCCGAGAATAACGTTGTCCTCAACCACGCCACGGGGCAGGATATCGGGGATATCGCTGCTCTTGTCGGCGAAGCCGGAGTTGTTATTGACGCCCATCAGGTTCCAGCCGCCGTAGGCCATGCTCTGGCTCACGTTGGTGGCGAGGTTGATGTTGAACGGGAGGTCCGCCAGAGCGGCGCCGTTCGAGTCCTGGTCAAGCTGCGAGGCGCCGAAGAGGATCGGGCCCTGGTTGTCAGCACCGTTGGTCAGGCTCGAGCAGATGAAGCGCTCACCGGTGGTGAGTTCAACAACCACGATCACGGGCCAGCCTTCGGCGTTCAAACGGCTCGAGCCGTTGAAGATCGCCTCAGGAGCGGTCATGTGCAGCAGGAAGCCGCCATCGTCGTCCAGCAGAACCGCCGAGGAGGCGATGGGCTGGCCGCCGACATCGAAGCCGTTGTCCATGAGCGAACGGGCGGTGCCGTCGCTCGAGCGGAGAACATCCCAGCCGGAGGTCGTTGTGCCGTTGCTCGTGCTGACCGCAGCAGGAGTGGAGTCGGCGCCGCCGGAGGTCGTCGTCCCCTTGGCGGTCCAGGTCGAGCCGTTGGCGTTGAAGCGAGCGGTGACAAACTGGAGCGAATCCTGGCCTTCGTCATCCTTGTAGTTCTCGAAGAACATGTCACCCTGATCATCGTAGAGGTAGATCGTGGACTCGATACCGAGGAGCCAGTTGGTCCACGCTTCGAGCGACGAGCTGTCATCGTTGGTGAAGGTGATGCCGCTCCTGGACGAACCGGAGACGGACTTGATCACAGGAACGGCGATGAAGCCGAAGACCTTGGTGCCGGCCTGCGCAGGTGCGCCGTCGGGACCGGTGATCGTGCCGGCGATGTTCATCACCGAGGTGAACTCACCAGCGGAGTCGGGAGTCGGGATCGCTTCCACCGAGAAGGTGGAGTTGACCGCGTCAACCGCGTTGCCGCTGGCGTCGGCGATCGGCTCTGTAGCCGCGGCGCCGTTGTAGGTCACGTTGACCGGTGACGATGCGGAGATCGCAAGCGTCGGGAGCGTGATCGTGATGATGTTGCCGCTGACCGCGACGCTGATGTCCATCTGAGCGACACCGGCGACGGAGAAATCAGCGTCGTCAACAACGTTGGCGACGTCCTTGGTGAAGAACATGCGGACGATGTCGGCAAAGCCGTCGGCGTCCTGATCCACCAGGAAGGCGGAGATGATGGTCGCGCCGTTCACATCCAGCTGGAGCGGGATGTAAGGAGCGGTCGCGTCACCAACAGCGAGACCAGCGGTGGTCGCACCGAACTCGTTGCCGTTGGCGTCTTCGACACCGCTGGTGCTGAGGATCGAGGCGGAGTCGCCGACATCAAAGCCGGAGCCGGAGCCATCGGAGAGAGCAACGATGTTGTTGCCCGCACCCTCGACGGCGTCGAAATCGCCACCAGCGAACAGGTCGCCAGCGCCGTTACCGAAGCGGAAACGGGTCTCATCGATGTTCGCGGTGGTGTTGCCAACATGCAGGGGCTCATTGAAGAGGAAGCGACCAACGTTGTTGTTGGCGGCGTCACCAGCGGTGCCATCGGATTCGGTGATTCGCTGGGAACCGCCGACCTCGTTGTCACCCGTGTTGTGGTTGACCTGCGAAAGAAGCGGGGAGGCCTCTTCCTGCGAGATGTTGGTCGCTGCCAGGTCGGCGCCAGGAGCGTTGCCGCTGCCATCGGCCAGACCAGCGGTCGCCGCATCGAACGCGGCGGTGGCCCAGTTGACGTCGAACGTGCCGGGGGTGGCGTCGTTCATCATCGCGTCCTGGAACGCAGCAGCGGCGGGATCGAACGAAACGATCACGACGTTGTTGGTCGAGAGGCGGTTGTCCGTGTCGTCGCTGTCGACGCCGAACGTGGTGGCCGCGAACTCGTCGGTCATGTCGCCGGCGATCACGATCGTGGCCTCGTTCTCAACAGCGGTCGGATCAAACTCGCCGGTGGCGAGGTTGGTCAGGAAGAGCGAGTAGGGGTGAACCGTTGCGGCAAGCTTGGTGAGCGTGAAGCCAGCGGGAGCGCCGCCGGAAACATCCATCGCCTCATCAAAGGCCATCGCGAACGCGTCGAGTGAACCGTCCGCGTTGAGGTCCAGGCCGGCGAGAGCGCCGCCCTGAGTCGGAGCGATGCCATCGGTGACATCGACATCGAACGTGCCGGTGAGGGCGTTGCCGAAGATGTCTGACGGGGGCGTGCCGGTCATGGCGTCGACTTCGATGTCGAAGCTGTCGCCGTGATCCATTGCGGTGCCGTCGCCTTCAAGGCCGTCAGCGGCGATCTCGTCTGTGCCGCCTGACATGACTGTCAGGTTGATCTTGGTGTTGTCGGCGCCATCGATGGCGGCGGCGGTAACGGAAAGATCGGTCATCGTGCCGCTGGAGCGGACGAGGCCGTCCCAGAACGTCGCGTCGCCAGCGGCGCTGACGGCGAGGTTCATGGAGACCTGGAGCGAAGCGGCGACGGTGGCGCCCTGGCCGACGGCCAGTGTCCACGCGGCGCTATCGATCGACAGCGGTGTGAGCGCGGTGATCGCGACCTCGCCACCCGTGAAGGTGCCGGTGCCGTCGGTCACGTCGCCACCGGACGCGATGCGGACCACGTCGCCGATGCTGAGACCGGACATGGTCGGGTCGCCGATGTTGATCTTGATGAAGGTCTGGTTGTTGGCCAGCGCGTCGGCGGAGCCGAACTCGTTGGCGCCGAAGTTCGCGAACGTGCCGGTGGCGCCGTTGTCGAACTCGAAGTCAGCGACGCTCAGGGCGCCGTTGGTGGTGTTGTTGGGGTTGGCAACGCCAGCGTTCGTCGGGAAGACGAAGCTGTTGACACCCGAACCGTCGGGGTTCAGCGGGTTGAAGTTGCCAACGATGAACAGCTCGTCGTCGTCGCCGTCATCGTCACCATCGTTGATGAGCACCTGCGAGATCGTGGATGCAATCCGGTTGATCTCGTAGGTCATGTCCAGCGTGTCGGAGTCGTCGCCGCCGCCCATCGGGAAACCGTCGGCGTTGAGCGTGAGTGAATCCAACGAGGCGTCGCCATCATTCAGAATGATGTCGAAACCGAACGCGGCGCCACCAAAGAGCTGGAGCGTCGGGCCGACGTCGATCTGGACAATATCGCCCGACTCGACATCGCCGGCGGCGCCGGCGTCGACGGACTCGGTGGTGTCCGCAGCGGGGATGTTAATGGCCGCGCCGATGTTGGCGCCGGCGTTGTCCAGAAGCTGGATCTGGAACGTGCCGGTAATGCCGTAACCACCAACCACATTCGTACCGACCGCGGTCGGTGCGAGGAGGATCAGTGCGGTGTCACCGGTTTCGCCGGCGCTGACCGCCTCGGCGTTGCCCGTAACGGGTTGGACCGGCGTGAGATCGCCGGCAGCGCCCATTGCTGTTGACGTCAACGCCAGTCCGGCGAATGTCGCCAGCGCTGTCGCTGTTGCTGTCTTCCACATCATTTGAGTTTCCTTTCTCAAAGCTGAATAGAGGGTTGCGGCGCAACCCCGCGTATCGTTTCTGGAGGCGAGCGTCGCTCGTACGTTGCGACGCTGCCCCACGAATCCAACGTTTCTTGACCCAAGACGAAACAATCGCCTGCGGGTTCCATCTATCACATGCCTCGCGTGTGCTCGTCACACGTCCGGCAACAAACGGTTTTTCTGATCCCTCAACTCATCGGCGCCCACCTGAGCGTCATAAAGGCATCGATTCCGGGACCCGACTATCGGCCCGTTCACGATTCGTCTTCCCTTTTTCCCTCTCTGCGCGGATTTATTACTTCCATCTTCCTGCTCGTATTATCGGACGGGCAGGTCGTTTCTCTTCGATTCAAGTTGTTCTCTCAACACCGTCCAGGCTGACCAACGGTCATCGTGAAGCAGGCCGCACACCCCCTGTCAGGACGTGCAAGCCCTGATGAGTGCCTGCAAACTTACTGGCATTGTCGTTTTCTGCTTGTTCCTGTCATCATCGAAAACGATGATTTTCGAACCTCTTCGTCTCTTTCTCCACTTCAACAAGACATGCGCAACTCTTGCCGAGTCCTCTGCTTTGCTCATGAGGACGACGCCGTGATGGAGCCTTTTCGATAGGCGTCGAGCAGGGACATCGCAACGTATTGAACAATGTCCCCTTTGCTTGTCGTGCCCAGCTTCTGGTTGATCCGCATCAGGTGTGTCCGCAGGGTGGGCATCGCGATGCAGAGCTTGCTCGCGAGCGCTTCGTTGTCGCCTCCCAGGAATACCGCGTACGCGACCTCACGCTCGCGCGGGGTCAGCCGTTCGAGACGCTTGGCGAGGACTTTGCGCTCTTCGATCCGCAATCCTGAGCGGCGGCTCAGCGTCGTCACGACCACCGGCATATCGCTCGTATTTCCGCTTGTTGAGACAGAATCCATCGGTGCTATCCCTGACATCGCAGAACCTGTAAACACTGGGTTGGATACTGCCATTGCTGCAAACCTTCCCACGAGTCGGTGCCATCAGAAAGAGGCCGGTGCGGCATAGGCCTGCGGCCGGTGGTCTGACTCGCTGTAAGTTATCAATCACAAACTTTCCTGCAACCACCCTCAATCGAGGGGCCGCGGGATCACTCTCGCCAAAGGCCATGGGCGACACGTCCGATAGAGACGCGCGACCTCAGGACCGGTTCCCCCGATCCTCAGATTCGATGAGCAGCCGGCAGACGATCCGCCTTCAGGCTTCAGGAACGACCGATCTGATCCCACAACCGGCGCAACCCATCCGACCGGCGCTCCCGGCCCAACCCAGACCGGGGGGTCGTGATCCCGGGCCCTCTCATCGTCGATATTCCCCCGGGCGCAGATCAATCCACGAGCCGCCCACACACTCGCCACGGGAGCCTGAAGGCATGAACATCGACGAAATCCTGCGCAAAGCAAATGAGCACGGCGCTTCTGATATCCACATCGCCGCCGGTCACCCCCCTGTCATGCGGGTCCACACCGCGATGACCCCGATGGACTACCCCGTTTGCGATGCGGAAACGGTCAAGGCGATGTTCGAGCAGATCGCAACAGCGACCTCGATCGAGTCCTTTAAGAAGGTTCGCGATGCGGACTTCTCGTACGCGATCGAGGATCTGGGCCGCTACCGCGTCAACTGCCACAAGCAGCGGCACGGCCTGGCGCTGTCGATGCGAATGATCAAGACCGAGGTCCCGCCGCTGGACGACCTGAACCTTCCCGATGTCATCGCGAGGCTGACCTACCTGCCCCGAGGCCTGGTGCTCGTCACCGGCGACACGGGTTCGGGTAAATCAACGACGCTCGCCGCGATGATCCAGGCGATGAACGAGCGGTACCGCAAGCACATCATCACGCTCGAAGATCCGATCGAGTACACCTTCGAATCCTCGCACTCGCTCATCGAGCAGCGGGAACTGGGCGCTGACATGCTCAGCTTCTCGTCGGGTCTCAAGCACGCGCTGCGTCAGGATCCGGACATCATCTTCGTTGGCGAGATGCGCGACCTCGAGACCGCGGCGTTGGCGATCACCGCCGCCGAGACCGGTCACCTGGTCCTCTCAACACTCCACACGGTCAACGCTTCCCAGACGGTCGAGCGTGTCATCGATATGTACCCGGCAGCGCAGCAGAACCAGATCCGGTCGATGCTCGCCAACACGCTGCAGGCGGTCGTGTCGCAGACCCTCTTCAAACGCGTCGACCAGAAGGGCATGGTCCCGGCGGTCGAGATCCTGCTGTGCACCGCCGCCGTGCGGAACATCATCCGTGAGGCCCGCACGTTCGAGATCCCCAATGTCATCGAGACCAACCGCGCCAGCGGGATGTGCTCGCTGGACACGGCGATCGCCGAGCTGCACTTCAACGGGATGATCAGCCGCGAGGATGCGATCGCGCAGGCGGCGTACCCGGAGAAGCTCCAGCGCCAGCTCGCAGCCTAACAGGACCTCACGAACGGACGCGTCAACACCGAAGCACGAGCACCGAGCCCAACCATGCCCAATTATCGCTACCAGGTCCGCAACAACAACGGTCAGGTCACCGTGGGGGTCGTCAGCGCCGACTCCGCCGTCAACGCGGCGGCGGCGCTGCGCAACCAGGGCGGGCACGTGCTCGACCTCACCCCGGTGCAGGCCGGTATCGGCGGCTCGGCGCTGGGCAGGAAGCTCAAGGAACTCAACAACGGCAAGCCCGGCATGAAGCACGTGCTGGACTTCACCACACAGCTCGCGGTGATGATCCACGCCGGCATCAGCCTCCGCGCGGCGCTCGACGGGATCGTCGATCAGACCACACACTCCGGTTTCAAACGCGTCATCCAGAGCCTCAAGTCGGACGTTGAGGCCGGTCGGCAATTCTCCGAAGCCATCCAGCGGCACCCCAAGCTCTTCAACCCGCTCTACGTCAACATGGTCCGCGCCTCGGAAGTCTCCGGCTCGTTCGCGCACATGCTCCAGCGGATCGCGCAGAACCTGGCGCAGCAGATCGAGACAAAGAAGATGGTCATCGGCGCGATGATCTACCCGGCGATCATCGGGACGATGGCCGTCGGTGTGACGATCTTCCTGCTGGTCTTCGTGCTGCCCAAATTCGCCGGAGTCTTTGAAGGCAAAGAGGACGCGCTCCCGGCGCAGACGCTCTTCCTGCTGGGCTTGTCCGACTTCATGGTCTCGCAATGGCCGATCCTGATCGGCTCGATCGCCACCGGTGGAACGGCGCTCTTCTTCTTCCTGAAAACCGACATCGGGCAGGAATGGCTCGACCGACTCAAGCTGTCGATCCCGATCATGAAGAAGATGTTCCGCTCGCTCTACATCAGCAGATCGCTGCAAACGATGGGCGAACTGATCAACGCCGGCGTCCCGATGCTCGACACGATCGCGATCACCAGCGAGATCGCCGGCAACCGCCAGTACAAGCGGATGTGGCGCACGGTGTACGCGAATGTGAAAGAGGGCAAGAAGATCGCAACGCCCCTGGCCGCTTCGACGCTGCTGCCCAAGGCGGTGGTGCAGATGATCGCCGCCGGCGAAGAGTCCGGGAAGCTGGGCGAGGTGCTCGCCGAGATCTCGGACTTCTACTCCAAGCAGCTCAAGGACAACATCAAGGCCGTGACGTCCATGATCGAGCCCATCATGATCATCATAATGGGATCGATCGTCGGATTTATCGCTATGGCCATCATCCTGCCCATCTTCAAGATGAGCCAGATTGTGGGATAACCGATGCTTCCTCTGCACCTGGCGCCATCTTCACCGGTCGGCGCCTGCGGAGGAGTTCACGCGATGGCAATCACGATCGATAGGCGAAGGCGCCGAATCAGTTCACACAGACCCGCCTTCACCCTAATCGAGACCTCGCTGGCCACGGTGATCGTTGGCGTCGGCGTGCTGGCCTCTATCGAGGCGAACACCAGCTTCCTCCAGAAGAACGCCTGGTCCACGAACACCTCAACCGCGACGTTCCTCGCCAACGAGCTCCGTGAGATGATGCGGCGGTTCCCCCGCCACGATGAATTCTCCGGTGGTGTGTACTTCGAGGACCCCGACAACCACACCGGCTTCCAGGGCTGGGGCCCTGAAGTCAACGAGATCTTCATCGACCCGGTCACGTTCGAGATCCTCGGGTTCGACTACGACGACCTCGATGACTTCGACGGCGCGCTCTTCGGCAGCGCCACCACGACGCTCGCCTTCACGCAGCGCTTCGACGGTCCGATCGACGCCTTTGCGAACATCATCAACCAGACGACCTGGACCGGTGATCTGGCGCTCGACGACGACGACGAGACGTTCTCGCTGACCGAGTGGTCGCAGCACGTGCGCGTTGAGAAGGTGAATTTCAGTGATTTCACCACGGTGCTGCCCGATGCGCACTTCACACCAGCCGCAGCGGGTGCGGAAGAGATCACCGTCGATCGGTTCCCGATCCGGGTCACGGTCACGGTGCTGCACCAGGGACCGCTCGACGCCACTTCGACCGCGGTTGCCGAGGTCTCGTGGATCGTTCCTCCCTGAACCATCCCGTGACCACGATCGGAAGCATCGCGAAGCAAGGCACAGCAGGCAGGTGGGGACGGAAG